>JAZNYL010000016.1:0-37334 GCA_045594445.1 Eubacteriales bacterium
AGCGTTTTGAGGATCTACGAGGGGAGTGTTTATTGCCCGTAAATCCCGACACTGCGTGTCGCGCTCCGCGTTCGACTCCACTACGTTCCGCTCAGGATGACACGGGCAGGGTTGCGCATCATAAAAACCGAAAGCAGAAGCCATCAAAGACTTCTGCTTTTTCGTTATTTTCCGCTAAATTCTCAGCCCGATCGGGCTGTGTTTTTTATTTTTGATTTACAGCATCAGCATGGAATCGTGCTCGCAGAGCGCGCCATCCCTATAAAGCAGCGTCTTGACCTCGTACTTGCCGAATTCCAGCTCCAGCACCGTGCCCATAACCGTGCAGGTGCAGGTGCGTGCCGCGTCCAGATTGTTGAACAAGCGGATCATGTAGGTCTCGTTATCCATCTTACGGAATGCGGACAGCGTGATATTGTTGTCGGACAGCGAGACGGGCGAGGTGTTGTAGGAGACGCCCTTTCCGTGCGGATATACGTTGAGCGTATAGAACTTCTGTGCAAACTCGGTTGCCTTTCTCTCCAATTCGGTCTTGTCGCAAACCTCCAGACGGAAGGAATATTCGTGCACGCCAAGATCGATATAGTCATAGTATCTCTCGTCGGGCAGGATGGGCAGATCACCCGCGGGATGCGCGCAGTAAACCGAGCCATTGAGCAGCGTCAGATACAGCTTGCCGTTCTCAATCGAGCAGCCGTACGTGCCCTGCTTAAACACGCCCAGCACCTTGTCACCGTTCTCCACAGCCACAAAGCGATGCGAGCACTGTTCCAGATCATGGCAATATTCCTGCGTGCCAAACGAGGTCTGACCGATAAACTTGCCCACCTCGGCAAGCGGGATCTCCAGCTTGAGCCCCTTACCCGCGTCGTTCCACGAAACGTTGACCTTAACGTCCACGTAAGGCAGGTCGCGGTAAACGGTATAGCCCACGCGCACGTCGGATTTGCCTGTGGTATATTCGCTCTCAAGTCTTGTCAGTACGTCGCCGCGCTCAATGACGCGCAAGGAAGTCTTACAATCAAGCGCCTTTTGCTCTTGGCTGATGGTCTTGAGCCACCAGCCCCAAGGATCGGCGTTATCGGTAAACGTCACGGGAGCAAACGCACCGCCGCCAAGATACTGCTTGCCGTCCACCTCAAGGCCTGCCAGGCAGCCGCACTCGGCGCATAAATCGATCTTTTCATTCCCGACCTCAAAGTGGGTCTGCGGGGTCTTGTCCACGGGCACGCGGTCAACCTTGGTCACCTTGATATCAAAGCGAGTCAGCGACATGGGCGCAAGCTTTGCACGAACCGTAACTCTCTTTCTTCTGTCCATATTGATGGTGGAGCTTTCCTTGGTCAGCTGCGAGACGCAAACGCCGTTCTCGTTTCGCACCTCGAGTGCATACATTTTGGGATCTCTTGCATCCATGGCATCCATGATCAGCATTTCCAGATCAAACACGCCGTCAATCTCGTAAGGATGCGGATTGAATACGGCAAACGGGAATTCCCCGCCTGCACCGCGCGTCCAGCCCTCGTACAGCTTGAAAAAGGCACGCGAGAACTGCTCGTCCAGAATCTCCAGCGCATAGTCCGCCTTACGCAGCGCGGACACGTTGCCCTCTAAGATACTGGTGCCAGACAGCACGTCGTGGAACTGAATCATGGCCATGATGCGCTGTGCTTCGTCCATGGCAGCCTTATCGTATTCAAAATCGGTCTCAATCGCTGCGCGTGCGCAGATCTTCTCGGTCATGAGCAGCTGGTCCTCAAGGCTTGCATATCTGCGCTTGAGCGTGCTGACCGAGGAATAGCACTTGACAAAGCAGGGCTCCAGCGCATAATCCACGGTTGCGGTCGGAGTTGCAGCGGCAAAGAACTGCTCGGGCGTGGAGTGCATGATGCGCACGCCGTTGCCAAGCTCCTCCTTTATCATTTGACCGATCTCGGTCAAGTCCTTTCTGGAGGGGCCGCCGCCGTGGTTACCGATACCCCACAAGGCAAACGCCACGTCCTCATTTTCCCAAGGACGCATCTTTCTCTTGATTGCGTTGACTGCATTTCCAAGCTCGGAGCAATAAATGGTATCATCCTCAAATCTCGCAGCCTTGACCGAGCTTACACCGTCAAGTCCCTTCCATTCAAAGAACATGTGCGGCAGCTCCATCATGGGCTTGAGCGGACGGCAGAAGATATAGCTGTCGTATCCGGTCTTGTTCAGAATCTGTACAAGTCCCTGCGTATGGCCAAACGAGTCAAAGTTGACGGCAGTTGTCGGACGCACGCCGAACTTTTCCTTAAAGTACGAAAGGCCGGTCTCGATCTGACGCACAAAGCCCTCGCCGCTCGGAACGGTGCAGTCGGGCTGGCAATACCAGCCGCCCATAATGTGCCACTTGCCTGCCGCTACCAGCTCCTTGATGCGGGAGAACAGCGCGGGATCGTAGCGCTCGATCCACTCGTACAAGAGTGCCTCGTTATGGCAGAAAATATAATCGTATTCGTCAGCCAGCTCGGCAGCCGAATAAAAGGTTGCCAGCGCAGCCGATGCGCCCTCGTTCCAATCCCATTGCCAGACGGGGTCCAGGTGCGCGTTACAGATCAGATGTAATTCTTTCATATCAATCTCCTTGAAATAAGAATTTCTGCTTTCATTATATCAAAAGCCCCGCCGTTTGTCAACGACGGGACTTTCGGTTTATTGGTTCTTTTTTAGTCTGTTTTCTGCATTATTGGCAATGCGATCATTATATTGCGCATAGGCGCGCAGCTCCGAGGGAGAGAAATCCGCAAAGATGCCGCGCAAAAACTGCTCTGCGGCGCGGTGCAGATCGGGCATGATACGCTCGGCCGTCTCGGTCAGACAAAGATGCATGACGCGTCTGTCCTGTGTGTCGCGCACGCGCTCCAAAAGATCGCGGCGCATCAGATGCTCCACCGCCTTGGAGATATTGGCCTTGGCCAAGCGGCTGTAGGCAATGATGTCGGTTGCGGTGTTCTTATCCGGATTGTTATGTAAAAACAAGAGCACGGTCAGCTCGGTCGAGTTGATATTGTACTCCTTGCAAACCGGGGAAAGGCACTCCTCTAAGTATTGCTCCATGGTATACAGCTTTCCAAGCCATTCGGAATAATGCATAGCGTCTCCTTTTAGTTTCTTTTTGAACTATCCTGTTCATTATACGGCATTCCGGCGCATTTGTCAAGATGTTTTTGCACGTTTTGTCACCACAGTCCTTTTTTCTGCATTGACAAGCCGCCCCCGATCGGATATAATGAAAACAGAAATATGATCGAAAGGAACAAAAACGATGAAACATTCCTTACTTCGCATAACCTTAATGCTGCTTTGCCTGTGCCTGCTCCCGCTTGCAGCCTGCACGCCCGAGCCAGAGCAGCCTGATACACAAAGCTCGACCGAGCAAGCAACTGATCCCGTAACGCCCGAATCCGAGTCCGAATCCGAGTCCGAATTCGAGTCCGAGCCCGCACAGGGAGAGATTGACTACTATCCCGGCATGAGCTATGTCAAGGAGGAAAAGGAGATTTCGGTTGCGGGCTTTGACACGCAAAAGCTCGGACAGACCGTAAGCACCTCCGATCAAGGCGTCGTTTCGCTGCTTTCTGCCAACTTTGACGACAGCGACAAAACCGCCGACGGTAAGCTTGCCTATCGCGATGCGGGACTTGCCACCGTTCGCGACGGTGCTTTGCACTTTATGTTCAACGGTGAGAGCTATCCCGGTGGCTGGTCTACCTTCTCCCCTGTAATTCCCGCATCGGTCAAGGAGCACCATCAGGTTCAGCTTTCCTTGGATATTGCAAGCTTTGCGCCCAATGCCCAGTCCACAGGCAAGCATACATGGATCTCTACCTTTATAGGCTGCTACGTTTCCAATTATGCGGGCAAGATTCCGGACGCCCCGGGTGACGGGCTTTGGTTCTCTTTCTCCGAAAATGACGTGATCACAGTCATCGGCGGCACGGACGGCGGCTGGCCTGCAGGCTTTGCCTCGGTCAAGATCCCCCGCGGCTTTGCCGATATGCAGCACGTGGATATCGTGTGCACCGAGAATTACGACACCTACATTTACGGCGGCTTTGACGGTGAGGAGAGCGTTCTGCTGCTCAAAACGAGCATGAACGATACCACGCTGACCGTTTACGATGCAAACGGCCAAAAGGTGGCAGAGACCGCCAATAACATGGGGCACTATGCGGGCGATTACTTCGTGTTCTTTACTCACATGGGCGCTGCACGGATTGATAACCTGAATATTTTAGCCTGCCAGAAGGAGGAAAAGCGCGTGGAGACCACCATCACGGCAATTCCGGACGAGGGCGTAACTCCCGGACTTGACATAACCGATAAGCAGGACCTTGTCAGCATTTGCTATTCGGTTTGGTTTGACGGTATTCTCGGCACGGGAAACGAGCCCGTGACCGATTTCAACAATATCACCGAGGTGCTTGAGGGCAAGCGAGACTGGGGCGCTGTGCACGCCTTCCACTACTGGGCAAAGCCCGCGCAAGGCTACTACCGCTCAACCGATATGCAGGCTGCCAAGAACAACCTGATCCTCTTGGGCGAGGCCGACGTGGACTTTATCATTCTTGACTACACCAATGCAAACGACGGCTATATTTCCAACACCGCCATGGGCAAGGTCTGGATGTTTGACCCGTTGGACACCCTGTGTCAGGCGACGCTTGAGCTGCGCGCCCAAGGGTACCGCACGCCCTATATCGTGGCTTGGTGCGGCGCGTCCGAAGGGCCTATGATCAAAGCGCTCTACGACCGCTATTACACCGAAAACAACCCCTATGCCGACTGCTTTGTTTACTGGGAGGGCAAGCCCTTTATGATCTACACGCAAAGCACAGATTCCTTCCCCTACCCCGATCTCTTTACCGTGCGCTACATGTGGGGCTTGACAAACGAGCCCTGCTGGCGATTCCTCAATATCCGCAACAGAAATACCGCTTACGAAAAAGACGGTGTGATCGAGCAGATCTCGGTCGCGGTGGCTTCACAGGAGACCTACATGTCCATGCCTACCGCACACGGTAGAAACGGCGGCAAATTCTTCTACGAGCAATGGAAGGAGGCCTTCCGCGTGCATCCCAAGGTGGTCACCATTACCTGGTGGAACGAGTGGACGGCACAGCGATTCATCGTGGACGGCCAGACTGCCTTCGTGGACAACTATAACCAAGAATACAGCCGCGACATTGAGCCCATGGAGGGCGGTCACGGCGACCTTTACTACCAATTCATGAAGCAGTACATCGCAGCCTATAAGGCGGGCGAAAGCTGCCCGAAGCTTTTGGAGGAGTAGCGTGAAATTTCACGTTATCTTCCTGTTTACTTAACCATTCACGCCTAAACTTCACCTAAAAATGGGGCCCGGCCCATTTTTAGGTGAAGTTTCAAAACGATTTAAGCCGCCATAGGCGGCATGGAGATGAATATGAAAATCAAAGCGATATTCGCCATGCTACTGTGCAGCCTGATGCTGCTTTCCCCTTTGGGCATCTTTGCCGAAACGCCACCTCCCGAAGGGTACGGGCTGACCGTTTCCGAGATCTGCTTCAATCCCAAATGGAAAGAGGGAGACGATGCGATTGAGGAAAGCGCCGACGTTTTTCCCTACACCGAGATCTATAATCCCACAGACAGAAACATAACTCTTTCCAATCTTTCGCTCTGCTATCGCTCGGACAGCGCCCGCACCGACTCGGGTACACTGATCTGCGCAGGCGATACCCCCGAAATCGCGCCCGGAGAGGTTGCTATCATCGTGCACTACACCAAGCATTGGGTAACGCTGGGACTTGACAACACCGCGGAGCAAGCGGGTGCGGTTTACGATGCCTTTACCGCTCTGCACGGTATCTCCGATACGTTGGACAAAAACCGCTTCTTTGTTGTTTCCAACAAAGATTTCAAGCTTGACAAGACCTGTACGGCCGCGGCTATGGAGCTTTATTGCGGTGGCTACGTCAACTCCTTTTCCTACGACGCCGCCTTTTATAACCGCTCAAACCGCGCCGTGGTATTCGGCACGGACGGTGCTTGCATGGGCACGACCATCCCCACCCCCGGCCGCGTTTATGACAATCAGATCCCGAACAACCCCGAGCTTGTACCCAATGCGCAGACCATCGGCATCAAGGCCGTGGAATACAACCTCTGCGCATCCGGCATCCCCGACGACTACGAGGACATTCCCTTTATCGCCGACCGCTGTGATGAGGCACTGGGGCTTATTGCTGCGGAAGATCCCGATCTGATCGTGCTCTGTGAGGTCAACTTTGCATGGCAAGAGCCCATCGGGGCCTTCTGCGAGCAAAACGGTTACACCGCCTACGGCTTTTCAAGCTCGGGCAAGGACTTTTACGGAAAGCAAAACAAGCAGAAATGGGATCTGACCTCGCTGATTCTGTGGAAAACCGAGCGATTTGAGACCTTGGAGCAAAATCATTTCTGGTGCTCCTCTACCCCCGACCGCAAGAATTCCAACAAGTGGAACGGCGGCATTGTGGGCGACATGGCGCGTTGCATCAATTACGCACTGCTTCGTGACAAGGCAAGCGGCGTGGAATTCTTGTTGCTCGGTGCGCACCTGGATGCCAAGAGCGAGCAGGTCCGTGCACTTTCCGCGCAGCTGATCTATGACAAATCGCACGAAATCGCAGGTGATCGCCCCATCATCATGCTGGGTGACTGGAACGCCAATCAGACACACGCATCCTACGGGATTCTGACCTCGGGCGATCTTGCCGACGCACGCTTCCGTACCTACGAAACCAATCTGCACGGCACGTATAACAAATGGGGCGAATACTCGGCCGATTTCCAGACGCGCCTGCCCATTGACCATTGCATCATTACCAAGGATAAGATCTGGGTGGATTCTTACCGTCAGGTGGGCGGTGATCCCATTGAAAACGTTCCTCACCCCTCCGACCACAACATGACCGTTTTTTCGCTGCAGGTCTCCACGGGCGAGCCGCTGCCCGAGACCACCGAGGCGCAGACCACCGAGCCCGCAGAGGGTGACAAGAACGTGGCAACCTCCCCCGTCGGATGCAAATCCGCCGCATGCGCAGCACTTGCCTTGCTCATGCTCCCCGCTGCGTGCATCGCGCTCAAAAAGCGCAGATAAAAAATTGCCCAACTCCGAAAACGGAGTTGGGTTTTTCTTTTTTATCAGAAATACTTCGGGTTCTTGGAGCCCATGCACACCAAATGCTCGGCGCAGGTGGGGCCTTTGGAGAAGATGACGTTGAACTTGGCGTCGGCGTTGACCTGCGTCAAGCGCAGCACCATGCGGTTCTCACCCGCCCCCAGCTTAACGCCCTGCACGTGCACGTTTTCGGCCGTCCAGGTGTCGCAGCACTTGCGCTCGGAGATCAATTTCCCGTTCAAATACAAGGCAAACGGCGCGCTATGACCGATCTGCACGCAGGTCTCCATCTCCTCGGGGCAAAGCAGCACGCGAGAGAGATACGCCACGCACGGGCCGCGGAATCCAAACAGATCGCGCACGGTAAAGGAGTCCTCGGTTTGCACGAACACGTCCTCTGCATATTTGCCAAGCTCGCAGGGGGCTGCAAACAGCTCCTGCTCGGTCAGGTATTCGGTATCGGTATCCACCGCAAAATTGAGGTGGAAGCGGCGCACCACGTCGTTAGCGTCGCCGTCGTGCTGCACACCCGCGAACAGATGCCAGTAGTTGGGTACGCGCTCAAGCGCCTCGGTGGTGCATTCGGGATCGGTCTTCCAGATAGGCCCCGTCACCTTCCACACGGCAGCACCCGAGAGACCAAAGGTGTATCCATACGCTTTCTTTTCAAGCTCGTAGCCGACCTTGACAAGATTCTGCTCCCGAATTTCACGCGCGTCTGCGGGAACGGAAAACTGTAAAGAAATCTCCGTGCTCTGCCCTGCGGACAGCCCCAGCAGGCGCACCGTCTTTTCACCCAATCCTTCTATGCAAAGCGAGGTAGCAATTTCTTGCTTTGTGGTGTTGGTCACACGCAAGGTCACGGTTTTGGTCTGTCCGAACGAGATGGAAGGCCCTTCGGGATAGGATACGGCAAAAACCAACGGATCGTGCGCCTCAAACGAAAACGCCTTTTCGGGCGCACCGTCCATGGCAAAGGGCGCGAAATGCGCACCCAGCTCGGCAATCTCAACCGAGAGATCGTACACGCTGTCAGTGTGGTCGGGCGAGCGCACGCCCAGCACGAATTTGACGTCACCCAAGTGATATTCCTTGATCAGCGACTCAGCCCCGCGGATGACACCAACAATCGCGCCCGCGGTCGCACAGGTGCAGTCGGTATCAAAGCCGCAGTTGAGCGCATCCATGGAGGTCTTGATCAGATCCAAATTCCCTTTCAACAGCGCGGTCAGCGTAATGCCCACGTTCTGGAGCATATTGGTGCAGTCGGGATGGCCGTACTTGCGCAGGATGTATTTGAGCACGGTTTTGACATCGTCGTACCTCTCGCACCATGCAAGCACGTCGCCAATCAACTCGCGCAGCTTGCAGGGCTGGGGAATCTCGCAAAGCGCGATATCGATCAGCCTGCCAAGATCGCTTTCATAAAACGCCGCCGACTCCAAGGCCGCGAAAAAACGCTCGGCATACACGCTCTCGCCCTCGTGGTCAAGCACGCCGTCGCGAACCGAGATCGCCGCTGCCTTGTGGGGCTGCGCGGGATACAGGCAAGCCCAGATCTCGCTGCGGATGGGGCAGCCCATGCCGTCAATGTAAAAATCGTTGCAAAAGCGTCCGCTTTCGGGCGGGTAGATGCCCTTGGCAAAATTCTTGCGCATGACGGCGTACTCACCCGGCGAATAGTCGCAGTTCTCGCAAAAAATCTTTTGCAAATCGTACGAGGAAAAGTCCTCGCCGTATTTCTTGACCACGTCCAGCCAAAGCACCTGCAGATCCAGGTCGTCGTTTGGCAGCATGGTGTTGATCATTTCAGGCTTGAACGCAAGTTCCAGCGGCATTTTGATGCCCTCGTAGGGCGCACCCATGGTACCCGCGACCGTCTTGCCCAAAAAACATCCGTATACCTTATCCAAATATTGCGCGTAGGTCATGGCGTCAGTTCCCCGTTCTTTCTAATGCGCGCTCAAGCTGCTCAACAAAGTAAGCGGGGCGTGCATTGACGTATTTTTTGATAGCGGAATATTCCTTTTTCCAGGATTTGAGCGTATAGCCGTTGCCGATCGCCCATTCCCAGTGATCGATGTGCTGCTCCATTTCGGGAGCGATGGCCGTATATCCCAAGGAAAGCTCGGCCAGCAGCAGCTCTGTCGACTCGGCAGAGGCCATCTTGCGGCAGATCTGCTCAAAATCCGCGCGGAACTCGTCGTTTTCAAGGCAGTAAGCCAGCATGCATTGCAGCCCCAGCGAATCGGGGTACATGCGCTGCTCGCCGGAATAGGAATACAGATCGTGATAGTCCACAAAATTGCCCAGCATACGGTAGAAGCTGTCCACCTCGGGAGTGGTATCCAGCTCGGGATTGAGGTGGGCGGAGTCGTATCTGCCAAGGCCCAGGTCAAGGTCACGCGTCATGAATCTCCACTTGCCGTCCGTAATTTCAATGCCCTCGACGGGCGCGCCGGTGTATCGCCACAGCTTGACGTTATTGTGCGGCCAGTCGTGATTGGAGGTATAGAGATTGAGTGCGCAGTATTCGGCAAAGCTGTGCAGATCCACCTTCTCGGCAAGCGTTTCGTAATACGATGCATTACCCTTTTTCTGCGCTGTGGCCACCTTTTTGCAAATGGTTTCCCAAGCGGCCAGCTCGTCTGCGTTTTCGCTGTCATAATAGAACCACTCGCCGTCAAAGCGACCGCCGCGTGAGGTGTCCAGCTCGCTCTTGACCACCACCACGTCGTCGTCAAGCACGCCGTACACGCGCTTGACGTAGTCCTCGTTCATGTTTTCTTTCATATCAAGAATGCCGTAATACTCGCCGTTGACGTACACCACGGCAAACGCGGAGCAGGCATAGTCCAAGGTGTCGGTGACGTGCGCGGCAAAATTGTTGACCGCGTTGTCACGGAGCAGCGAGGCTTGCAGCGGATCGCAGGAATTGTGCAAAAGCGAATCGTTGCCGCCGTTGCGCAGAATCAGGCTGTCGTATCTGTCCAGTATCTCACCCGCGTCCTTGCCTGCGCGCACCACGCGATCCGGGAAGAACGCATAGCGGAAGGTGCCCGTGCCCTCGTAGATATCGGTGCCATAATGCCCTGTCTTGCGCGCGATGATCTTGAACGACTTTTGCGAAAGCGCGCGCGAAGAGCCGCCGAAGATGCGCATGCCGCCGTCCTGCGAGATCACTCTCTCGCCCGTGGGCGTGACAATCTCTATATGCGTGGGCATTTCTATTTTTTCGGTATAGCGGGAGCAAAGCTGATCAAAATCATCCGGCTCAAGCGTCAAAGACACGGTGTAAAGCGCCGCGCGTTGGTCGTTTGCCTTGATATACGTATGCGTGACCACCTTGCCTACGATATTGCCGTCCGAGTCAAAGCAAGCCGCGCGGATGACGGTCGCATCCTTGCCGGGCACGTCTATGCTATCCTCTGCCGCCTTGGATTTCTTTGTGGGCACGCTGCCGTCGGTGGTATAGCGTACGGTATAGTCGGTGCCCTTTGGGGACTGCAGCGTCAATTTCTGCGATGCCTTGTATAAGCCGCCCACCACCGAGAACACGGGGTCGGTCAGATTGACCGGCTGCGCGAGTTCGGTCTGCTCCTCGGTCTCGGGCAAGGTCGTCTCGGGCGCGACGTTCGGTGCAGAAGTTGTCTGCTCGGGTGCGTCCGCAGAGTTGCAGGACGCAAGCATGCCCAAAAGCATGATGCATATCAGTAATAAGGGCAGGTGTTTCTTCATATCAATACCGCCTTTCATCATTTCATGAGTTCATTGTACCACATTTTTTCTCAGTTCGGTGCAAATCAAAAAAATGTTCACAAAAAATTGCAAATTGCTCCGTCCCTATTGCCTTTCGCACGTTTATTTGTTATAATGAACATAACATATAGCCGAACGGAGGGCCGCATTATGAAGATTTTTCGCATCGTGACGGACAACGACCAAATCCGCTTTGACACAGACACCGACGGAGGCGTGCAGATCGCCGCTTATCGCAGCGCATTCTGCCTCGACACGCCTGTATTTACCGCTACCGCTACAGCCAAAAACGGCACCTTTACCTTGCCGATTGACAAGGGCGGCTGCGACGGCAGATTCCTTTACTACCGCACAAGCGTTGACGGCGCGGATGCCACGGGCGCTTGTTACGCCGAGGACATGGGCACTTCCCTTCGCGATATGTCCTACCCCGTGACCGAGAGCAAAAAGGGCCTGCAGGTCACCATGGTGCACGACGCCATCAACTTAGGCGTCAAGCACGCAGCTCTCAACGTCAACCTCGGCTCTTTTCTGTGGGTGGAGCCCGTGGAGGGCGACACCATCCCCTACGACTTTGACGGCGAGACCTTCTACTTCCGCAAGAGCGTGGTAGAGCAAAACGACGCACGCGTGCGCGAGCTGACCGAGGCCGGCGTGACTATTACCTACATTCTGCTCAACTCCCACACCTGGGGCTGGGTGCAGACGCCCGACGATCTTTGGGAGATCATCAAGCACCCCGGCTTTTGCGAGGGCGGCAGAATCTCTGCCTTCAATCTGCATAACGAGCGTGCCGTGCGCTACTACATGGCATGGATCGCCTTTCTGACCGACCGCTACACGCTGGACGGCGCACCCTATGGCCGTGCCGTTGGCCACATTGTGGGCAACGAGGTCAACTCCGGCTTTGAATGGTGCAACATGGGCGAGGCAACCATGGAGCAGTACGTTTACGACTACACCACCTCGCTGCGCCTTTGCTGGCAGATTTCCACCTCTATCTGGTCGGGCGCACGCACCTATATCTCACTTGACCACTTCTGGACGGGTGCCAACTTCAGCGCAAATCCCAACCGCTTCTACGGCTCCAAGTTCGTGCTTGAGGAGCTTGTGCGCCTTGGCAAGACCGAGGGCGAGATCGGCTGGAACGTAGCGCACCACCCCTATCCCGAAAACCTCAACTTCCCCGATTTCTGGAACGACACCACCGCCACTGACGACGAGAACACCTACCGCATCACCTTCAAGAACCTTGAAGTGCTGGCACAGTTTCTTTACAAAGAGGAATGCCTCTTCCACGGTCAGCGCCGCCGCATCATTCTCTCCGAGCAGGGCTTTAACTCGCACAACACCGCCACCAGCGAGGTGCTGCAGGCCATGGCCTACGGCAAGGCTTACCGCAAGGTGATGGAGATTCCCGAGATCGACAGCTTTATTCTGCACGCACACGGAGACAACAAGGGCGAATTCGGCCTTAACCTCGGCCTTTGGCGCCGCAGACCCGAAAGCAGCGTGCCCGATACCCCCAAGCCCATCTATTACGTTTTCAGAGACATTGACAAAAAGGACGAAAAGGGCGTTTACCATTGGCAAAGATACTGATTCCGAGGAAATTTTTATGAAAAGAATTCTGACCCTTTTGCTTTGCGCTGCGCTGCTGTCAGGCGCCTTTTCCCTGCTTGCGGCAGCATCCTCCGAGCAAGGCACGCAAAGCGACACCCAAACCGCGGCGCAAGACGCTGCCATGGAGACCACGCTCCCCTTGACGGCCTCTTACGTGATCATTGACGGCTCGCACGGCTGCGGCACAGGCACCTTTTATATGACACTGCCCGACAACTGCAACGCCACCTCCTACGCACTTTACTGGGGCGATGCAAGCGGCAATCGCCTACCCGGATACTCGGCGTTTTACCAAGGCAAAATCACCGCCAATTACGTACTGATATCCACAAGCGGAAGCTTTACTGCTCCATCGCAGACAAAATCCATTTTGGTATATACGTATAGCGAGCAATACGGCGAGAGCACCACGGGATTTCGGGCACAGACCGATCTGACCGGACTGACGATGCCCCGAACCGGCAAAAAAATTGCGGAATTCGTGGTGGTATCCGATACGCACGTAGGCAGAGACAAGGCCTCGCAAGCGCAGTTTACTGCCATGCTCAAGGACGTCAAGGCGATCTCCCCCTCGGCTGCAGGCATTTTCATCGTTGGCTCTGCCGTGGACGCCGCCGAGGACGAATACTACGAGCTGCTTGGCAATCTTTACACCAAGGAGGGCGGTCTTCCTCCCCTGCACCGTGCAGTAGGCACGCATGAATTTCTGGATAAGGAGCTTTACCTTTACGACGCTTCGGCCCACGCTGCCAATTTGCAAAAATTTTTCAAATACGTCAAGCACCCCGGCGGCTCCTCGCTTACCACGCCCTACTACACCTTCTTTTTGGGTGGATGCACCATGATCGTGCTGGGCGCGGACGCATACCAGGACGGCAAAGCCGTATATTCGCAGGACCAGCTTTCCTGGTTGTCGGCAGTCCTTGGCAACACCGCCTCGGATAAGCCGATCTTTGTCCTGATGCACGAGCCCCTTCCCGACACCGTTTCGGGTACGCTTGCCTCGCAGGGATACAAGGACGTGCAGAATGCGGAAAAGATCAAAGACATTCTGGATCAATACCCCAACGTGGTGCTGTTTTGCGGTCATACCCACCGCTCCATGCAGGAGACTCGCACCGCATATCAGCAAAAGGACGGCTTCCGCACCTTCAATGCGGCCTCGGTTTCCTACCTGTGGACAGACGGAGAGAGCGGCGGCTACGAAATTCCCGGCAGTCAGGGCTATTACGTCACCGTTTACGAGAACGCCGTTCTGGTTCGCGGCAGAGATTTTGCGCAAGGAGAATGGATCGGCCAAGCCGAATTTTTGTTCTCTACCAAGCAGCCCGAGCCCCAAACCACCGCACCCACGACCACCAAGCCCGCGGCAACCACCAAGGCTCCCGAGCAGACCGAGCCCGAGGAGGATAAAACCTCGCTTCGCGATCTGATCCCTGCTATGGCCGTCCTTGCGATTGTCGTGATGGTCGTCTTTATTCTGTTGTTCAGACCCACACATCACAAATCTGATGAAACATGAGGAAAAAGTTATGGAAACAGCACTTTTACAAGAGATTTCCGAAAAACTGCAGCGCGGTAAGGCAAAGGACGTCGCAGCGCTGGTCACCCAAGCTCTTGAGTTGAATATCTCCCCCGAAATTATCTTAAATCAAGGCCTTGTCAGCGGCATGAACGTCATAGGAGACAAGTTCCGTCAGAACGAGGTATTCGTTCCCGAGGTACTGGTTGCCGCACGCGCCATGAATGCAGGCCTGAAAATTCTCAAACCCGCACTTTCGGGCGCAGGCGTTGAGCCCTTGGGTACTGCCGTGATCTGCACGGTCAAGGGCGACATGCACGACATTGGCAAGAACTTAGTCAAGATGATGATTGAGGGTCAGGGCATTGCCTGCATTGACCTTGGCGTGGACGTGGATCCGCAGACCATTGTGGATACCGTGCGCGACAACGATGTGCAGCTGGTTTGCCTCTCCGCGCTTCTGACCACCACCATGTACGGCCAGAAGGAGGTCATTGATGCCCTCTGTGCAGCGGGACTGCGCGACAAGGTGCGCGTGATGGTGGGCGGTGCGCCCATTACGCAGGAATTTGCCGACGAGATCGGTGCGGACTGCTACACGCTGGACGCTGCAAGTGCCGCACGCGAGGCCAAGCGTCTGATCGCGGAAATGCGCGCATAACTTGGAGAATTTTATGAAATACGATATGAAAGCATGGGCGGCCTCTCTTCCCGGGAGCCGCCGCCCGCTCCCCCTTCTTTCCTTTCCCTCGGCTCAGCTGACAGGGGCTGACGTGTATCAGATCACGCATGACGCCACCGCTCAGACCGAGGGAATTTTAGCAGTTGCCCGCCGCACGCCTGCCGCAGCTGCCGTTTGCATGATGGATCTCTCGGTGGAGGCCGAGGCCTTTGGCTGCACGCTTTCCTGCTCGCAGGACGAGGTGCCCACCGTGACGGATATTCTGATCTCGGACGAGGACGAGGCACGTGCGCTGGAGATTCCCGAGATGGGCGCTGCGCGTACCGGCCTTTACATCAAGGCCGCGGCCGATGCCAAGGCGCAGATCACCGATCGCCCGGTGCTTGCGGGCATGATCGGACCTTTTTCGCTGGTCGGCCGTCTGATGGACGTGACCGAGGCGCTTGTCAACTGCATTGCGGACGAGGATTTCGTTTACGCGGCCTTGGAAAAGGTCACGCCCTTCCTTACAAGCTACGCGCTTGCCTACAAAGAGGCGGGGCTTGACGGCATCGTCATGGCCGAACCGCTTGCGGGCTTGCTCTCCCCTGCGCAGGAAAAGGAATTCTCTGCGCCCTTTGTCAAGCAGATCGTGGACGCCGTGCAGGACGACTCCTTTATCGTCATCTACCACAACTGCGGCCCCAACGTGCCGCTTATGACCGACTCGTTTTATGCAAACGGTGCGGCCGCTTACCACTTCGGCGACGCGGTCAGCCTTGCCGATGTGCTTGCAAGAATGCCCCAGGATCGTCCCGTTTGCGGCAATATCTCGCCCGCGGGTGAGTTCTTGGGCGGCACACCCGAAAGCATGGCTGCCGCCGTGCGTAATCTGATTGCCGAGTGCGGTCAATACCCCAACTTCGTACTCTCCTCGGGCTGCGACGTTCCCCCGCCTGCGAGATGGGAGAATATCAACGCGTTTTTTGAGGCTGCAAAGGAGGCGTTTTCATGAGCGTAAGCATGAATGCATCCGAGCGCTTTGCCCGCTACCTTTCGGGCAAGCCCGTTGACCGCATGCCCGTGATTGAATGGGCGCCCTGGTGGCACCTGACGCTGGGACGCTGGCACTCGGAGGGCTTGCCCGCAGAGTGCGTTGGCGTGGACGATCTTCAGGGCTATTTCGGTCTTGACCGATGCCTGCAGACCGGTGTTTCCTACTTTACGTCCGCATCCCCCACGGTCATTCCCGGCTCGGGCATCGGCTGCATGGAAAACGAGGACGACTGGGCACGTATTCGCCCCACGCTGTTCCCCGA
The DNA here is from genome assembly GCA_045594445.1 of Eubacteriales bacterium. Classification (GTDB taxonomy): domain Bacteria; phylum Bacillota; class Clostridia; order Oscillospirales; family CAG-272; genus SVQP01. Next base: position 16,062 of record JAZNYL010000016.1, read on the forward strand.
CGTGCGCACGGTCATCCCCCAGGCGCATTTTGATTGGTTGCGCGCCACGCACGCGCGCGGAGATACCTTGCACTTTTTTACGGTGGAGGGCTTTTTCTGGTATCCGCGCGTGCTGTTCGGCATTGAAAACCACCTTTACAGCTTTTACGATTACCCCGAGCTTTACAAGCAGATGTGCGAGGACTACTCGGATTGGCTGGTCGAGCTTTTCGACTACGTCTTCTCACACTTCCACTTTGACTTTATGAGCTTTGCCGAGGACATGAGCTACAACTCGGGACCCATGATCTCCAAAGGCTGCTTTGACGAATTTTTAGCCCCCTTTTACCGTAAGGTCATTCCCGTCATTCACAAGCACGGCATTCCCGTGTTCATTGACTCGGACGGTGACATTACCATGGCGGTGGATTGGTACGCAGAGGTGGGTGCGGACGGCATGTTTCCTCTTGAAAGACAGGCGGGCGTGGACGTTTCCACCTATCTTGACAAGCAGCCCGACATGGTCTTTCTCGGCCATTTTGACAAAATGTGCATGAAGTTCGGAGAGGCCGCCATGCGCGCCGAGTTTGAGCGCATCCTGCCCAGCATGCAGCGCGGCAAGGTGATCTCCTCGGTGGATCATCAGACTCCCCCCGACGTCTCTATTGAAAACTATAAAACCTACGTTTCCCTGCTAAAGGAATACGCCGCACGCGTGTCGCATGCGGACGGCAACATCACCCCCTGCCCTGTGTTTGCAGAGCAAGAAAGGAGACACGCATGACCAATCGCGAACGCGCCATGAATATTTTGCACTACCGCCCCGCAGACCGCATGCCCGCAGTACATTTCGGCTACTGGCCCGAGCTTCTGATCGAATGGGCCGAGCAGGGCAAGATTTCCTTTGAGCTTGCGCGCTCCTGGGCGGACGGAAACGCCGCCGACAGCGAGCTTGACAAGCTCCTTGGCTGGGATTTCAACTGGTATCGCACCGTGGGCGCAAACAACGGTCTGCTCCCCGGCTTTGAGCACAAGGTGCTCGAGGTGCTGCCGGACGGCACGCAACGTGTGCAGAATTACGACGGTCTGATTGAGAGAATCAAGCCCGGCGTGACCTCCATTCCCTCCGAGGACGACTATCTGCTCAAGGACAGAGAGGCGTTTGAAACGCTTTACCGCCCCAAAATACAATTCTGCCCCGAGAGAGTCAACTACGAATATTTCAAAAGCTTCAACGATACGCGCGATCCCGACGTGCCAATCGGTCTGCACCTTGGCTCGGTGCTTGGCAATATCCGCTCCATGGTCTCCGTGGTAGGAATGAGTTACCTCATGTACGATGAGGACGAGGATCTGTTTGCCGACTTAGTGGACGCTTATGCCGAGATGCAATACCGGTGCGCCGAGGAGATTCTCAAAACCGGTGCGAAATTTGATTTTGCACACTACTGGGAGGATATCTGCTTCAATTCGGGGCCCCTGCTCTCGCCCGATAAATTTGACGAGCTGTGCGCCAAACATTATAAAAAGAGAAACGACCTCTGCCATGATTTTGGCATTGACATCATTTCCCTTGACTGCGACGGCGTGACCGACAAGCTGCTGCCCACCTGGTTTGAAAACGGCGTTAATGTCATGTTCCCGATTGAGATCGGTACGTGGGGCGACCAATTTGAGGCCGCACGCCAAAAGTATGGCAAGGGCATGCTTGGCGTGGGCGGTATGGACAAAACGGTCTTGCGCCTTGATAAGGCAGCCGTTGACCGCGAGCTTGAGCGCTTGGTGCGCCTTTCTGCGCTGGGCGGCTTTATCCCTTGCCCCGACCACAGACTCATGCCCGGCACCAAGTTTGAGCTGGTGCAATACTACGCTGAAAAAATCAAAGAGATTCGCTTATGAGTAAAGAAATTCGCATCCGACTGGGCTCTTCCTCGGCAGGGCAAAATCTATCCGAATATTTAGCGCGCACAGGCCACCCTCAACACGCCGATTGCGGCGGTCGCGGAACCTGCGGCAAATGCCGCGTGCGGCTCGTGGCGGGATATTTGTACGCCAACGCGGCGTGCACGCAATTTGCCATGCCGGACGAGGGCGGATACGTGCTTGCCTGCCGCACGTGGTGCTGCAGCGGTGCTATCATAGCGTTCAACAGCTTTGAGGGCGACGGTCTGACCGATTTTGCAGGCTCTGCATCGGCCGAGGCTGCCGACGTTCCCGAGGAATATCTCGGGATTGCGTTGGATATCGGCACCACCACGCTGGCATCTGCGCTGACGGACACGCGTAACGGAAGCGTTTTGTCCACCGCCTCGGCGCTTAATCCGCAGGCTTCGTTCGGTGCGGACGTGATCAGCCGCATTGAAGCCGTCATGCGCCGTCCCGAAACACTTGAACAGATGCAAAGCGCGCTGCTCGGCAAGCTCCGAGAGATGCTGGAGCAGCTTTTGGCAGGTAGAAAAGCCATAAGCATGGCCGTGGCAGGAAACCCCACCATGCTGCATATTTTTGCGGGCATTTCCCCTGTGGGAATGGGTGCTTATCCCTTCACGCCCGCCTTCATTGAATCCCAAACCTTCTCGGGCGAGCAATTCGATCTCCCCGTGCAAAGCATTACCCTCTTACCAAGCATTTCCGCTTTTGTGGGCGGCGATATCACAGCAGGCATGCTGCACGTAGGCTTGACAGACTCCGAGCAGCCCGCGCTGCTGATCGACGTGGGCACCAATGGCGAGAGCGTACTCTTTACGGGCAAAAGCCGTGGCTCTCTCCTTTACGCAACCTCGGCTGCGGCAGGCCCGGCCATGGAGGGAGCAGGCATTTCTACCGGCATGGGCGGAATTTCGGGTGCGGTATGCACCTTCCGTATGCAATCGGGACGCCCTATCTTTTCCACGGTAGGTGACGCACCTGCCCGCGGCATTTGCGGCAGCGGTCTGATCGATCTGGTTTCCGCACTTTACAAGTCCGATATCATAGACGAAACGGGTGCTTTTGAGGAAGGCGACCAATTTATCTATGCCACTACGCAAAACGGAGCGCCGCTTGCCTTAACGCAGGCCGATATCCGCGCCCTTCAGCTTTCCAAGAGTGCCATTCGCGCAAGTCTGGACGCGCTTTGCGCACGCGCGGGCATCTCGCCCGACGAGATTGCGCACGTGTATCTTGCGGGAGGTCTTGGGCACTACATGAACGTGGAAAGTGCCATTGCCATCGGCCTTTTGCCAAAGGAATTCAAGAAGTGCACGCAAAGCGTTGGCAACGCCTCGCTTGGTGGCTGCTTGCGCGTGCTGACTGATCCCACACAAATGGACGCGTTGGGAGCAGACGCGGCACGCACCAAAACGTTGGAGCTGAGCACCGACGCCGTGTGGAGTCAATCTTTTATGGAAAACATGATGTTTCCGGAAAAGGACGAAATATGAATAAACAAACAATTGAATCGATCCTGCGCAACCCCTCTCTTCCCTTTGCCGTGCACGAGTTTGCATGGCTATCCCCCGACGGCGTGCCGTTTGACGCACGCGTGCGTGAGATGTGCGCCTCCAATCGCTGCGGGCTTTATGGTAAAACATGGACCTGCCCGCCCGGCGTGGGCGAATGGGAGGCTTTGCGCGACGAGTGCCGCTCTTACGCACACGCGCTGGTGTTCACCACCAAGCACACTTTAGACGACGACTTTGACTATGAGGGAATTCAGCAATCCGGCGTGCTGCACAAGCAGCTTGACCGTGCAATTGCCGATGCGCTGCGCACGCAAGGCATCCCCCACCACCTTTACAGCGCGGGCGGTTGCACCCTGTGCAAGACCTGCACCTATCCGGACGCGCCTTGCCGTTTTCCCGAGCGCGTACACCGCTCTATGGAGGCATGCGGCGTCGACGTGGGCGCGCTTTCCCGCGCCTGCGGTCTGAAATATAACAACGGCCCGCAAACCGTGACCTATTTTTCCATGATTTTGTTTCCGCATGAAAAAGGCTGAGTCGTAAAGACTCAGCCTTTTATTGATTGTATCATTCCTTTTTTCTTGGCGTAGAAGTGCGCCGGTAAAAAGACGATCAATGCACCGATACACACGGTGGGCAGGTACAAGAGCGTGCTGACGTACCATCCGGCAGCCTTGGAGATCTGCTTGAACACGATCAAGGACGAATCGCGCGGACCGACGAAAAACATATTGATCCCGCCCTCTGAGACGCGCCAGAAGATACAGTTGATGCAGAATGCCAACACCGCCAGTGCCAAAAACGTAACCACCGCAGCGCGGTAATCCTTCCACGTTTTGGCAAAACGCCCCGACGCGATAAGATACGCGCCGATAAAGATCAGCATCATGTGCCAAACGAACGCGTGAATGGTCAGCGTCCAATGCCCGTGCACGATGCCGGACGGCTCGATAAACGCCATAATGCCGCCAAGCAGATTGAACGTGGTCATAAATCCGTACATGCCGTCGCGCAGCTTGCCCGGCCGCAAAAACGCCGCGATCACGCACAAATACATGGGCACAGAGCACAGCTGGAACGGAAAAATGCCCCAGTTATACGCGTGATCCTCCATATGATAGAAATAAAACAGCTGCTTATACACCTCGGTCAGCATCAAAAACGCGCCCGAGGAAAACAGCACGATGCGGTTGCCCTTCTCGCCCGTGTTGCGCAAAAGGTACGCCGCAAGCAGCGAGATCGCAAGTCCCGCAAAGGTAAAAATCAGATGAAACGGCCCGTATGCCTTTGGCTTGGTCATTTCCCACGCGGTCATTTCAATAAATTGCTCCAAAAAAGCGTCGATCAATGCACTTTCGCCTTCTTTCGTGTGATTTCGTCACCATTATAACACCGTGACCATACACTTCGCAAGCAATTTGGCCGACAATTAAGATATTAAGATTGACAGAGAGACGCAATAATGCTATAATAAAGGCAGAAAATTTTATGCCTATACGGCAGAATGGGAGGCAGATATGGAACTGCAAGGAAAAATCATTCACTTTTTGGGCGACAGCATTACGCAGGGATACGGCCCCAGCGCACCCGATAAGGTATATCATCAGCTGATCAAGCAGAGATGCGGCTTGGCAGAGGCGAACAACTTCGGCATTGGCGGCACTTGCCTTGCCGACCGCTACACGCCCCTGGAGATCCCCGAATTCAACGCGCACTTTATCACCCGCGTGAAGGATATGCCCGAAAAAGCAGACGCTATTGTGGTCTTTGGCGGCACCAACGACTTTGGGCACGGACAGGCACTGCTGGGCACACCCGACGACCGCACCCCCGAGACCTTTTGGGGCGCTTGCCACGACCTTTTCTCCACGCTGATTGCAAAGTACCCCACCTGTCCCATCGTGGTGGTCACCCCTCTGCACCGCTGGTACGAGTACGTTCCTCAGACCCGCACCTCGCGTGACGGCACCGTGACGCAGACCACCATTCTGCGCGACTACGTAGAGATCATCCGCCAGGCTGCTGAATACTACTCCCTGCCCGTTTGCGACCTTTACGCCGCAGGCTCTATTTGTCCCGAGTTGGAGGCTCATCGCGTAGCCTACTGCCCCGACGGTCTGCACCCCAACGACGCAGGTCACGAGATCATCGCATCCCGCCTGATCAGTCTGCTCGAAAGTTTATAATTTCATAGGGCGATTCTCAAATCGCCCTTTTTAATCTCAAAGTAACAAAGGAGAACGGAACATGAAGCGCATCAAACTCATGACCTGTGCCCTGCTGGCTGCTCTTTTACTTGCGGGCACGGTTTCAACCGCGATCCCCGCTGCTGCTGCCGACTCGTCCCGTACCTACGCGGGTACACCTATCAGCGAGCACGAGGGCGGCTACGACTATGATTTTGCAAAGCGTACGCTCTCAACCTACACGTACGACTTTTCCGTTGAGCGCGTCAACGCCTACGTGGGCGATGCGGCGCTGGCACTTGGTAATCGCGCCTGCGCACAGATCGTGGACGGCAGGCTGACTACCACGCCGGACATGACCTTTGTACTCGGCTCTTCCGTTTGTCTTGGCGACGACTACGGTCTTGAAGAGGGCTACCTTTCCTTTGACCTTTCGCTGACGGGCGGCACGGTCTATCTGGGCGTGCGCAACTCGCAAACCGCCGTCTCGCACAAAGAGCGCGGCATCTGGTTCGCTTTTGACACTTCGGGAACGCTGCGCATCTTTGAACCCGAATGCGGTCTGGAAGCAACGCTGCCCCTGAATGCTGACCTGACAGACACCACCATCACGCTGCACGAGGCTCTTGACACCATTGCCCTGTACGCAGACGAGCAGCTTGTGGCGCTGGTGGAATACGGTACTGCCGGTCACCTTGCATTTGCGGATGCGGACGGAAAGGTGCTGGCATCGACCGAGGCATGCGAGCTTTATCAGACCGGCTACTTTTCGCTCGAGCTTTGCGATATTGACGGTTACGTAGACAATCTGCGCTTTACCAACGTGCAGCAGACCTGGAACATCCCCGAAGCTGACGAGCTGCGCAAGATCGACTATTCAACTTGGACCGCGACCGACGCGCTGGATCGCACCATTGCGGACAACGCCTTGGCGGGGGAGCCCAATGAGCAAAGATACGTAGGTCTTTTCTACTTCCTTTGCTGGGTGGGTGCAGGTCAGGTCGTGCAGGACAATACCAAGCTCTATCTGGAAATGGGCTACCGCGACGCCAAGAAATACATAGAGGATCACGGCGGCGAGGCTTACTGGGCAGAGCCCTACTTCGGCTATTACCGCAACACCGACACATGGGTTTACCGCAAGCACGCCTATATGCTGGAGCAGGCAGGCGTGGACTTTATCTTCCTTGACGTTTCCAACGCAGAGGTATTCATTCCCGGGCATACCGCCCTGTTTGACACCTGGCTTTCCATGCGTCGCCAAGGCATTGATACGCCGCAGATCGTCTTTTTCAACGGCGACACCCCCTCTACCTTCCAATCCAACATGGAAACGCTGTTCACCACGGTCTACTCGGACGAAAACTGGAGCAAGTACGAAGAGCTCTTCTTCCAATGGGAGGGCAAGCCGCTTTTGTTTGGTAACTATTCAGGTCTTTCCGGACAGATCAAGCAAAAGGTGGACGAGAAGTTCACGGTGCGCGGCAGCTGGGCCTGGATCGATAAGGACAACTACTGGTCCTGGCTGCAGGAATATCACTATGATCCCGAAACGGGTGCGGCCAAAATGGAAAACGGCGGCTGGGGCAGAGATTCGGATGGTAAGATCGAATCGCTCTCAATCGCCATGGGGCACCATCCCGTGATGTCCAAGGGACGCAGCTTTGTCAACGGCAAGACCACCAAGAGCAAGACTATGGCATTTTCCGACGTGGAGCAAGCGGGACTCGGTCTTGGCTTTACCTCCCAGTTCAACGCCATGCAAACGCTGATTGGCGACAACGTGGACAAGGATCAGCCCTTCGTGCTCATGATCACGGGCTGGAACGAATGGATCGCGGGCTGCGCGCACACCACGACCAATCAGCCCATGGCAGGCACGAGCGCCAAATTCCAGTACGTGGATCAGTTCAACTGCGAGTTCTCGCGAGATGGCGAGCCCATGAGAAACGTGGACGGCTACGGCTTTGGCGACAACTATTACTATCAGATGGTGGATCAGATCCGCCGCTACAAGGGCATTTCGGCCGCTCCCACCGCCGACAACCAGACTACCATCGATATTTACGACCTTTCCTCGTGGGATGGCGTGCAGCTGACATACATGGACTCCCTTTACGACGTGGAGCACCGCAACACCATTTCCTACGATCCTCACTTCCGCTATATCAACAACACGGGGCGCAACGACTTTGACTATGCCAAAGTCTCGCAGGACTCTGCCAACCTCTACTTCTTAGTCAAGACCTCGTCCGACATCATCATCGACACGGACGAGACCTGGATGAACCTCTATCTGAACGTGGACGGTGACGTGACCACGGGCTGGGAGGGCTACGACTTTGTGCTGAATCGCGACCGCGATTCCTTTGTTGTCACGGTGGAAAAATTCAAGGACAACACCTTTGAAACCGAGGTCGTAGGCGGTGCTTACTACTACCTCAAGGGCGCTTACATGGCTATCTCGCTGAGCAAATCCCTGCTTGGCGTGAACGGTAAGATTGAGAACATGACCTTCAAATGGGCGGACAACTCGGTGGACAACGGCGACCCCATGGCCTTTATGGACCTTGGCGACACCGCACCCGATAACCGCTTTGCATACGTTTACAAGTGCGACTCCTACACCGACCGTGAAATCCCTGCTACCACGCTTATCTATGACGCAACCACGGCTGCGAAAAACGGGGCGAACGTGCAAAAGCCCGAGGGTGAGGTCAACATCACGCTCAAGGACGCCGTCATAGACGTGCTGTACGACCTCTCTGGCGTCAAGCCGGGCGTTTTCGTGACAAGCACCCCCATTTCCGAGCAATTCGAGCATGCGGGTGGCACCTCCGGCAGCACGGTACAGGTGGTTAAGGGCGAGAAATTCAACTACCTGCGCATGAAAGAGGTCAGCGACCTGCGCACCTGGAACGACGTGGAGGGTGCTTACGAGTTTGCTGCAGACGTGCACATGGTAGATTACGGTAACAGCGCCATTTACGTACGCGGCGAGATGCCGGGCGCATACTCCCCCATCAACCCCGCAAACCACGGTATCAACCAGGTGTTCAACTACTTTGAATGGGACTGGTATGCCGAAAACGGCGGCCGTCAATACGGTGGGTCGTCCTCCGCGGGCTCGGGCATCGGCATTTATCCCGAGGAAACCCGCATCACCGTCCGCATCAAGCGTTACGCAGAGGACGGACTTGGCGTGGCGTCCGCTTCCTATTCCTTCCCCTATCAGGGCAAGTTCACCCCCGGTGCGGACGGCTGGTTCAAGCTGCGCGTGGTGGACGACGGACAGACCGTTTCGATCTACATGAACGACGCGCTGATGTGCACGGTCAAGCTGGAAAACCCGGGCATCGTATATGAAAGCGACGGCACGGGCCAGCAATACTACGGCAAGGCTACGCTATACGACGCGAATGGCAAGCAGGTGTTGGAGGTGGAGAACACCCGTCTCAATTCCCAAGGCTCGCAGATCGCGCTGACCACCCGCTTCCAGACCATGGAATTTGCTAACCTCTATATCGCGTACCAGACGCAGGTTGCCGAGGGCGGCATCATTCAAGCAGCACTTGGAGAGGACCTTGAGCAAGTGACCTACACCCCCGATAACCGCCTGCTCTCCTCTCTTGACATGGGCAAAGCCCCCGAGAAGGCCGAACCCGAAACCGAAAGCGGAGCAGGAGTGGTCACCGAGCCCGAGGAACAGCGCAAGGGGTGCAAATCCCTGTTGACTACCCCCATGGCTCTGATCGCGCTTTCCCTGCTTGCACTTACAGGCAAAAAGAAAAAGGACTAAACTCAAAAAGGGCTGAGTCATAAGGCTCAGCCCTTTATTTTTATATCAAATCCTCACGCCTGTCTGCGCGTAGACCTCGTCAAGGAACAATTCCTGCAATCTTTGCGCCAATGCACGATCCTTGCCACCGACCGTGATGCCGTCGATCTCGGACACGTACAAAATATTCTTGGTCGTGCTGCACAGAATGATCTCGTCCGCCTGCATGACCTCGTCCACCGTAAACTCGCGCACTTCAACCCCGATGCCGTTTTGGTCGCAAACGTCGTGAACGATCCTTCGCGTAATGCCGGGCAGTACCAAATGATCCAGCGGCGGCATGACTACCGCACCGTCCTTGAGCATCAGAATGCTGCTGTGCGCAGCCTCGGTCACGCGGCCGTCTCTGTGCCAAAGCACCTCGTCCGCCCCCGCGCGCGTCGCCTTTTCGGACGCAAGCACGTTGGGTAACAGATTGGTGGTCTTGATATGGCAGTACTCAAAGCGCAGGTCCTGCATGCTGATCAGTTTGACGACCTTATCCTTGGGTGTGATCGCAATAGGCTTTGCAAACATGATCAGATTGGGCGCGACGCCCTCGGGATACTCGTGCTTTCTGGGGGCTGCTCCGCGCGTGACTTGCAAATACAGCATGTGCGCGTCACCCTCGGATGCCTCCAGCAGACGGCAAATCTCGCCCATCAGCTGCTCGCGCGGCATGGAAAATGCAATATCGGTCAGCGCGCAGCTGTTGTAAAGTCGATCCAGGTGCAAATCAAGCGCAAAGGGCTTGCCGCCAAGCACTAACACGGCGTCGTACACCGCGTCGCCGAAAAACACGGATCTGTCGGAAAGCGGGATCATCATCTCGTCCCAGTTCCCGATCTGCCCGTTTATATATGCCTTGGTCGCCATCTCGCACCTCCCCAAAAGAATCTTACAGGAGTATATTGTACCACGCGAAAGGCCTTGTGTCAAGGGGTTTTATGCTCGCCTGCACTCCAATCGCCCGACGTTGACCAGATCTGCAGATCGGGTTTCCCCTCACGCTCGCCCTTCCACATATAGAAATGATTATGCGTCACGGCAATGCGGTTATGCTTATGCTGCACCAAATGATCCTCTTTAACGTAGCTCAGAAACTCGATCAGCTCCTGTATCTCCTCGCAATTTGCAAAAATCGCAACCTCGTCCAGCTCAAGTTCTTTATCTTCGCCTTTGCGATCCGTAATTCTTGTATATATTTTCATATAGTCTCCTTTATGCTATATACGCCATGTAGGGACCGGCGTCCTCGACGGTCCTAATTTCACGGGCGATTCGTGAATCGCCCCTACGATGGGCGGTGGATCATTCGTCGCTTGCGGCACGACGCCGGTCCCTACTTGGCTTTCTTTTTTCGGACCGTCGAGGACGCCGGTCCCTACAATGGTTTATAAAAAAGCGTCGTTTCCGTTATTCTGTCATACGCCACTTCATGGAACGTGCGATCACGTACGAGCCATGCTTGATTTGCTCCATATCCACAAACGCGTCGTCCGCCCACACGATCCAATGGTTTTGGTCAAAGGTCACCGAGGTATGAAAAATATCCCCATCTGCGCCCTTGATCTGCCACTTGTACAAATCCTCAAATTCGATCTCCACAACGGCATTCCAAATGCTCGTGACCAGTATTTGCAACGTCAGCTTGGTTTTGTCGGGTTCAAAGTCTACGCGATTTTCACTTGCCGTAATGCCGTTATGCGAATATTGCACGCTGAGGATGTACCCGTCGTGCAAAAAATTGGTTTTTTCAAGAAATTCCCGAACGTCCTCGGGGGTTTTGATGGTTTGGTACATGACAACTCTCCTTCCATACTGAAAATATCGGTCTGCGTCATCCCATGCCCCGTCATTCTTACATCGTCCCACCAAGGGCACGCACGTCAAAGCCCTTGCCCACATTCACCAAAATCCCGGTCTTACTATTGTCGGGATGCATCTGTAGCATGGTCTCTCTGACGGCATACGACGGCAGATCGATCTCGCCGCCCATTGCCCACCACAAGCTCACGCAGCGCACAATGCACCGCTCGCCCTTCTCGGCAAGCTCCCCAAGAAGCTGCAGAGTCTTGGACTGCTCCTGCTTTGCATCCGGCTCGATGACAAAGTAGGTGTTTCCCTGCGCGGTACAGAACACGGTTGCCTGTGTGTTCATATTGCATTTTGAGATTCTCAACTGATCCAGCGCGAGCTTGATCATGGGCGCAAACGTATGTTCAAAATCGGGAATCTCGTGGATCGTGACGTTTCTCCCCCAAAAATAGTTATTGAGGTGGACGTGCGCCATTTCGGAGATCAGCTCACGAAACCTCTCTTGCTCTCTGACCGAGTCAAACTCAGCACGCTCATGAAACCCGAACACGTTTCCAACCATGCCGCTGTTGCTGACGCCCATGACGAAACGATAGTGATACGTTTCCTCGATCTCACAAAGAGCGGGCACAGAGCCGTGCAGCACGGCAGCCTGATTGACCTTTTCCCACATCAGCGCGGAGTGCTGTTTACATTCTTCCAGCACACGGTATCCGCGCTCCTTTTGCCCCGCGGCAAACAAAGCACCCGCATAATCCGACTCGATCACCACGCGATACACGAGAAATACATCATCCGCTCTTGCAGAAAAGGTATTCAGCAGCTCCATAGCTTTCTCGCAATTCTCCACACTCTGCAAGGGCAATCGCCACGGCCTGGTACGCTCCTCCATGGGCACGTTGGGAACACAACTGATCAACAGCCGTAGCGCTCTGCATACTTGCCTGTACACCGCGACCTGACGCTGATGCTCCCATCTCTTGACGTCCCCGCGGGACGCATAGCGCGCCAAGAGAAAATCATCCCACAGAAATTCGTGATCGCGCCATGACCTTGGCACGTACGCCTTCCAAAGATTGAGCTTTCCCTCTTCCTCAGATTCGATTGCACCCCGAAGCAACGCATACCGTTCGTCAATCCCCGCTGTTTTCAAGCGTTCCCGAAAGATATTTCTTGCGCGCTCCACGTCGGTCTCCCCGGTTTCGATATAGTAACGGCTCTTGCGCTTGATCAGAGCGTGAAAATACGCATCCAACCAACTAGGGCTGTCCGATCTTTCCGCAATTTCGCCCAAAACGCCGCACAATTCACTCATCAGAATAAAGTCATTGGGATTCTCCCCCAGCTTGCGTTTGATCTCATGGTACTCATGAACCAATTTTGCAAAATACGGCTGTTCTCCCATCATCAGCTCATCCAGCGTCACGCCAAAATAGTGTGCAATTTCCGGTAGCAGCTGCGTATCGGGATATGCCAGCCCGTTTTCCCATCGGCTGACCGATTGCGGTGTGACCGATAGCGCCTCGGCAAGATCGCTTTGCGTCAAGCCCTTTTCGGTGCGCATTTTTTTGATGTTCTCGGCAAGTGTAATCTTCATCTGTTTTCCTATCTTTGTCATGTTCCTTTCGTCGCCTGCAGCACGGAATTTTTCGTGCAAGTCGGCTGATTATCATTTTATTTAATAAGGGATTTCTCCCATCTAATTGATTTTATTATAGCAAACAAGCCCGCGACAATCAAGCACGCTGCACGGAAGCAAAGTCAACCGTTGCGGAAAACTGCGGGAGCAAGCCCCCGCCCTACTACGGGAGCAAGCCCCCGCCCTACCTTGAAGCGTCAGCCGGAATTGTTCGTAGGGCGGGGTTTTATGCGTGCCTGCGAACAGCAACCCATAACCTCATCAAATGTTGCCCTACAACAGCTTTATATGGTATACGACGGATGCTCCGGTGCTTTTTTATCTAACAACCATGGCAGATCGATGCCAAAATCGAGCTGAAGAATGGGCGCGTCAAATTCCTTTTCCACTCTGTTGCATTCATCGCTAAACCATACGATCACGCCCTTGGCCACCTCGTATGCATCCTCTGACCTCAACGTGACCAACTGACCACCCACCACGCGGGTCAATTCCTTTCCCTTGACCAGCTTGCCACGCACGTGGCAGGTGCAGTCATAATGCCAGCTGCCGTCGCGGTTTTGATGGCACGCAGCACTTTCCGTAATGCGTTCAAGGTCAATACCCAGACTCTCAAACATGCCCTTTACCTGTGAAGGCGCATGCGTGACAGCCTTTTGATAATTTGCGCACCAATCGCACGTGCACCGCTTCGACACGGGCTGCAGCGTCTTATAGATCTCGCGCGTTCTTTCCACGTCCACGTCAATGATGTAGTCGCCAAAGGTAAAGCGCGTCGCGCGTTCGGAAAAGCCGTGGTCGTCAATCTCCTTTTGCAAAATATACTGCCGCATGCCGTGATATTTATGCCCCTCGTGCTCATGATCGGCGGTAAAGTCGCGGATCACCACAAATCCCGCCTGCAAATACATATTCAGAATGGCTTCAAAATGCTCTTTTTCGGGGTAGATCGGCCCTTCGGTCAGATACACCTCGGCATGGGTAAATCCCCTTCTTTGGGCATCCTTCAGCGCATGCTGCAAAAGCCTTTCCCCCATGCAACTGTCCACAAATGCGGGAGCTACCAGCATATCCACAATGGCAAGGATCTTGCTGCCCTCGGGTGCGGTAGGCACGGCGCGCTGCTCCTCGTCGATCCCAAGCGCGAAATAACTGTCCTTCTCCTTGCAATTGATATAGGCAAGAATGTCGTTCCCCGCGTAAGCGCAATAGCCTCTCATGACGCCCTCGGTGACCAGCCTTTCGACCAGCGCGCGGTAATATGCATGCATCTGCGCGTCAAAATAGCCGCGGAACCGGAAATTCTTGACCACGTTCATATAGTCGATCTCAAAATCGTACTCGGTGCTGTAATTGTTCCAGGTCGGGCCGCAGGCATACGTTTTGCAAAACGTAAAATACGCTTGCCACTCGTGTCGCAAGAGCGGACGGTATTTGATCTGCTCGTCCACGATTCGCTTTTTGAGTTTCAGGGTAGCGGGATCTTGCAAAAGATGCATGTGCGAGCGCAAAAACCAATACGTCTGCCAATGCAACCTGACCTCATTGGTCAAAAGATTCAGCAGCGGCGCATGACAGGGCGTGATACCGCGCTTGAGCCCATCGTACTGCCCTGCAAGCTCGTAAGCCTTGGTCAGCGAGGACACAAAGCCCTCGGTATCGCCCGCATCGCGGCACAATTCTGCCTTTTTTGCGTATGCAAGCGCATAGCCGTTATCCGTTTCATAGAGAATATCCTCGCCGAATACCGCCTCGGAAATGATTTGGTACGCGTCCAGGGACTCGGGCGTATTGTACTTCAAAAGCAATCCGCACAGCTTTTGCGTCTGCTCGCGGATCTCCTTTTGCTGCTGCCGCAATTTGTCCTCACCCGTCATCACCGCAAGCTGATTTTCGGGTGTTTTGAGCTTTCTTGCCAGCACATCCGCCTCGTCCATGCGTCCGCGTGCGCGGTATGCGCGCACAAGCATGGTGGTGTAATGCTCTGCCTCGGGGTATTTGGCGTGCAGGTATTCAAAATGCCCGATCGCCTTATCCAGATAATAGAAATTGTCCGGGCGATCCTTCACGTCACGCTCCCCCAGAAACAGCTCGTCGCAGGCGCGACGGTACAGGAAGGTTTCGTCATCGGGATATTCCTCCAATGCCTCCAAGGACACAAGTAAAGCTAACTCCAGGCCAAGCGGCACGTTCGCCTGAAACTTTTTCTCCAGCTCCTGCCTGCGGCTGCCGCCCAGCAGCTCGTTGACGCCAACGCCCAACGCCTTGGAGAGCGGCAGCAGCAGCCCAATATCGGGCAGACTTTGCCCGGTCTCCCACTTGGAAACGGCTTGCGCGGATACGCTGAGCATCTGCGCCAGAGCCTCCTGCGTCATTCCCTTTTGCTTGCGTCCGCGGCGGATGCTTTCCCCAAACGCACTTGCATTCAACTGATTTTCGGACATATACGCCTCCTTGATCGGTTTCTGTTTTCATTATAGCATAAGGCTTTTCGGATTGCAATAGAAATGTGGGATATGCGTATTCAACTAACGGTTGTTTTTCAGATACAAAAACACCCCTTGCGGAGCAAGTCCGTAAGGGGTGTACTTTTTATTGACTGATCACGTGCTCTGCTCCACCCAGATCGGTGAGGTCCAGCCAAAGCGGCCATCGGTAAGCTCGACGCGCAGATAGAAATAGTCGGTCGCATTTTCCTGCTTGTAATCCAGTATCAGCTCGGACGCAGCAGAGAGCGCCACGTAATTGCGGCAATTCTTGACCAGCGTCACGCGCTTTACGGGTACGTCGGCCTTGACGCGATAGAAAATATGCAGGTCGCGGCTGTCGGGACGGGTAATAACATCGCCCATATAGTGGCCGTTGATGCGGAAATCGATCTCCATGCGGCCGCGCATCTCACCACTCGCCTCGCCCATCATAAAGGCATACGTGCGCTTGGCACGCAGAGCCTCAAAAATGGCGGCGGGAGTATTCTCGGTCGCCCACACGCCGGTCACGCCGGGATATTTTTGCGGATACGGCAGCGCGTCATTCACGCGCCCATTCATGCCGCTGTGGTCGTCCGAGCCGCCGATCACGCCCATTTTCGCGCCCTTGCGTAAGGCATCCTGCCAAAAGCCGCCCTCGCAGCACGCGTAGGTCGCACCCGCGGGATTGCCCATATACTCAGCCGCGTCACCGCGCGAGATGACCTCAATAAAGGGCGTGTGCAGCTCGGTGGGCAACGCTAAAAAATCTGCGTTGGAGGTAAAGGAATAGGTATCGTGCGGGCAGGTAATCACGTCGTCGCGTGCCAGCAGTGCACGCAGCTCCTCCTCGGTGATCTCACCGTCGCGCACGCCACGCACCATTTCTGCGTCCGCATCACGAAAATACAGTACCAAATTGTTATAAAACGGGTACGAATCGCGCTCGTAGCCAAGCAGCGTGGAAAACTTACCCGGCTCGCAATACTCATGCGCCTTTGCACGGATCAGATCCCATTTAGACGGATTCCCCTCCCACAGCGCAGGTCTGCCCACGCCACCATGGTCGTGGTCGGTCAACACCGCGAAATCAAGCCCCGCAAGATCGCGGATATTGCGAAAATACGTATCAATATCGGGGCGGCCGTCCGAAAGGTTGGTGTGCCCATGCATCTCGCCCACCAAGGGAATCAACTCGGGGGCTTGCGGATCAAGACTGCGCCACGCGGCATTCAGATCCGCACCCGTGGCGTCCGCCTTGCAGTACACCGCGTCGGTAAACGCCCGCGAACGGTTGGGCGTATCGTATCTCTTGGCCAAATACTTATCCGGATGATTCATATCTGTCTCCTATGCAAAAAGTGAATCCAAATAGGTGCGAAGCTTGTCGGCGTCACCGTCGAAGACGTATCCCGTCATGCCAAATGCCTTGGCACTCTGCACGTTGTCTTCGCGGTCGTCCACGAAAACGGTCTCGGTGGGATCAAGCGAAAACTTCTCGCAAATATGCGCAAAGATATCGGCATTGGGCTTAATCATGCCGCACTCGGCCGAGAAAACACAGCCGTCAAGCAGCGCAAGAATGGGAATTTCATGCGCGTGAGAAGCAAAATACTTTGAAATATTGGAAAGCAGATACACGGGCGCGCCGTAGGTCTCTTTGATGTGCTCGATCACCTCGCGCATGCCCTCCACCTCGGGGATATTGTAGATCCAGTTATAATAGATCTGATCAACGGCGTCGCCAAGCCGCTCGGGCACGCGGGATTTGATATCCGCCACCACCTCGGCGTCGGAAATCGTGCCCGCATCCAACCGGTCCCAATACTTGCGGTCAAACGCGACCTGCGCCAGCAGCGCGGCATCCACGGGGTCGGATACGTACTTCCCCACCATATAGGGCGGCTCAAAGTGCACAAGCACCCGGCCGAAATCAAAAATCACGTTCTTCATTGGCTCGTCTCCGCTTGATGCTTTTCGCGCTCATGCTCAAGGCGTTGCTTTTTGGCAGCCTCCAGCCAGCGCACGGCACCCGTGACCACAATGATAGCCATGGCAATACCCGTACAGATCTTGACCGCCGCCAGCATGTTCTCCATAAACAAGGCCTGCTGGCCGCTGAACAAATAGAACATGGTATAATACAGACGGCTTCCGGGCACCAGCGGCAAAAGCGTGGGGATCATAAACACGGTGGTGGGAGTTTTGAGCACGCGCGCCATGATCTCGCAATATACGCAAGGCACGGCGGTGGCAATCATGTTGGTGATCAGCGGATCAATGCCGAATTTATCGCCGATCAGCATCAGCACGCAGGAAATCACGCTGCCGATCATGGCCCAGAGCAGCTTTTTGGGCGGCACGTCAAAAATGACCGCAATGCCGAGGAGCGCGACAGAACAGGCAATCGTACTGTTGATGATATCAAGCCAGGTCATACGATCCCTCCTATCGTCAGCCATGCAAGGCCGTAGCCTGCCGCAATGATGGCCGCAGTAAACAACGCCTGTGCAAAGCGCAAAAGTCCGGAAACCATGTCGCCGCCGAACAGATCGCGCAGCGAGGTACCCAGCGCAAGGCCGGGGATCATGAGCATGATGGTACCGATCATGATCATATCGGGGTGTCCGCTTGGGATCACGGCGCAGGCAAGCAGCGCCATAGTGCCTGCCACGAATGCCGTGACAAAGGTTTTGAGCGTGCCGTTGACCTTGGCCGGCGTATGTAAATTGAATATCATGATCACCACGCCGATCACGGCCGCGATCAATCCGTCCACCCAGCCGCCGCCAAAGAACATGGCAAAGCCGCCCGCGGCAATGGCCGCGCTTGCGTGCAAAAGCAGCTCGGAATAGGTCTGCTTTTTGCAAATGCGCGCCACCTCGGCCTTGACCTCCCCGGGGTCCTCGGGGCATGCGCACAGTCTGCGCGAGAGCGCGTTGAGCTTTTCAATGCGTACAAGGCTGTTGCCGATGCTGCCCACCTTGCGGATCTGCGTATAGTGGTCTCCGTCGGGGCCCTCCGAGGTTACGCCGACCAGCACGACGATCGAAAACACGTCCACGTCGTGCGCGCCGTAGGCAAAGCAAAGCCTTTCCACCGTGTCCTCCACACGGCGCACCTCTGCGCCTGCCTCAAGAAGGCGGCAGGCGATATCCAGTATGGTATCCAGCACGTCGTCGAAATCGTATGCGGTCGCCGTGCTGATTTGCTGTTGCGTCATAATCTTCATCACTTTCTGCAAAAAAGTATTTACATCATGAGTATAGCACAGAAGCCCTTGGTTGTCAAACAGAACTTTACAAAATGTTCACCAATCGGGGCGGATAATCCGATATAATAAAATTGGAGTATTATGTTGTGAGGTGTTTTTGAAAATTGTTTGAAAAGACAGTATTACTTGAGAAGATCAAGGAGTCGTTTGCCGCTGTCATGCCGGTGACGCTGATCACCATTTTGCTGGTGATCACCATCTCCCCCGTGCATACGGGCACGCTGCTCTCCTTCTTGCTGGGCGCTGTGCTGCTGATCATCGGTATGGGACTTTTCTCGCTGGGCTCGGATATGTCCATGATCCCCATGGGCGAATACATCGGCTCGCAGATGACCAAGTCGCGCAAGATCTGGCTTGTGGTCTTTCTCTCCTTCTTCGTTGGCTTCCTTGCCACCATTTGCGAGCCCGACCTGCAGGTGCTTGCGGGCTACGTGCCCACGGTCAAGCCCTTCGTCCTGACCGCGTCGGTCGGCCTTGGCGTGGGTATTTTCCTGGTCCTGGCCATGCTGCGCATCCTGTTCAAGGTCAAGCTCTCGCTCCTGCTCTGGATCTGCTATATCGGCGTGTTCATTATGGCGTTCTTTATCCCGAAGAACTATTGGGCAGTTGCCTTTGACTCGGGCGGTGTGACCACAGGCCCCATGACCGTGCCCTTTATCATGGCACTTGGCGTGGGCGTTGCCTCCAGCCGTTCGGACGGTGCTGCGGACAACGACTGCTTCGGTCTTGTCGCGCTCTCCTCTGTCGGCCCGATCTCAGCTGTCATGATCCTCGGCCTTTTGGTGGGCGGAGACATCGTGCCTCCCGACCTCTCCGAGGTAGAGATCATTACGCAATCCAATCAGGTTCTGCTGCCCTTCCTTCACAAGCTGCCTCACCAGCTCTGGGAGGTACTGATGGCACTGGGCCCCATTTCGGCAGGATTTTTCGTGTTCCATCACATCTGCGCCAAAAAGCCCGGCAACGCGCTTTCCAAGCGTGCCTTGCAAAAGATCCTGGTCGGTCTTGGCTATACTTACTTAGGTCTCGTTCTGTTCTTACTGGGTGCTAACGTAGGCTTTTCCCCCTGTGGATACCTGCTTGGCGTTGGTCTTGCCGATCCCGGCAAGGGCATCCTGCAATACATCATCATTCCCATCGGTGCCGTGGTCGGCTACTTCATCGTGCAGGCAGAGCCTGCCGTGCACGTGCTGACCAAGCAGGTCAATACCGTGACCGCGGGTGCCATCTCGCGCAAGGTGGTGCTGCGCTGCCTTTCCATCGGTGTTGCTTGCTCGATCGCGCTTGCCATGATACGCGTGCTCAGCGGCATCAACATCATGTGGATTTTGATTCCCGGATACGCCATCGCACTCGTGCTGGCCATTATCGTGCCCTCGCCCTTCCCCTCAATCGCGTTTGACGCGGGCGGCGTGGCGTCCGGCCCTATGACTGCGGCATTTCTTTTGCCCTTTGCAATGGGCGCTTGCCGTGCGGTTGGCGGTAACGCGGCAACAGACGCATTCGGCGTGGTTGCATTCGTTGCCATGACGCCGCTGATCGCAGTGCAGATTCCCGGACTGATCTGGCACGTCCGCAACGTAAGACTCAAGAAGATGACTCCCATCGAGGCAGAGTTTGTTCCTATGGATGAAGAAGACATCATCGATTTGTAAGAGGTACAGGATATATGAAAGAGCTCAATCTGTTAATGATTATTGCGCGCCAGAAGGATTACGCGGCATACGAGAAATATTTTTCCCGTCATAAGCTTGCAGCTTACGCCGCCGTACCCTGTCGCGGTACTGCGCAAAATAAAACGCTGGACCTGCTTGGCATTGAGCAGACCGAAAAAATTATGCTGTCTGCCGTTGTCGGCAAGCAGCAGACGCAGAACATTCTTGCAACGCTGCCCGACCAGATGGAGATCGATATCCCCGGCCGCGGCATCGGCTTGATCATTCCCCTGAACAGCATGGGTGGGATTCACTCCATGCAGGTTTTGACGGGAAGCTCAGAAGCAGAGGAAAGAGAGGTTATTAAAATGGAATACAATACACATCTGATCGTAGCCGTACTCAATAAGGGCTGCTCCGATATCGCAATGGAGGCAGCACGCGAGGCGGGAGCAGGCGGCGGCACCGTGATCCGCGCAAAGGGCACGTACGGCAAGGGCGACGAGCATTTCTTCGGTGTCACGCTTGCAGAGGAAAAAGACACCATCCTGATCGTTGCAACCGAGGCGCAGCGCCGTCCCATCATGCAGGCACTTGTCAACCAGGCCAAGGAAAAGCCGGAACTTGGCACCGTGACCTTCTCGCTCCCCGTTTCCGACACCATGGGTCTGCGCCTGGACCGCAGATTCAATCCGCAGAATTAAAAAAAGAGCAGCCTCATGGGCATGCAAAATTAGCGGCAGAATAAATAAAAGCAGAAGTCAGAGATGGCTTCTGCTTTTGGCTTTTATGATGCACAACCCCGCCCGTGTCATCCTGAGCGGAGCAAACAATTGAGTATTGTTTGCGAAGTCGAACCCGACCCAAGGGAGGGCGCGCGCAGCGCGGGATCTACGGGCGCAACGTATCCACCCTCGTAGATCCTCAAAACGCTGCAAGCGTTTTGACTTTCAAAAATCAGCAATTTATTGCAGATTTTTGAAAGTTCGACTCA
>JAZNYL010000017.1:0-5881 GCA_045594445.1 Eubacteriales bacterium
AGCATAGCCAGCAGCAGGCATACGATTTTCTTCATGGTCAGTCCTCCTTGTT
Organism: Eubacteriales bacterium; assembly: GCA_045594445.1. Lineage (GTDB taxonomy): Bacteria > Bacillota > Clostridia > Oscillospirales > CAG-272 > SVQP01. Next base: position 53 of record JAZNYL010000017.1, read on the forward strand.
TTGGGGGTATATTCAGCGCTTATCGCGCGGAATTCAGTTTCTTGTCGCTGCGCGCGCTGATGAGCTGCGAGAGCGCAACGAACAGGAAGATCGCGCCCAGCATGAGCGTGGAGAGCGCGTTGATCTCCGGCGTGCCGCCGGACTTGAGGCCCGTGTAAATCTTGAGGGACCGGCCTCTCGGACGGTCCGTTTGAGAAGTTAGTTTGTAGCCACCCGGGGCGTCTAGGACGTCGCCCCCTACGGTGTTTATTGTAATTATCGGGTTATGTTTTTTCGCTAATTTAGCAGCCCAATTGCTCCTTTGTTTTATTTTATCTGACGTCAAACGCAAACAAGCGGAACTGCTCGCAGCCGTGGGTGGTCAGAGGCACGAATCTCACTGTCTTGACGCACCAATCGACGCGGTGCTTGACAAATCTTTGGTGATTTTCGTTCACTTCCAGGCAGAGTCTCTCGCCCTCCTCGCTCTCGCCCTCAATGCGGTAGGCATTGATCAAGGTAGCAGGCACCTTATACTTGGGCTGCACCAGCGGATAGCTGCAGGGCATGTTGTCGTACGGACGATCCAGGTTGCTGTCAAAGATGAATCGGATCTCGCGCACCTGCTCATTTTGCGCAAAGGTATAGGTGACGCTATCCCCTTCCTTGCCGATCCACGCGTTTTGCTCCAGGCGATCCTGCCCGTTGCGCACCACCTCGTCGCTGCACGCAGCGCGCTTGGTCAGCGCAGGGATCTCTCTTGTATGCCAGGGCAGATAGCAGTCGTCATCCATCAAGGTCCGCTGCAGGCGCGGGATATCCACGTTTTCCACGTGGCAGCCGTACTCGATTGCCTGCGCGACAGCCGTGCCCAGCGCCTGGCCCAGCACCGCGCAGGTTGCCATGACGCGCGTGGACGAAAGCGCTGCGTGAGAAACGCTGATATTGCGTCCCGCGAATACCAGATTTTGAATATTTTTGGAGATCATGCAGCGCAGCGGCAATCCCCAGGGAGAGGGCGCGGGATGATGAATGGTGGGATGCCCTTGTGTATAGTAAAAGCCTTGCGGAAAATGGTCGTCCATGGTCCAGCCACCGTATGCCACCAGATCGTCAAAGTGCCCTTCGGCCTCCACGTCGTTCTGCGTGACCACGTATTTGCCAATATATCTGCGGCTCTCGCGCTTGCCGGGCAAAAAGCCCAGCCATTCCAACTCCCAATTCTCCACGCCGTGGTCCCCGTGATTTTTCATGTGATCCCACACGCCATAGCAGATTTTGAGCAGCTCGTCGCGGCAGCGGTCGGTATCGTGAATGCAATCCCACTCACCGCCAACCTCGATCCACCAGAAGTTGCTCTCCTTGGTGTGCGATTTATGCGGAAGGTCGGCATCGGTCGGATAGCTGTATGCCCATGCGGGCGGGGTGAATTTGACGGGGTGGTCGGTCTCGCGGATCTGGAACAGGCAGCTCATGCCCATGGTTTTCTGATCGGCCACGTCAGGTGGAATGCGCTCGTCATACTGACTTTTTGCTTCGCGGCCGTACGTATACTCCGCGCCGCTCAAAGGGGCGAGGATTGAATCTCCCGAGCAATCGGCAAAATACGTTGCCTTGATTTCGTGGAAGGTCTCGGCATTTGACTGCCACGCCTTGATCGACACGATGCGATCCGAGTCCATGATAGCATCCAGACAAGTGGTGTTCAGCAGCAGCGTCAGATTCTCCTCCGCCATTGCCGTCTGATACAATACGCTATCCCAAAGCGAAAATTTCAGCCCCGGATTCTGATAATAATTCTCCAGCATCAGCTCCTCGACAATGCCGCTTTCGCGGTTGCCGTCGCCGTTTGCGCCGCATACCCACATGCGTATCTCGCTGGACGCGTTACCGCCAAGCACGGGTCTATCCTGCACCAAGATAACCTTTGCGCCGTGTCTTGCAGCCGCTACGGCACAGCAAAGCCCCGAAAGGCCACCGCCCACCACGCAAAGATCGGTTGTATAATTCAAATGCTTCATAATCTCATTACTCCTTGATCAGATTCTTTGCCCAGAAGCCCGACTTAACAAAGAAGAAACCGAGCACGCACTTGATCAGCTCCAGCGAGAGCACGATGGCATACATGGGCACAAGAGGAATCGAGGTCAGATGGCCGAGAATGAATGCCACAGGCACGCAGATCAGCCACATATAGCCGCTGTCAAAGGCAAAGACGAAAAGTGAGCGTCCGCCCGAGCGCAGCGTAAAGTAGGTGGAATGCGCAAAGGCGTTGCAAGGCAGGATCAGCCCCGCGATGCGGATCATTTGCACGGCCAGCGCGCGGGATTCCTCCGAAACCTCGGAAAACATTTGCGGGAACAGGGGCGCTGTGAGCGCCATGACGCCACCAATGACCGCGCAGGTGGCCGTGGAGGTAAAAATCAGGCGGGAATCGGCAATTTTTGCCTGTTCGATCTCGCCCGCGCCCAGCTTTTGGCCAACGATGATGGCCACCGCGTTGCCAAGCGCCATCATGGCAATACCGAACATATTGCTCATGGTGCTGGTGATGCCGTATGCACCCACCGCCACCGTGCCGCGCACCGAATAGCACTGTGCCAGCACCGCCATGCCGCTGGACCACAGCACCTCGTTAAACAGCAACGGCAGGCCCTTGACCGTGATCTGCCCGATCAGCGCGCGCGGCACGAGCAGCGTGCGGTAAAGTCCCTTGGCGAAGGGATTTTTCTTTTTATTTCCATGCGTATATACAAACAAAATGCCGAATTCCACAAATCTTGCGGCAGCAGTCGCGATTGCCGCGCCCTGCACACCCAGCTCGGGAAAGCCAAGATTGCCGAAGATAAGCAGATAGTTGCCGAGCAGATTGACGAGCAGCGCAACGCTGCCCGCGATCATGGGCGGGATGGTCTTGCCCGTCTCGCGCAGCGTGGATGCATACACCATGCTCAGTGCGTGCGGGATCATGCAGGTCATAATGATATACAGGTATTTCAGACCGTACTCGGTGATCAGCGCAAGATCGGTGCCGTCGTCCACGTCGTGCAGGTACAGAGAGATCAGCTGACGTCCGCCAAAGCCAAAGATCAGCGCGCCGATCAGCACCACACTCCCCGCCGCATACAGCTTGAATCGGAAGGAATTACGCACGCCCTCGTCGTCGCGGTTTCCGTGGAACTGCGCGGAAAAGATGCCCGCGCCCGCAAGTGCGCCGAACACGCACACCATATACACAAACACGAGCTGGTTGACAATGACCACCGCATTGTACTGCTCGGGGCCGGTATGGCCGATCATAATATTATCAAGAAGCGAGACAAACTCGGTAATGCCGTTTTGCAGCATGATAGGAAGTGCGACCGTGATCAGCGTTTTGTAAAACGCGCGGTCGCCGATCAATCTGTTGGGTTTGATGAGTGCCATGGGTCCTCCGTGAAAATGTTGTCAACTTATATTTTAGCACCTTTACTTGAATAAGTCAATGAAAAATGTGCATTCTGCATTTTCCTTGACAATCCGGTGCGTATATGCTATAATGTAAAGTGGTAAACTACGAGAAGGAGGTATTAGCGTGAAAGTTCACGTCATACTCCCGTTTACCCAAACTATTTGCGCCGCCACAGGCGGCATGGAGATTATTATGAAAGTTGGTTTTATTTCTCTCGGCTGCTGCAAGAATCAGCTGGATACCGAGGTCATGCTGCATCACGTGGCAGAGGCCGGATATGAGATTACCCCCGAGGATATTGAGGCGGACGTCATCATCGTCAACACCTGCGCCTTTATCGAAAGTGCAAAAAAAGAGGCTATTGACAACATTCTGGACGTTGCCTGGCTCAAGGAAAACAGAAATCTCAAGGCTATTATCGTTACGGGCTGCCTTGCCGAGCGTTACGGTGAGCAGATCATCGAGGAAATGCCCGAGGTGGACGCGGTGCTTGGCGTTGGCTCGATCCACAACATCGTGGACGCGATCAAAGCCGTGACCGCAAAGATCCCACAGAAATATTTTTCCAAAGAGGATAAAAACACCGTTGCTCTTGGCGGCGACCGCGTGCTGACCACCCCCGAATACGCCACTTACTTAAAGATCGGCGAGGGCTGCGACAACCGTTGCGCGTATTGTGCCATCCCCGGCATTCGCGGCAAATTCCGTTCGCGTCCGATCGAGGAGCTGGTCAAGGAAGCCGTACAGCTGGAGCAGTTGGGTGCGCGCGAGATTTCGGTCATTGCGCAGGACATTACCCGCTACGGCCTTGATCTTTACGGCGAATATGCCTTGGACAAGCTGCTGCGCGCCATTACCGACGCCACCAAGTCGGTGCGTCTGCGCCTCTTATACTGCTACCCCGACAAGATTACCGATGCGCTGGTTGCCGAGATTCGCGACAACGACCGCATTATCAAGTACATCGACATGCCCATTCAGCACATCAGCGACCACATGCTGAAGGCCATGAACCGCCACGGCGACAGCGCCATGATCAAGGATGCGATCCGCAGACTGCGCGAAATCCCCGGTATGACGTTGCGCACCACCTTTATCGTGGGTTTCCCCGGCGAAACAGAGCAGGACTTTATCGAGCTTTGCGAATTTGTCAAGGAGGCAAGATTTGACCGCCTGGGCGTCTTTACCTACTCGCGCGAGGAGGATACTCCCGCTTACGATTTTGAGGATCAGATCGACGAGCAGATCAAGCAGGACAGATACGATATCATCATGAAGGAGCAGATGCTGATCGGCGCTGAACTCAACGAGCAAAAGATCGGCAGCGTTGTGCGCGTGCTTTGCGAGGACTACGACGCAGTCAGCGAGACCTGCTACGGCAGAAGCGACGCGGACGCGCCCGACATTGACGGCAAGGTTTATTTCCGTGCCTCCTACCGTCCCGCTCCCGGCTCTTACGTAGACGTGCAGATTTCCGACGTGATCGACTACGACCTGTTTGGCGAGGCCGTGCAGAAATAAGAAAGCATGGAGGTTAATATGAAAATGAATCTTCCCAACAAGCTGACCGTGCTGCGCATGATCATGGTGCCTATCTTCATGATCGTCATGGCGATCCCCGAGTTGATTGAGATCGGTACGACCGCGCACATCATCTGCAATATTGCGGGCGTGGTGCTTTTCATTGCCGCTTCGCTGACCGATATGCTGGACGGCAAAATTGCGCGCAAATACGGTCTTGTCACCAACTTCGGCAAGTTCATGGATCCTCTGGCAGACAAGCTGATGGTCATTGGCGCTATGCTGATGATTCTGTATAAATCCGACTACGAGGCCATTCACCCGCTCTTTATCTGGGCAACCGTGGCAGTCATCTTCCGCGAACTTGCCGTGACAGGCATTCGCCTTTTGGCCGTGCAGGGTGACGGGCAGGTCATTGCAGCCAACATGCTTGGCAAGATCAAGACCGTTTTGCAGATCGTTTGTATCTGCACGGTGATCATTGAGCCGCTGATCTATGCGATCCCCTCTCTGAGCGTTCCCGCATTCATGACCGCCTATATGCCGCTCTCGCTGGCAACCACGGCCGCAATGATCGTGATCACGGTATGGTCGGGCATCAATTATCTTGCAGGCGGCGCGAAGTATATCAAGCCGGATCAATAAAAAGAGCAGCCATCGGGCTGAAAATTTAGCGGAGAATAACGAAAAGGCAGAAGTCTTTGATGAAGGCTTCTGCTTTCGTTTATTATGATGCGCAGCCCTGCCCGTGTCATCCGGAGCGGAACGAAGTGGAGTCGAACGCGGAGCGCGACACGCAGTGTCGGGATTTACGGGCGAATGATGTTGCCCCTCGTAGATCCTCAAAACGCTGCAGGCGTTTTGACTTTCAAAAATCA
>JAZNYL010000018.1:0-13730 GCA_045594445.1 Eubacteriales bacterium
ACTGAAGCATTTGGAAACGGTACACGAATACGCATCGGACTTAGAAAATACCAGATATATGGTACACTTGCCGAACGAAACTATAGAGGAAACCCAAGCTTTTTTGGAACGGAAAGAAGCAGAATGGCATAAAGCGATGCCACCTGCACGGATAACCACCGGATCCTAAATCCGGCGCGTCTGCCAATTCCGCCACACCCGCGTGACTCCCATATTGTAGCACAGATGCGGGGGTTTGTCAAGAACGAAAAGCCAAAAACACCGGTGGTATTATGAAACATGAGATCAAATACATTGAGATAAGTCATTCCGTTCTTTTTGAGCAAAGAGCCGCAAAAAGAACCAAAAACGCCGAAATTATTTCGTGCCCTGCGGAGCACGAGGAGGGCTTCGCGCCCTCCACCTGCGCCGCCTTTTGGAAAAGGCGGGCGAAAACTTTCAAAAGAACCGCCGCTCTGTGAGCGGCGGTTTTGATTTGTGAATTTATCTTTCCTCGCGGAAATACGGTACGCCAAGCGACGCGGGAGGTTGATGCTCGCGCTTCTTGCGCACGCTGATCACGATCAGCACCACGATGGTGACTGCGTAAGGCAGCATCTGGAGCAGAGGCGTTGCGCTCATGTCCAGCTGAACACCCAGCAGCGTGGGAATTCTGGAGCCTGCGATATAAAGCAAGCCGAACAGAAGAGAGCCGAGAATACTCAGATTCGGTCTCCACAGAGTGAAAATTACCAGTGCAACTGCCAGCCAGCCAAGGCCCTCAATGCTCTTATAAGCCTCGTAAGAGCCTGCGTAGTCCATGATGTAGAACAAACCGCCCAGAGCAGCAATGCCGCTGCCGATCAGGGTTGCCACGTACTTATACTTGGTAACGTTGATACCCACGGCGTCCGCGGTTGCGGGGTTTTCGCCAACCGCACGCAAATGCAAGCCCACGCGCGTTTTATTGAGCACAAACGCTGCAATCAGCGCAATTGCAACACCAAGGAACACCATGACGCCGCAATATTTGAGCGCGCTCTTGCTCTGCTGGAACGGGAAGCGGAAATAATCACAAGCGTACAGGTACATCATACCGCCACCCACTGCCATCTTGGACATGACGAACTTGGTCACGCCAACGCCGAACGTGGTCATGGCAAGACCGGTGACGTTCTGATTTGCTTTGAGCGTTACGGTCAAAAAGCTGTAGATCAGACCCATAAGCAGGCCGCCCGCAAAGGCTGCCAGAATGGCGATCGGAAGAATGACGAACCAAGGAAGGCCCGAATTCTTGAGAATTCTGAGCGCCATGCAGCCGCAGGTACCGCCCACGCACATAATGCCGGGGATACCCAGATTCAAATGTCCTGCCTTCTCGGTCAAAATCTCACCCACACATCCGTAAAGGAACGTAATGCCAAGCGGAATTGCCGTAATCAAAAAATCAAGAAACGGACTCACGATACCTTACCTCCTTTTTTCGAGGATTCACGGAATTTGAGCTTATATCCGATAAAGAATTCGCAGCCGATGATAAAGAACAGCACGATACCCACGATGATATTGGGGAACGAGGGGTCAACCTGCGAGCCGATCTCGGCGCATCCCTGCTGCAAGAAGGTAATGAACAGGCTGGTACCGATCATGATGACGGGATTGAACTTGGCAAGCCAGGAAACCATGATGGCGGTAAAGCCAAGACCGCCGACAGAGGTGGTGGTGATGGAATGGTCCAGCGCACCCACGATCAGAAATCCTGCCAGGCCGCAGATCGCGCCCGACACGATCATGGTACGGAGAATGACCTTACCCACGTTGATACCGATATAGCGCGCGGTGTTTTCACTCTCACCCACGACGCTGATCTCGTATCCCTGCTTGGTATAATGCAGATACACGTACACAACCGCGGTCAGCACCAGCGTGACCACGATCAACAGAAAATACTCGTGCAGCACCACGGGCAGATGGCCAAAGTCCAGTCTGCCAAGCACGCTGCCGTTGCTGGGGCACCACAAAGCCAGGAAATATGCCACAAGGCCGGTGGCCACGTAGTTCATCATCAGCGTAAACAAGGTCTCGTTGGTATTCCACTTTGCCTTGAAGATTGCGGGGAAACCGCCCCAGATTGCACCTGCTGCCACAGATGCAACCAACATCAGAACAAGCAGCAAGGGCTCGGGCATCTTACCGCCCAGATAATATGCAACCGCAACCGATGCAAGCGCACCGATCAGCGTTTGTCCCTCGGCACCGATGTTCCAGAACTTCATGCGGAACGCGGGCGTGACTGCCAACGAGATGCAAAGCAGCACGGCGGAGTCCTTGGCAAGCTTCCAAAGGCGTCTTTGAGAGCCGACAGCGCCGTCGAACAGCGTGGTGATAAACTTGATGGGGTCAACGTTTTCAAGCATGATCACGGAAAGGAGTGCGCACAGCAAAATTGCCGCAACGACCGCGATCACGCGGATCAGCATGCCCTTCCAGACAGGAAGAGAATCGCGCTTGACAACGTGAAACAGCGGCTCGCGCGTGCGTTTTTCAATCGTTTTCATCGCTTATTCCTCCTTCTTGTCAGTTTCTGTATCCGAGGATTCGCGGTCACCCGTCATCAGAAGACCGATCTCCTCTTTGGTAGTGCTTCTTGCGTCCAGCACACCGGTCACGCGGCCTGCGCAAAGCACGATGATGCGGTCGCAAAGCTCAAGCAGCACGTCCAGGTCCTCGCCGACGAATACGACGGCAACGCCTCTCTCCTTTTGCTCGGTCAGCAGATTGTAAATCGTATAGGAAGAGTTAATGTCCAGTCCGCGCACGGGATATGCGGCCATCAGCACGGTGGGTGCGGCCGAGATCTCACGGCCAACCAGCACCTTTTGCACGTTACCGCCGGACAGACGGCGCACGGGCGTATGCGTACTGGGCGTGACGACCTCCAGGTCGTGCACGATGGTATGCGCCAGATCGCCCGGCTTTTTGCGGTCCACGAATACGGACTGACCGCGGCGATAGCTGCGCAGCATCATATTATCAACGATATCCATATTACCCACAAGGCCCATACCAAGACGGTCCTCGGGAACGAACGAAAGACGAACGCCAAGCTCGCGGATCTGCAGAGGCGTTTTCTCACGAAGGTTAATCACCTCGTCGTCCTTGAACAGAATCTCGCCTGCTTCTACCTGTGCGCAAATGGTCTTTTTGGAGAGAGCCTTTCCGTTCTCGTCCTTGCCCGTGAACTCTCTGCCGTCGGCATAGCGCAGCATGCCCTCGTGAGCAAGCTCCATGACGCGCTCAAAGGTCTTATGATAGAACGTGATCGGCTTATCCTTCTTGGGGTTATAATAGGTCACGCTGCCGCCCTGCAGGTGATGCAGGCCCGCAATCGACTCAAGCAATTCTCTCTGTCCGCTGCCTGCGATGCCCGCAATACCCAGAATCTCGCCGGCTCTTGCGGTAAAGGAGATGTCGTCCAGAATCTTGACACCCTCGACGTCGGTCATAGAAAGTCCCTCGATGACCAGACGGTCGCGCACGTTTTGAGGCTCGGGGCGATGAATATTCAGCTCCACCTTCTTGCCAACCATCATTTCGGTCAGCGCAGCGGGATTGGTCTCGGCGGTCTCCACAGTAGCGATATGCTCGCCCTTGCGAAGCACGGCTACGCGGTCGGAGATGGCCATGACCTCGTGCAGCTTATGCGTAATGATCAGAATCGACTTGCCGTCCTCGCGCATGCGGCGAAGCACGTCAAACAGCTTTTCGGTTTCCTGAGGAGTCAGCACCGCGCTGGGCTCGTCCAGAATCAGAATGTCCGCACCGCGGTAAAGCACCTTGAGAATTTCAACCGTCTGCTTTTCCGAAACAGACATTTCGTAGATCTTCTTTTTGGGATCGATATTGAAGCCGTACTTTTCGGCGATCTCGGCAACGCGTGCGTTGACCTCCTTGATATTGTACTTCTTCCCGTCCTGCACGCCAAGCACGATATTCTGGGCGGCGGTGAACAGATCGACCAGCTTGAAATGCTGGTGGATCATACCGATGCCGTAACGGAACGCATCCTTGGGCGAACGGATCACGACCTCCTCGCCGTTGACAAGGATCGATCCGCTGTCCGGATAGTAAATACCCGCAATCATGTTCATCAGCGTGGTCTTTCCGCAGCCGTTTTCGCCAAGAATGGCCAAAATCTCGCCACGATGGACGCAAAGATCCACGTTGTTGTTTGCAACAACGCTTCCGAAACGTTTGGTAACCCCCCTCGTTTCCAGTGCAATAGGTTTACTCATGAGCTCCTCCATACAGAAAAGTTGTCTTAACAAGCCTTGAGCAAGCGGTTCAATCGTTCATTGAGCCGTTTGCTCACCACTTGTGAAAAACCGAGACAAGCGGAGCCGAAGCTCCGCCTGTCTATCGTGAGAATATTAACCGAAGTTGGTGTTGAGCAGGGTGATACCGTCGATCATGATATCGAAGTAAGGAGCTGCACGGTATTCGGACTCGTGGAAGTAACCGTCCTTGATTGCCTCGGTGTCCTTGGTGAATGCAGCATCGGTATCAACGTCAGCCATGTAGGAATCCAGCTTCTTGCCTTCAACGGTGAAGGTATTGGTATCGAATACCTTGATCTCGCCGCTCTTGAGCTTAGCAGCAACCTCTTCCAGCTTAGCAAGAGTGCCCTTTGCAGCAGCATTCTCGTTGATGCCGGTCAGAACAACAGAACCCTGCTCTGCACCGCCGCACCAGTCAGCTGCGATGGGAGTGCCCTGGCATACGCTCTTGATGATGTAGAGGTAGTAGGGAGACCAGTCGATTCTGGAAGAAACGATAAAGGTGTTGGGGCAAGATTCGTGGGTAGAGCCGTTGTAGGAAACGTTGGGAACGTTCTTTTCCTCGCAAACGGAGGGAGCGCCCATGGAGTCAGCGTGCTGAGAAATCAGAACGCAGTTGTTGTTGATCAGAGCGGTTGCAGCGTCCTTCTCCTTGATCTCGTCGTACCAGGAGCCGGTGAACTGTACTTCCATGGTTACAGAGGGGCAAACGGACTTTGCGCCCAGGTAGAAGGAGGTGTAGCCGGAGATAACCTCTGCGAAGGTGAACGCGCCAACGTAGCCCATCTTAGCCTGGTCAGCGGTGATCTCACCCTTTTCGATCATCTCGTTGAGCTTCAGACCTGCAGCAACGCCTGCAAGGTATCTGCCTTCGTAGATGGAAGCGAATGCGTTGTGGAAGTTGTCAAGACCTGCGGTGTGAGCCATGGTACCGGTAGCGTGGCAGAACTCGATCTCAGGATATTCCTGGGCTGCCTTGAGCAGGTGAGATTCGTGACCAAAGCTGTCAGCGAAGATGATGTCGCAGCCGGCGTCAGCCAGGTCGCAAGCAGCCTCGTAGCAAGCGTTGGATTCGGGAATGCCCTTCTTATACAGGATCTGGTCGTCGGTAAGACCCAGAGCAGCCTGTACCTTCTTCACTGCATTGATGAAGTTGAGGTCGTAGGTGGAAGCCTCGTCGTGCAGCAGGATGAAGCCGATCTTGAAATCAGCAGGAACTTCAAAGTCCTTCTGGAGCTCAACCTCAGGCAGAGGAGACTCGGTCATCTTTGCAGCGCCGCTGCCCATGTCGCAGGAAGTCATTGCTACGCAAGCAGCTGCTACCATGAAAACAGCCAGACACAGGGACAAAATTTTCTTGAACATTTCTTATGTTCCTCCTAAAATTTGTTTTTTGGCACACCCGATCTTTTCACGAAAAGGAGTACAAATGAGAAGCCGATCCATACGCGTTTTTACCTTCACGTCCAAGCCGTGCCGAAAAAAATGAATACCGATCAGCGAAAACATTGCCCACCTCTCTGCTGTGCAGGTCGTGAGTTACCATTTATATAAAAGCCGCAGCCCTTATATCCTCAAAAAAAGAATATACCTCATTGTAACACATTTTTTTCACAAAGTCAACAAATTCTTGTCAAATTCGACTTTCCAAGCATGCTAAATCCGCACACATTTCTTTGCAATTTTTTGTTGATTTTGCCCTTGCTTTGTGCTATAATAGAGAAAACGCATCCAAAAGGAGGCTTTTATGTCGCAACAAACCCGCTACGACAGTATTCGCCCCGGACAGATCTGGCTGGACACCGAGGGCAAACGCATCCAGGCACACGGCGGCTCTCTTATGTATCTGGACGGCTGTTATTACTGGTACGGCGAGAACAAGGAGCACACCGATCCCGCCAAAAATATCTGGCACTGGGGCGTGCGCTGCTACCGCTCGACCGATCTTTACAACTGGGAGGATCTTGGCCTGATCATCCCGCCCAACGAGGACGATCCCACCTCTTCCCTGCATCCCACCTCGCTGATGGACCGCCCGCACATCATCTATAACCAAAAAACCAAAAAGTTTGTCTGCTGGCTCAAGATCATGCACCACGACGGCACGCAGGACGAGACCGTGCTGACCGCAGACGCGCTGACAGGTCCTTACACAATCGTGCGCGAGGGCTTGCGCCCCTTGAATATGAGCGCGGGCGACTTTGACCTGGTGGTGGCACCCGACGGAAAAGCCTACTATTACTTTGAGCGCGTGCATTCCGAGACAATCTGTGCCGATCTGACCGACGACTATTGCGACGTCACCGGCTACTACTCTACGCACTTCCCTCGCCCCTATCCGCCCTACGTGCGTGAGGCGACCGCGCATTTTTTGCGCCGCAGCAAGCACTACCTGATCACCTCGGGCACGACAAGCTATCTGCCCAACCCCTCCGAGCTTGCCATCGGCGACTCCTGGCACGGCCCTTACACCGTGCTGGGCAACCCGCACCCCACCGACGCGTCCAACACCTCGTTCCATTCGCAGGTGTCCAGTGTGTTCAAGGTGCCGGGCAAGAAGGATCTTTACATCGCCTGCGCCGACCGTTGGCTGCCGCACCGCATGCACCTGCCCTACGAAATGTATGAAAAAGCGTTTGCCGATGCGTTCGGCTACGACGCAAGCCCCGAGGAGCGCGCTGCTGCGGGCGCTCTGATCCCCACCCTGGAGCAAGCCAACACACGCGAGGCCGACTACGTCTGGCTGCCCTTCCGCTTTGACGGAGAGATGGCATATCTCGACTGGCACGACGAGTGGAGAATTGAAGATTACGAATAAAGCATCGAAAAGGAGACCAATTATGCAGAAGTATGACATTGCCGCCTACGTGTGGCCCTCTTACACAGGAAAAGAAATGCGCGCGCGCCAGTTCTGGCCGGACGGCATTGGCGAGTGGCAGACTGTGATGTCCGTTCCTTCCCGCATGCCCCAAAAGCCCGCCGATTACGAGTGGGACAGAAAGCCCTTGTGGGGCTGCTGCGACGAGGCAGATCCCCGCGTCATGGAAATGCAGATCGAAGAGGCAACCCGTCACGGCGTCAACGTCTTTATCTACGACTGGTACTGGTACGATCGCCGTCCTTTCCTGGAGCAATGCCTGGACGAGGGCTTTCTCGGCGCATCCAACAATGAAAAGATGAAGTTTTACATCATGTGGGCAAACCACGACGCGGGATATACCTGGGATACCCGCCTTTCCGACCTGCTCTGGCGCGGACAGGATCCCACGGTATGGCTTGGCAGCGTGGACCGTCACGAATTTGAGATCGTGGCGCACCGCATCATTGACAAGTACTTCTCCAGACCCAATTATTACAAGATCGACGGCAAGCCCGTGTTCATGATCTACGACGTGGATAATCTTGTCAAGGGTCTTGGCAGCGTGGAGGCAACCCGCGAAGCGCTGGATTGGTTCAAGCAGGAGACCATCAAGGCGGGTCATCCCGGTCTTGAGCTGCAGCTGACCGCATGGGGCGAGCGCATCTCCAACATGAGCGGCGTGGACGGCACCCATACGCTATCGACCAAGCAGGTCGTGCCCACTCTGGGCTTTGACAGCGTGACCAATTACCAGTTCGTGCACTTCTGCTACATGGATAAGGACTATGAAAAGGAGATCCTTCCCATCGCATACGCCGAGTGGGCGCGCATGGACAAGGATTATACCGTTCCCTACTATCCGCACGTTTCGATCGGCTGGGATAACAACCCCCGCTTTATCAGCTACGTTCCCACCGTATGCTATAACAATCCTCCCGAGGCGTTCAAAAAGGCGTTGATCAAGGCAAAGGAATACGTGGACACCCACAACCTGCCCGCACCGCTGATCACCATCAACTCCTGGAACGAGTGGACGGAAACCAGCTACCTGGAGCCCGACACCAAGTACGGCTACGGCTATCTCGAGGCCATCCGCGACGTTTTTGTGGAAGAAGACTAAAAGAATATTTTGACATCACGGGGCAAAGACCATCTTTGCCCCGTGTTTTGCTGCATATGCGTAAAGAAGATGCCGTGCGGGAGGATATCATCCTCCCGCACGCAAGGGAGTTGTGACTGCGTCATCTCAATGCTCTTTCTCATGATTGCGTGCGGGAGGATAATATCCTCCCCTACAAACAAAAAATTCCCCGCCAAACCCAACCTTTTCCCCGGTTTTTGTGTCTGTATATACGTAGAGGGTTTCGCCTACGTTGAGACAAACTCAACCAACGCGTCATTGACACGTTGCGCATTCCCTTATATAATGAAAGCAACCACACACGAAAGGATTTTTTATGGATCAGAAGCAAATCAAGCGAAATCGCAACTATTTCACCAAAACCGACACCATGCTCTACGTGGGCATCGGCCTTTTGGTCGTCGGCATTATTCTCTTTTTCTTTGGATATGGCTACGTTTCCTACGTGCTTGCATCGATCGCAGCCCCCGTGGGTCTTGTGCTGATGCTGGTGGGTGCCTCGCAGCGTGTGACCGATGCGGATATTGACGCATGCATTGCCAAGCAGACCGAAGGGATGGCGGTGGATCTGGTGGAAAACCCCAAATTCCAAAAGCGCATGCTGGCACACATTCCCATGCTGCCGCTGCAGGGCTACGTATACGACGACGCAAAGCTGCACAAATACGCCAAGAGCGGCTCGGTGCGCAGCGAGCTATTTGACTCCGCGCTGATCTACGCTTTGGATACCGAGCTTTACGTGGTGCGCCGCCGGATCTCTCTGCTTTCGGAGCAAGAGCCCGAGACCGAGATCATCGAGATCCCTTACGTAAGCATGGAAAAGCCCGAGATCGCAAACGAGAGCGTCAAGCTGACCTTTGGCAAGCAGACGAGAACGGTCAATTATTCCCTGCTCTGCCTCAAATGGGAAGAGCGTACGCTGCAGCTGCCCATGCAAAGCAACAACGACGTGGACGAATTTATTACCAAGATCGCCCGCGTGCTGGCCGATGCCAAGAAGTCGCAGGAATAAAACAAAACAACAAAAGATAGCCGAAGAGGGGAAAACCTTCTTCGGCTATTGCTTTTCGGGAGATTTGTGATATAATTGATATAATAAAGGAAAGACTTACATACGGAGGCCGAGCATGAAAACAGGAATCGTTGACAGCGCATACTTATATTTGGGAAGCCACGCAGCCGCCTTTGAGCGCATGAAGCAACATGGCTACGATTGCACAGACGTTCAGGAGCTGGTGGACACCGAAACCCCTTTGTTTGCCGAGGATGCGAAGGGATTTGAGCGCATTCTTACGGGCATTCGCCGTGACGCGGAGAATGCAGGCATTGAGATCTACCAGGCGCACGGCCCCTGGCGTTGGCCGCCGCAGGATTTTACACCCGAGGATCGCGCGGAGAGATTTGAAAAGATGTCGCGCTCGATTTTGGGCTGTCAGATCATGGGCTGCCCCAACTTTATCATTCACCCCATCATGCCCTTTGGTGACTGGCAGGACCCCGAGCCCGAAAAGCTTTGGGAAATGAATCTGGAATTCTTCTCACGCCTTTGCGAGGTGGCCAAAGCGCACGACACGGTCATTTGCTTTGAAAACATGCCCATGCTGGCGCTTTCCCTGTCCACCCCCGAGCAGATTTTGCGCTTTGTCAAGGAAATCAACTCGCCCTACATGCGCGTCTGCCTGGATACCGGCCATTGCTCGGTGTTCGGCCTTTCGCCCGCAGAGGCGGTGCGTCTTTTCGGTAAGGAGTATTTGCGCGCCTTGCACGTGCACGACAACGACGGCCGCGCTGACCGCCACATGCTGCCCGGCGAGGGCGTGATTGATTGGGAGGACTTTGCCCGCGCGCTTGCCGAGGTAGATTGTCAGTGCCCCGTTTCGATTGAAACGCAGGTCAGCGGCAAGATCCCCGCATCCGAAAGAGACGCAGCTGAAAGAGCCCTTGCGGATATTGCCAAGAGGTTGGCGGGGAGATGAGATAGAGTTGTTACAGGGGGCGGGACGTCGAGGGTGCCGTCCCCTTCAGCAGTCTGCCTTGACGCGTGCCACCTCGAGACGGTGAGAGCTACTCGTAAGCCGATCGAGAAAACAAGAGCCCGATGCTATTGCATCGGGATAGTTCAAAGGCTATGGCGGGGCTCAGAACCCATGTTTGCGCCAACGCTCACCTAAATCTTCAACGTATCCGGCGCAAACCTTGCATGAGCGTCGCTCTGCGACGCGCATGCGGGGTTCGAGCCGAGATACGTGCCAACTAAAACAAACCACCCTAACGCGAAGCGTTAGTTTGGTTTGTTTTAGTTGGAGCGGATTACGGGGCTCGAACCCGCCACCTCCACCTTGGCAAGGTGGCGCTCTACCAAATGAGCTAAATCCGCATATTCAATTATAGAGAAAGTGGCGACCCGGATGGGGCTCGAACCCACGACCTCTAGCGTGACAGGCTAGCGCTCTAACCAACTGAGCTACCGGGCCGTATCTCTCAGCCGCATTATTATAGCACAGCAAATTGGGCTTGTCAAGTGCTTTTTCCAAATTTTTTTGTTTTTTTCCAAGCCTTCCCGAACGCTCTTTCAAAAGAGGTATGCGAGAAATTTTCTTCGCATACCTCTTGCTTTTCAATTACGGTGCCCCCGGAATGTCAACGCCAACCTCGGTGATCTCCACGTAAGCGTCGCCCTCCGGCATGATAAAGGCAAAAATCACCCAAGGCGACTCCGATCCGATCTGTACGGCGTACTCATCCCCCACGCGGATCTTGTAATACTGCTCATATACAAGCTCCAGGCGCAACTCCACGCGCTCGCCCGCGCGATATTTGGCATTCAGATCAAAGCTCTCGTCAAGCGCGTACGTTTTGTTGAACGTCAGCGAATACTGCGCCTCTCCCATCTCTCTTTCGGGCACGATCAGTCTGAAAATATTCTCATACTGCGTGATCCAATACGTATCTCCCTCGTTGCCTCCATTGCGGCTGTCCACGGTTTCGTAAAATGCCACTACGTATTCCCCCGCAGGCAAAAGATGCAGTCCGTTCCAGCCAAGAGACTTATACACCTTCTCTTGCTCAAAATTCACGTCGTATATACGTGCCGCGGTCAGCCTTGCGCCCGCGGGCGACTCAAAGGTGACCTTGTCGCTTGCCACAAGCGTCGGAAAATCGGTAAGCTTGGTACTCGGATCGGAAAATATACCGTAGCTGCCCATGCCGTCGCCGCACAGCAGCTCTTGACCGTCCTTGGAGTACTCATTCGAATAAACCAGGGTTCGGATCGGCTTGATATGCGCGTCCTTGACGCTGATGATCGTTGAACTATACGTGTATTTTTCATTCTCGTTCTGCGAGGTCAGCTCCACGATGGAAAGCACGTTGAGAAATTCCTGCTTGCTCTCTCCCAGCCACAAGGTCAAATTGTAGCTGCCAAGCCTTGCATCCTCTGGAATGACAAACGAATACGTCATGCTGCCGCTCTCGCCGTCCTCTATCTTTTTTTCGACCACGTCCGTGGGAAGCGCAAAAGGCTCAAACGCAAGCTGATATTGCGGATCGGACGCATGGCAGAGCGAGATCATAGGAATAAAATCATTGCCCGAGCAGCCCGTATAGCGGTAAGCTCTGCCCGATACGTTGGTCACGGTAGCCGTGATCTTCACCGTCTCGCCGCGGGTATACGTGCTCTTTTCCACCTCGTGGAAAAACGTGAACTTGACAGGATGATTTTCTTGATTTGCGCATCCCGCGAAACAAGCGAAACACATGACCGTGAAAAGTATGATGGATACTGTATGTTTCATATATTTTCTCCCCTCATGAATCAATCATTCACAAGCTCTTGACATTTCTTAAGATCCGCCATCGCCCCGGTTTTGCCATTCTCAATCGCTTGCCCAAGCCACCAAATTGCCTTTTCGCGGTCCTGCTTGACGCCCAAACCGTCACGGTAGCACACGCCTACCGAATGCTGGGCATATTTGTCACCATTTCTCGCTGCCAGGCTATACCAATAAAACGCCTGCTCATAGCTTTGCTCGACTCCCTTGCCGTTCTCATAATAATCACCGAGGTTATTCTGTGCTCTCGCGTATCCTTGCTCGGCCGCCTTACGCGTCCAGTAAAGTGCCTTTTCGGGGTCATGCTCTACACCAATTCCCTGCGAATACGCATGCCCGAGATTGGTCTGCGCGCGCACCTCTCCCTGTTCGGCCGCCTTGGTGTACCACAACACCGCCTGTTCAGGGTCTTTCTCTACGCCCTTACCGTATGCAAAGCACAAGCCGTACTTCCACCGAGCTTGTGCATCCCCTTTCTCGGCTTGCAATCTATACTGATCCGCAGCTTTTGCATACCAATAAGAAGCCTTTTGTTCGTTTTTTTCAATGCCTTTGCCCTCCGTATAAAGGTCACCCAATTGCGTTTGCGCAGGTGCATACCCCTTATTGGCTGCTCTGAGGTAAAACGTAACGGCTTTGGTCATGTCCTTTCTGTCGGTCTTGGTGCTTTCATAATATCTGCCAAGATGAAATAGTGCCTTGGTGCTTCCCAAAGCAGCACGCACGTGCGCCCAACCAAAACGAACGTGCCACGCCACTTCTTTCATAAAACTCATATAAACCTCCATCAATACTGTGTTCCTTTCACTCTTATAGACGCAAAAAATGCCGAAATGTTCTGTGATTTGGGAAAGTTTTCAAAATAATTTTATCATAGGCGTGAGAATATGTCAAATGCAGAACAATTTTGGGAAATAAAAGCCCTCTCCGCTGGAGAGGGGGGACCGCAGCGGAAGGTAATCGCGAATACTTGGAGCGATTAACTGACGCGGTTGCGGTGGGTGAGATGCATCATACGGACGCCTTTTCACATCTTGCATACACGATATTATGAAATCAGTTCAAAGGTCGAGGCGGAGCTCAGAACCCATATTTCGCGCGTTGCGTCAAATGTCGAGGTGGCATATTGCGCCCAGCAAACCCATTTGGACGCGTGCCACCTCGAAGCGGGTGAGAGCTACCCGTAAGCCGATCGAGAAAACAAAAAACCCGATGCTATTGCATCGGGTTTTTGTTTTCTGGAGCGGATTACGGGGCTCAGAACCCATATTTGGTGCTTCGCACCAAATGTCGAGGTGACATATTACATTGCATAACCCCCAAGGAAGAGTGTCACCTCGAAGCGACTGCGAAGCAGCCCGTAATCCGCTCCAATAGCAAAACACCCGATGCAATGCAAGTCGGAGGCCAAGCGGTCTTAGGAAGACAACCACCTATCCCAACTCCTTGGCTCACAGAACGACATGGCTACGATCCGACTTGTGACATATTACATTGCATAACCCCCAAGGAAGAGTGTCACCGCGAAGCGACTGCGAAGCAGCCCGTAATCCGCTCCAATAGCAAAACACCCGATGCAATGC
>JAZNYL010000019.1:0-2220 GCA_045594445.1 Eubacteriales bacterium
CAGATTGGACACGAAGCGGCGGATGTCTGCAATATCGTAATAGAGCCCCAAATTCCCTGCCGCGTAGGCTTGGAATTTCTTACAAAAGCTCTCCAGCGTCAGATCCTGTCTGTACTCGGGTGCCGTATACTTTTTCATATAGCGGTCGGTTCTGCTCAGCATGAAAAACCGACTCTCCCCCTCTGCTCGCTCGGGGGTGCCGGGGGCGGACGCACCGCCCTGACTGCCATCTATCCTTGCGCTGAACTTTGCATCCTTCATAGCCTCAATCTGCTGCGGCTTTTTGGGCTTTTTGGTAATCGACACGATCAGCGCGATCAGCAACACCGGCAAAAGCAGCGCAAGCAAGCCCAGCACCAGCACCGATTCCGAGGGAATGAGGGCGTTGTCCATGGGCAGTCCGCCGTCCGACGGTGCCATCAGGACGGCAAGCACGCCAAGCAGCCCGAAAAGCAGGATCAGCGCCAGCAAGACGATATATTTGATTTTCGGGTGTTTCTCACGCATATCCTACCTCGTTCATCATTCATCGGACTTTTTCTTTTTCTCCGAGGACCAAAGGATCTCCTTGCGGATCCGCCTCTTGGTCAGCCTCCAATTTTTTTCAAACATCTGCACAAACCAGCCGTATTCACGCTCCAGCTGTGCTATGTATTCCTTACTCGTGGTATCCTCGGCAGGCACCTCGCCCACCTTATATTGCAGGGCGTGCACCCTTGCCTGCAGACCGGTATTCTCTGCCTGCAACGCCTCTCTTTGCTGCGCGGACGCCTGCAATGCCGCATCCTTTTCGGCCAGCTTTTTTTCATACGAGGCAACCAGCGCCTCTTTTTTCTCCTCGAATCGGCGCTCGCATTGCTCGTAGTACACGGCCGACAGCTTTTGCGCCTCGCGCTCAACGTTCTTTTGCAGCGTTTCGGTAGCGGCGCGCGCCTGCTCGGCATGCCGCTCCAGCATGCGATTCTGCTCCTCTAAGGCAAGCAAATACTCCTCCATGGAAGCCTCGCTCTCACGGGCACGCTGACGCAGCTGCTCCAGCCGCTCGCGTCGCTTTTGTTCGGCAATCTGCTGCTTTTCCAGATTTTGCGCAATATACCGTTGCTCCAGCTGCTTGGAGATGCCGTTTCCGTGCTTGTACGTCAGATACGAGAGCATAGCAACCAGCTCGTCAACCTCGCCCTCCAAAGTGTCTTCAAAGGGATTTTGCTCGGTATCGCGATGCTCGATGGTGTAGCCGTCCTTGACGTAAGCCACCAGATAATCGTACAACTCCACGGCATGCTTGAAATTGTGATCCATGCGCAGCACGTTGGTGCGGGTAATGGGCGGCGAGATCAGCGGTGCCTTGGCAACCTCCTTCATCAAAGGCGTCATAAGCAACATATTGGTGATGACGCGAATGGCCTCCACGCGCTCAAGCAGACTGCTCTCCTTGGATTGCTTGTCGGCATAAGGATCGGCGTTGGCCTGCTCGGCAAAGTGCAGCTCCAATTCCACCGTGCGCTTACCCATCATCACGCGCTTGTGCGTCTTCAGCTCTGCCTGATACGTATTTCCAAGCTCAGAAATTTTGGAATACCGCATTTCCACAAAATCGCTCAAAAAGGTCAGAAGCAGATACAAAAAGCGGTTTTCGTAGACGGTATAATTGCTGGTATTCTCGGTCATGTAAATGCGGTCGGGGATCAGCATTTCGTCCTCTTCGGGCACGTGCGTGATCAGCTCGCTGTGGCGTGCCAGATGCTCCACCGAATCGCGCGAGACGCGCTTGACCTTGCCGATATCCACCGTTTCGCCCTCGCGGCGGATGAATTGCCGCTCTTCCTTGATGGCTCTTTCCACGTAAGGCAGGTGCGTTTCAATGAATTCCACCCAATCCTCTTCGATATGGCATACGGTGCGTCGCGCAAGAAGGCTGTCCCGATCCTTGGCGGATTGCTTGACCGCAGCGGTAAAGCGACGGCATTTATCATTGGTAGCCGTTTCCCGGCGCAGCTCGCGCAAGGCACGGTAATAAAGATCCAGCTCGTTCATCTCGGACATCCTTTCGTCAAAAATTCATTGCGCGGCGGAGCAAGCCCCCGCCCGACGTTATGCAGCTCGTTCAAATCTGCGTAAGTATTCCTTGCAAAGCTTCATGCGGTCGTAGCCGAACAGCTCGTCAAGATAATTGCAAAGCTCCTCGACGCTGTTGCGCACGTAAATGGGGTTTTGCGCTTC
>JAZNYL010000020.1:0-54311 GCA_045594445.1 Eubacteriales bacterium
AAAGGAGTACCGCGAGGCATACAATATGTTCTGCTGTTCGGGCATACTCTTCAACCACGAATCGGAACGAAGAGCAGAGACCTTTGTAACACGCAAGATTACACTTGCCGCAGCCCGAATAGCACAAGGCAAACAGGAAAAGCTCTATTTGGGCAACCTATCGTCACTGCGCGACTGGGGCTATGCCAAGGACTACGTTGAGTGTATGTGGCTTATGCTTCAGAACGACAAGCCCGAGGACTTCGTGATTGCCACCGGCGAGCAGCATTCGGTACGGGAGTTCTGCTACTATGCATTCAAGCATGTAGGCATTGAACTGGAGTTCAAGGGAGAGGGCGCCGACGAGAAGGGTATCGACAAGTCCACCGGCAAGGTACTCATAGAGGTATCCCCCGATTTCTACCGCCCGACCGATGTAGTGAACCTGTGGGGCGACCCGTCAAAGGCCCGCAAGAAACTCGGATGGAACCCGCAGAAAACCACATTCGAGCAGCTTGTAAAGATTATGGTCGACTCCGATATGGCAAAGGTTGCAATAGAGAAGGCCGGTGACAAGATAAGGATGAACCTTGCCGAGTATCTCGAACGTGGTATCGTAAAATAAAGAATATGGAAAAGGATTCAAAGATATACGTTGCCGGACATAGAGGCATGGTAGGCTCGGCAATAGTACGTGAATTGCAGAGACAAGGCTATACAAATATCATAACACGCACGCATAGCCAGCTCGACCTTTGCCGTCAGGAACAGGTAGAGCAATTCTTCGCTACCGAAAAGCCCGAATATGTATTCCTGGCCGCAGCTAAAGTGGGCGGCATCATCGCCAACCACACTGCGCTTGCCGATTTTATGTACGACAATATGATGCTTGAGATGAATGTGATTAATGCAGCATGGCGCAACGGTTGCAAGAAGCTGGAGTTCCTGGGCTCGTCGTGCATCTACCCGCGTATGGCACCACAGCCAATGAAGGAGAGTTGCCTGCTGACATCGGAACTTGAACCCACCAACGAGGCATACGCGCTTGCGAAGATTTCGGGGTTGAAATATTGCGAGTATCTCAACCGCCAGTATGGCACCGACTACATAAGCGTTATGCCCACCAACCTCTATGGCCCCAACGACAACTACCACCCCACTCACATAGCTTGTACTACGCCGTGCGCAAACAAATCAACCATATGCTGAAGCATGAACCAAATACTTCGGTATCAAAGATATGTGGATTGCTGGCTGAAATGAAGTCCTATGCAAAAGCGTATGACGAGATTGTTTTCAAAAAGCCGGGAATTTACAAATATTCGGCACCTTGGTTCGATCACATTGAAGAAAATACGCGAGAGTGGCTTGGGAATGAAGGTGAGCCGATGACGCAGGATTTTTATAGATATCTTGAAGAGGCGCAGTTTGATTATCTTCGCAATCACGAAAAATTTCTTGATTTGAAATAAACCAAATAAGTTGAGCAGGAGCCTGTTTGCATGCATTCGGGTTCCTGCTTTTTTCAAGACGTGAAAGAGCGTCCGAGTGATGCATCTCACCCACCGCAACCGCGTCAGTCAATCGCTCCAAGTATTCGCGATTTACTTCCGCTGCGGTCCCCCCTCTCCCGCGGAGAGGGCTTTTTGTGAGCATCCGTCTTACTCGATTTTCCAAAACAAGGCAGCCATGATCAGCCCTCTCCGCGGGAGAGGGGGGACCGCAGCGGAGATAATTCGAGGCGACTGAGCCGAGAATAATCGACGCGGTTGCGGTGGGTGAGATTCATCTTGCGGACGCTCTTTCACCAAAACTGCATATGAAAAAGCCACCATATTGATGGCAATTTTCATTCATTGACTGTCTTATATATGAATCGAAAAGAGGGAATTATCAAAACACCATCGCCAGCACCGCAAGGTGCAGGGGATAGAACGCGTAAAAGCCGTACTTGACCACCGCTGCCCACACCTTGCTCTTGGGCTTGGGGCCTATCTCTCCGTTATAGAACACCATGGGAATAAACGCGGCTGCTGCAAAGATGCCGCGTTGATAGACAGGCTGGTCCCACGCGCCTGTGGTCAGTTGATATCGGAATGCAAACAGCATGGCAATCGGGCACCACGCCCATTTTGCGTCTGCCGTGACGTATAAAAGCAGCATCAGCGCAATACCCATCCAACCGTAATCCACGCCCGCAAGGTCGGCCACGTAGACCACCGCAAGGCTTGCCACACACAGCAAAAGGGAATAGCACCACCAAGCTTTTTGCTTCTTTTTCGCAATTCTCTTGCCGAGATCAAGCAGCCACATGGCGCAAAGGCCTGCCGAGAGCGTAAACAGAATATTCAGGTGATCCCATTTCCACCACGTATCGTCAAAGCAGAAGGTGTAGATCGGCTGCGTGACTACCGCGAATGCCAAAAGTCGCACAAGGTACTTCCATCTTGAGCGGGTGTGCACAAATCCCTGCACCAGCATAAACGCGTACAAAGGGAAGGATACACGACCGATCATGCGCCAGATCTCCCAACCGGGGAACTCTCCAACCGCTGCCGTATGGTCGATCAGCATAGTCACCACGGCAATGATTTTGATCCAAAATATACTCACACCGTCACCTCCGTTCTATCTGTATTCATTATAGCACAAATCCGAAAAAAACTGTTCGTTTTTTGCAAAAAAATATTGCAAACCGGCATTTACTGTAGTATAATAAAATAGTAAATAGAAATTACCTTTAAGGAGTGAAAGCATGAACATCGGGGAGAAAATCAAGAATCTTCGGATGTCCAAAATGATCACCCAGCAGGAGCTTGCGGGGGATTTTATCACGCGCAATATGCTCTCGCGCATTGAGCACGGCGCGGCGCTGCCGTCCTTGCCCACCGTGGTGTATCTTGCCAACCGCTTGGGCGTGCCTGCGGGTTTTTTGCTGGCAGAGGAGGAGAACGAATTTCTGTATCAGAAAATCCGCCACATGCCCAATATCCGCAGAGCCTATAAAATGGGCGACTTTCGCATCTGCCGTCATATCTGTGAGTCGGTCTTGTCCGAATCGGATGACGAAATTGCGCTGCTCATGGCGGAATGTGCCCTGGAGATCGCCAAGGAGGAGTTTTTGACGGGGAACTTGCACAACGCCTGCTATTGGCTGGACGCTGCTCTGCGCGATGCGGATCAGACAACCTACTATACGGGGCACATCACCGCCCCCGCCATCGTATATTTTCGCTATATGCGCAGCATTTCGGTCTCGCTGACCTCTTATGAGGCCGAGAACCTTTTGCCCGGAGAGCGCGATTTTTCCGCGTGGCAGGAAACCTTTTGCCGCTATATTCTGATCATGGAGCAGCTGGAAAACCTTGCTCCCTTGCATCATTTTGACGGTGATTCTCCGCTTGAAAGACATCTGACCCTGCATATCGAGGCCACTGAGCGCAAAAATGCAGGCGACTTTGCGGGCGCGTATGCGATTCTGCAAAAGATCCTTGCGGACGAGGATGCTCCCGTACCCGTGCTGCTTTATCGCGTGCTGCACGATATGGAGACCTGCTGCAAGGCGTTGGACGACTATAAGGGTGCTTACGATCATTCGTTGCATAAGCTTTCGGTGCAGGAAAAACTGCTTGCGGAGAGCACGGTATGAGAAAAGCTTGTATCGTTTTGCTGCTTGTGCTGCTTACCTTTGCTGCTTGCACCGATCAAAGTGGCATAGAGGTCGTAAACGGAGAGACGTTGAGCCCCGAGGAGCAGCAATCCTTATATGAGGCTCGCCAAGAGCAGGAAAGTGCACCCGAAATCGTTGTCAAAGGAACGGTGTACTGGTCAAATGGCGGCACGAAATATCATAAGGACCGGAATTGCAGTTATTTGAAGAATGCGGAGCAAATAAAATCGGGAACGGCTGCCGAGGCGGCCAATCACGGCGCAAGCGGACCTTGCTCGCGCTGTATTGGAGGAAAGGGCGAATGAGCAATCATCAAATCAGAATCAAACCCGCAAGTGCAGCGGATATTGCGGCCATCATGCGGGTATTTGACCAGGCGCGCGCAGCCATTGCGGCGCTCGGCATTGACCAATGGCAGGACGGATATCCCACCGAGGCGCATATTGGGGACGATATCGAAAAGGCTTACGGCTTTGTGCTTTGCGTGGGGGGCTGCGTGCAGGGATACTTTGCCATGATCCCGGACGGAGAGCCTACGTATGACAAGATTTACGAGGGGAAATGGATCACCAACGGTGCGTACATGACCGTGCATCGCGTGGCCATGTCGGACGCCATGCGAGGCCGTGGCGGCGCTGCCGAGGCCATGAAGTATGCCGTCGGACGCGCGTTGCGTGTGGGCATGGAATCCGTTCGCATCGACACGCATCACGGCAACGTCCGTATGCGAAAATTCCTTGAAAAGCAAGGCTTTTTGCCATGCGGTACCATCTTTCTTGCAAGCGGCGCTACGCGTCTTGCTTACGAGATGGATCTGCGTCCCGTGCTCAAAAAAGCCCCCGTCGTGCTTTACGAGGACAGAAATATTCTGATCTGCGAAAAGCCTGTCGGCCAGCCCAGCCAGCCCGATCCCGCACACGCGGACGGCTCGGATCTGCTTTCCTGCATTGCCGCGTGGAGAGAAGCCTGCGGGTATTCTCCCGAGATCTATCTGGTGCACAGATTGGACACCGCCACGGGCGGCGCGATCCTGTACGCCAAGGATAAACAAAGCGCCGCAAGGCTTGGCGGTATGGTGGTGGGCAAACAGATCCACAAGCAATATCTGGCTGTGGTGCACGGCGTGCTTGCGCAGACCGAGGGTAGCATGACCGATCTTTTGTACCACGACAAGGCCAAGAATAAGGCCTTTGCGGTCAGCTCGGCGCGCAAGGGCGTTAAGGAGGCAAGGCTATCTTATCGCGTGCTTGCGCAAAAGGACGAGGCCAGCCTGGTCGAGGTCACGCTGGAAACGGGGCGAACGCATCAGATCCGCGCTCAATTCTCACACGCGGGGCATCCGCTGCTTGGCGACGGCAAATACGGCAGCCGCGAAAAGGGCTGTACCACCGCTTTGTGGGCAACGCGCCTTTGCGTGACACACCCGCAAACCGGCAAAGAGGTTGAGGTGCAGAGCACACCGACCGGGGGATACCCTTGGAATTTGTTTGATTAGATCGGAGGTAAGATATGGCATTTCCGAAGGATTTTTTATGGGGCTGCGCTACAAGCGCAGGGCAGATTGAGGGCGGCGCACTTGCCGATGGCCGTACCCCCAGCATCTGGGATACTATGGCGCAAAAGCCGGGCAAGATTTTTGGCGGCCACACGCCCGAGGTGGCTTGCGACAGCTATCACCGCTTTGACCGCGATCTGAAGAATTTGTGCGATCTCGGCGTCAATGCTTACCGTATGTCAATTTCCTGGTCGCGCGTGATGCCGCAAGGCACGGGGCAAGTCAACCAAGTCGGCATAGACTATTACAGACGCGCCTTTGAGCAGCTGCTCGCGCATGGCATTACGCCAAGCGTGACGCTGTACCATTGGGATCTGCCGCAGGTGCTTGAGGAAAAGGGCGGTTGGGTAAATCGCGACTCGATTGAGTGGTTTGGCGAGTATGCCGACAAGATGTTTGCCGCTTACGGTGACATTGTGCCCATGTGGGCCACCGTCAACGAGCCGATCGCCACCTACGTCGGCTATGCGCTTGGCGGCTTTGCACCGGGGCATACCAACGAGGTCTGGGGCAACCAGGCGCGCCACAATATTCTTGTCGCACACGGGAAAGGCGTGCAGGCCTTTCGCGCACACAATCTGACCGATGCCAAGATCGGTGCTGTCATTGATATTTGGAAGAGACATGCGCTGACCGACTCGCCCGAGGATATTGCGCTGATGATCGATCAGGACGAGCGCAACTGGAAGTTCTATTGCGATCCGCTTTACGCGGGGCGTTACAGCGACTATATCCTGGAGCACCTGGAGCGCGAGGGCACGCTGATGCAGATCGCGCCCGAGGACTACGCAATGATGAGCCAAAAAACAGATTATTTTGGTTTGAACGTATATAATCGCGTTCCCGTGACACATAATCAAAAGGTACAGGCCGATTTCTCACAGGGCGGCAACTTCCTTAATAACCGCACAGAGTATTACCCCAAGGCCGTTTACGATGCCATCGTGATGCTTAAGGATATGTACGCCTTGGATATTCCGTTCTATATCACCGAAAACGGCACGTATTTCGAGGGCGACGAGCCCGTGGGTACAGACGGCATGATTCAAGATAACGACCGCGTTCGCTACGTGCAGGGCTTTTTGGAATACGTGGAAAAGGCGATCGACGAGGGCTATGACGTGCGCGGCTACTTCCTTTGGAGTCTGATGGACAACTTTGAGTGGAGCGCAGGCTATAACTTCAAGTTCGGCATCATGTCCTGTGACCGAGAGGGGAATACCGCTTGGAAGAAGAGCGCGCATTTCTACCGCGATTTTATCAAAAAACATCGTTAATAGAAAAAATTTTCAAAAAACGAAACTTTTCGCCAATTTTGGCGTCTGTATAAGTGAAGGCATTTTTTCAGCAGCTTCGGAGGTGATTACATTGAAACACAAAATGAGTAAGATTTGGGGAGCAATTTGTTCGGTTTGGGCAAGCACGGCAAGTATATTGACCGTTCATGCAGCCGAGCAGGGAACCGAGGCAGGGTCATCCTCCGGTCTGATGTCCACCATGGACGCGCTGCAAAAGGTGAGCATTGTGATCATTATCATCGCGGCTGTACTGCTGCTGGCATTCTATATTGCCAAAATGGTTCTCAGGAAAATGCACGTTCCGCCGGAAGTCAAGCCGGAGGAAAGGATTGATCAGAACAAAGAGTAAAGAAAAGAGAAGCAGCCCGGAGGCTGACGAATTAGCGGAGAAATTCGCACAAAACAAGGATTGTATCACGTGGATACAATCCTTGTCTGCGCTAACTGAATATTTGTGTTAAAAAACAGGGCTGCCTTGGCAAGGTAGCCCTGTTTCAAATCTGATTTCGTGAATTCTACAGCCCCATGGAGCTGCGGAATAAGCGGGAAAAGCGCAATACCCCTCGTGTCATCCTGAGCGGAGAAAACATCCCGGGTGGATGTTTTCGTAGTCGAACTTTCAAAAATCTGCAACAAATTGCTGATTTTTGAAAGTCAAAACGCTTGCAGCGTTTTGAGGATCTACGAGGGGCAACGTCATTCGCCCGTAAATCCCGACACTGTGTGTCGCGCTCCGCGTTCGACTCCACTACGTTCCGCTCAGGATGACACGGGCAGGGCTGCGCATCATAATAACCGAAATCAGAAGCCATCAAAGACTTCTGCTTTTTCGTTATTTTCCGCTAAAATTTCAGCCCCGGGGCTGCTCTTTTATTTTTGTCCTTTGCTTTCAGATTCTCGTATCCCACATGCCGCAGAAGGAGTCGATGGGGTCCTTGCCGCGGAAATCACCGGTTACAAGAGCATCCACAAGTGCGTCCATGGTATCGTCGTTGGAATCGTATGCGTTGATATAGGTGCGCAGCATGGGGCAATCGGCAAGCATGGTGGGCTTGTTGACGCTGATGCCGACCACGGGCAATTCGTGCACGTACCACGGGATCTCACCGCCGCCCTTGGAAAGGCCAAAGGTGGGATGGCCGTTCATGACGTCAAAGAGGGAGATGACCATGTCCTGCTGCTCAACAAAGTCGGCAATTGAATGCTTGCCTGCGAAATAGAGGTTCAGGCTGGGCTTTTCGCCTCTTGCAATCATGGCCTTGATCTTGTCCAGAGGGCTTTCGTAAATGAATACCTCAAAGCCCTTTTCCTGCAGTCTTTCCTGCAGCTTCTGCGCAGGCGTCTTTCTCTGCATGCCGCCGCCCATTGCCATGGCTGCAAGTGCCATCAGAGGATTTTCCGGCCCCTTGATGGGAACGATCATAATTCTCTTGGTTTTTTCGGGGGAGAGGGGCAGAACGTCCTTGTCCAACTCTTTGACCAGCGTGATCGCATCACGGCTGATCTTGGGAGAGTAGGTTCTGTATTCGGGATTATAAAGCACGCTTTGCATTTGCTCCGGTGAGGGGCACAGTTCCTCGGGGGATTTTTTGTTCAGGCCCATGTGTGCCTTCAGACCGAGAATTCTGGAAAGAGCCTCGGTCATGCGCTCCTCGGAGATCGTGCCGTTCTTGTAAGCCTCGAGCATGGTGTTGTAGTCCTCGTCGGGATCATTGAAGAACAAGAACATATCGCAGCCTGCGTTGATGGCAAGGGGCAGCATTTCGGCTCTCTTCATGCGGTTGGTCATGGCAACCATGTGAGAGGCGTCGGTAACCACCATGCCGTTAAAGCCGAGCTCGCCGCGCAAAAGGTCGGTCATGATCTCGCGGCACAGCGTAGCGGGCAGCATTTCTTCTTCGGTGATGCCGGGCTTGACGTCCTTTAAGAATTCGGGCATGAGAATATGACCGCCCATGATGGCGTCAAGACCGCCGTCGATCAGCGTCTTGTATACGTGTCCGTAGGTCTCCATCCACTTGTCGTGGTGAAAGCTGTTGACGTTGTTGGAGATGTGTGCGTCGCGGTAATCCTGACCGTTGCCGGGGAAATGCTTGGCCGTGGCAGCCACGCCGGGAGTGTTATGAATGCCGTCCATGTAGGCCTTGCCCATTGCGGCAACGCGGTCGGGATCGTTACCGAAGGCACGGGAGAGCACCTCCTCGCACTCGTGGTTATAAAGGATGTCTACAACGGGTGCGAACGCCATGTTGCAGCCGGTTGCTGCGATCTGCGCACCCGAGACCTCACCCATTGCATAGGCGTATTCGGTCTTGCCGGTTGCACCCACCTTGATGCCTGCGCCAACTGCCGTGCCGTCGGGGCAAACGCCGTCGCCGCCCTTTTCGGGGTTGCACGCGATGAATACGGGGATCTTTGCATACTTTTGCAGGATCTTGTTTTGCTCCAGCACCTTCGCACCGGGCATGCCGTTATAGCGGCAGCCGCCCAGATGGAATTTTTCCATGAGCTCCTTGAGGTACTCCTCGTCCTGGCTTGCGGTCAGCTGGAAGAACAGCTGTCCAACCTTTTCTTCGGCCGTCATGCCTGCGATGGTGCTTTCTACCCACGCCACGTCCTCGTCGGACAGGTAAAAGGGCTTTGCTTTGAGATTGATCATGTATATTTCTCCTTCAATTTAATTTTCACCTAAATTCTGATAGAACGCGCGACGCTTTGCGTCTGCGTAGTCGCCGCTGTACGAGCCGCTTTGCAGGTGCTGCGCCCCTGCGTCGATAAATTCCTGCCAACTTGCCTTCTCGGCCTTGACCAAGATAGGGTAGAAGTGCACGCCGTTTTTCTCAGCGGCGGCCAGATCACCGGGGGCATCGCCGCACATCAGCACGCAAGATTTGTCATAGCCCTGCTCCAGAAGCTTTTGAATGCAATAGGCCTTGCTGCCGTCGTTTTGCGAGCAAACAACGTCCACGTAGTCAAGCAGACCGTGCTCCTGCCACTCGGCCAGCACCGCGTCGAGGTTCGCGCTGGACACGATGGCCACGTCGGCAAAGGTGTGCGCGTGCGCAAGTGCTTCCTTGACCAAGGGAAAGGGCTGCTTGAGGTCGTCCGGCAAAGCCGTGATAGCCTTGTTGACCGCTATGCTCCAGGCAAGCGCCTTGGCAAACACGCGTTTGTCCGGGAACTGTTCGATCATGCGGCCAAGGGCTGCGTTTGAAAGCTCGGGGCTGTGCTCGGCCCAGCCCGTAAGATCGTCAATGCCGTCAATGGGCGTATAGCGCGTATGGATCTCGCCAAGCGCCTGTGCCAGTCCCTTGAAGCGGTTGATACCGCGCGTGACGGTATAGAGATTGATCTCGTTCCAGCGATCAAGGATGTCCTTGCGCCACGCGTCAAGTCCCCATTCGTCCACCATGCAAGGGCCGAAGCAGCGAAAATGCTTGATGTCCATGGTGTCCATGGCGCAGCCGTCGCTGTCCACGCACACAAGGTAGGGCTTTTGCTTTGCAAATTCAGTCAAAGTCATAAAAACTGTCCTTTCATGTGCACATACTGCATCCATTATACATAAATATTGAGCAAATTGCAAGAGGAAAAGCGCGGGCTTGTGTAAAAGTTTTTGCAAAACGAACAAAAAACAGATGCTTTTGCGATTGACACGGAATGGGATTTATAGTAAAATAGAGGTAATCTACCCGAAAGGAATTTATTTTATGAAGCTGACAAGACTGATTTTGTTGCTCCTGTCCTTTACCTTGCTGCTGGGCACCTGCATGGTGTCCTGCTCCAAAAAGGGAGGCGAGACGGACGAGACCACTCCCGGCACGGAACCCGATCCCGAGCAGGGAACCGGTCCCGGCACGGAAACCGAGCCCGGTGTTGACGATCCCGGGTACGTAGAGCCGGTTATCACGGGGCCGTATGCCGACACCATCATGCAGGCCAACCGTCTGGCTGACGGCGTGCAGGCATACTATTCCACGCCTGCAAGACTTGGTTATCGCATTGAAAACCAAAATATGCGCCTGGAATACAACCTTTCTTCCGCCGACTCCATGCAGGTCACCTCTCTGACAAATGCCGAGGGCGGCGTGTATCTGGAAAATACCATGGACGTCTATATTACCATGGAGGACGGCAAGACCTATCTTGCATCCGAGTCCACCGCCGCACCGTATGCAAATATCTATCGCATGAGCTACTATTACTATGATGCGCACATCATGGGTCAGAATTTCATGGGCGGTGCTGCCGTAACGGATCAGATGGAGTTTGCGATCAGCAAAGGGAATATGCGATACCACGATGTGACCGATTTCCGCGTTTCGGACGGAGTGATCTCCTATACCGTGGAGGGCTTTGATCCGTACGTTTATACGGTCAGGAACACCACGAAAAAGGGGCTTTCCTATCCTGCAGAGCAGTTCAATGCCGTGCAATTTTCGGTCAAGACCGCTGCCACCTCGGGTGAGCTGTACTATATTGCGGGCGACCGTACGGGGCACAATGCAGAGCAGTGCGTGCGCTTTAACCTTTTGGGGAACGATGAATGGAACACGTATACACTGGTGCTGAGCAATGCCGTTGACTATACGGGGGACGTTACCTCCTTGCGCTTTGATATCGGCGGTTCCGGTCAGGCGGTACAGATCAAGGATATCAAGGCGGTCAATCTGGATATGTCCGCACCCGCCGTGCTGCTGGACAGAACCTTCCATACCTATTCGGACAAAATGAATCAGGTGCTGCACTTTGTGGCAACCGAATACGTCACGGGGATCGAAAGTCTTGGTATGATCACCGATATCCCTGCAGACAAGGTACAAAAGTTGATCGTCAAGGACAAGAACGGCACGCACGATTCTCTTGACGGTGTGGATTTTGACAGCTGTGAATACGTGGGCTTTGACATTAAGGATGCAGGCATCCTCGGCTTTATCCTGCTGCCGCACGAAACAAGCGGACGCTTGGAGGTCACCTTGGCGGATGGCACTTATACCGTGACGCAGAGCGCGAGACCCGAGGGCGGTGAGTTGCGCGCGAACCCCGATTCCACCGCGGACGATTTCTATATGGGTCACCGACTCTATACCGACGAAAGCCACAGCTTTGATGCCTTTCTGACCGAGGCCGAATTTGAACGCAATCCCTTGCAGGATATCAGGTCGGACGCTTATCTCGGCTACGACGCACTCAGAGGCGCATACTGCTTCGGCATTGGCGGCACCGGCTTTAACGATCCCTTCTTCTCGGAGCAGAACCGCCACTATACTGCCGATATTTCGATCACGGCAGGCGAGAGCGACCGCAACGTTTACGTATATACCCAAACCTCAAGCGGATGTGCTGAAAACGCGCTGATCCTTGGCAAGAACGATATGCTCCTGCCCATTCCGGTCATGATCTGCAAGAACTTCAAGGGTGAGAATGAGGAGCCGATCTTTGATCCGGGGGACCCCTCGTATTCCGAGACCTATTTCCCGATCTCGCTTAAGGCAGGGGAGACGGTGGAGCTGACCGTGCTCAATCTGTATATGAACTGGGGACAGATCCCCTTAAAGCAGCTGTCCTCCATTCAGTTCTTCTGGCCCTACTATCATCTGTCTCTGGGCACGACCGAGACCAGCTGCATCTGCCCCATGTACGGTGCACGCGATCTGTGGACCTTGCCCGACTTCCGCTCCATGTCCATGCCTTATTGGTTTGAGCTGCCCAAGGGCGAGGGATATGACAACCAGCCCCAGCATACCCACGGCGGCTTCCAGTATTTTTTGCAGTACACGGATGCCGAGGGCAACCACGTAGCGACCGAAAATTATCACAATGATATTATTTCCTCCGGCCCGGTTTATACCGACGTCAAGATGGATTATATCTCGGACGACGGAAAGATCAAGGTTTCGTACAACCACGTGGAGCTGCCCGAGACCGACGAGCTGCGCGCTTATTACGAGATCAATTACGAGGTGCTTGAGGATATCAGCATTGCCGATTTTGCAAAGGATTTCTCGTTCTACTCCTTTGAGGGCTACGCGGGCGCGTACGCCAAGATCGGCTACCTCGATCAGAACAACAAGGCCGTGCAGGGAACCGTCAACGCCTCTGCCGACCCTGAGGTGATCAGACTTGGCAGCGAGTATCCTTACGTGGCGCTCTACGATCTGAAGGCCACGGCAGCGGATTGGGAAAAGAACAACGTCAACCTTGGCGTAGTGGTCTACGATTCCGAAATGACCATCGGAGGTCAGAAGTGCGACGCGGGCTTTGTCGCGGTCGGCAAGAATTCCAAGTATAGCTTGTCTTTGGATCTCGCAAACGTCACGCTCAAGAAGGGCGATACCATGAAGCTTTGCCTGATCATTTCCCCTTGGGGCTTCTATACCTCGACTGACGATTCCAACGTGCAGGCAATCCGCGAGAATACCTGTATAAACGGCGTCAAACTGAGTGTGCAGGACGGTGAGGATATGAATAGCGTATTCGTGCCGAGTGTCAAGTCGACCAGCGGCAAGAGCGCGGAGTTTACCATTTCCGGTGGCTCGAATAATAAGGCCGTGCGTGTGTATGGCTTTGAAAAGCTGACAGCTCCCGTCATTTACGAAAAGGTAAACGGTGAGTGGACAGAGCTGACCGTCAACTCCTCCAAAACCCCCGACAGCAAGGGATATGCGCACTATTACGACGGCTATGCCGTATATTACGACCGCAACGGCACGTATTCGTATGCGTTTGCGTTCAATATGGACGGCGCAGAGAGCCGCACCTTCAAGGTGGTC
Source organism: Eubacteriales bacterium (assembly GCA_045594445.1). GTDB lineage: Bacteria > Bacillota > Clostridia > Oscillospirales > CAG-272 > SVQP01. The sequence continues at coordinate 13,276 of JAZNYL010000020.1, forward strand.
TGCGAGAATGATTTTGAGTCCTGGCCCGAAACCGAACAGAATCCCGAGCAGGGAAGTGAACAGGGAACACCCACCCCACCTCCCACCTTTGAGACCTGCGTGGATGCTTCGAGCGGCTATACCGTTTCGGACGTTCGCTTTACCGCGTTCATTGACTTTATCAACGGCGTGGGCGACGGCGACGGCGCGTACAATTCACGCGGCAGCAGCTCGGATAAGGGCTTGGATATCCTTGATTACAATGCCTCCACCGTGGACGGCGGCAAGCTTGCAATTGCGGGCTGGGCCGTGGCACGCGGCGGTATTCAGACCTATATGTGGTCGGCGGACGGCGGCAAGACCTGGCAGGAATGCTCGCTGTACGGTCGCGGATCATTTGGTACGCTGACCGAGGGAAGCGGTATTGCCAACGCGGGCAATAGCTTCTTCGGAGGCTCGTATGACGTCATGGAGCATCCCGATAAGATCGTATTCCAGGGCAACGAGGGTGTCCCCTCGGGCGTATGCGCCGATCTGGGTGCGTATTCCGGTCAGGTTGTGGACGTGATCTTTGCCATCGTGCCAAACGACCAACCCCAAGGACTTTGCCCGATCGTTTTGATCACGGGAGTCAGCGTGGAATAAAAAAAGAAAACCGCTCAAAGCGTGATGTTCTTATCGGAGAAATCATAGCACAACTTTCCCCCATTTGATCCGCAGAAAACAAATAATGAACCCCGACAGATTCAAGGTCTGTCGGGGTTATTCTTATTTTTCTTTAGCGAGGATTTCTTTTGCTTTGCTACGTGTTATATAATCAACTCTATCAGATTTTAAAATAATTTCTAAAGCATCCATATGTCTATTCTCTCTAAAAATTCGTTGTGCATGTCCGGTTCGAGTGCTTTTTGCTTTGTCCGTATAATCTTCCTCAAACATAGAAACACATTCGTCTCTACTTAAATTCTTGAAATTATAGTAGTACTTTACAAATGTGGACTTCCCAACACTATTTAATACTCTGATCAAATCCATAATATACCTCTTTCGTCTAATTGTTTTTACCTTTTTATCGCCAGTTTCGCCTTTGTATTACAAAGGCTTCGGGCAAAGCCCATAACCCCTACGGTTGCATATATCTTAAGGCTCCCTCCGGGAGGGAGCTGGCGCCGTAGGCGACTGAGGGAGAGCGCGTTACTATAAAGTCAATCCAAACTCAAAGTCACGCAGGCTCCTTCCACCGCTAACGCGGTCCCCCTCCCTCTCGGAGGGAGGCTTTTCACTAATCCCATTATACAACAAATCGGCAGAGAAAACAAGTTCTCTGCCGAAATTTTGTGCTTGCCAATCCTCCGTTAAGAATAACAGCGAAAATGAGCGGTTCTGTTTTTTATTCAATGCAGAATTATGAATGCAGAATGCAGAATTGCGGTAGGAAAACCGCCCATTCGGGCGGTTTTCCTGATTATTTTATTGTGAATTCTGCGCTCTGCGTTCTTCACTCTTTACTCTTTACGCGTTCTTCAAAAACTCGTCCACTTCCTCGGCAGAGGGCACGCTGGGTGCTGCACCCGGACGGGAGACCGCAATCGCGCTTGCCGCACTTGCGCGGCGAATCGCCTCGGCAGGGGAGACGCCCATGCTGATCGCGTGAATGAAAAATCCGGTAAAGGTGTCGCCTGCGGCGGTGGTGTCTACTGCCTTGACGGGATAAATGCCGTGAGAGATACGCTGCGTGCCGTCGTCGTAAATGCAGCCGTCCTTGCCAAGCGTCAGAACCACACGCATGTCGGGATAAGCCTGACGGATGGCGTTGAGAATATTGTCGGGGGCGTCGTAGCCGGTCAGCTGCTTGCCCTCGGTCTCGTTGAGCAACAGGTAATCCACCTTGCCAAGTCCTGCAGCAACCAGACTCAGATCAAAGGGAGAGGGATTGAGCACCACAATCATGCCCTTGGCCTTGGCGGCTGAAATCAGGTGCGCAAGCCCCGAGATCTCGTTTTGCAGCACCAGCCAGTCGCCTGCGTCAAAATCTGCAAGCACGCGGTCAATAAACTCCTCGTCGTTGCAGCGGTTTGCGCCGCCGAACAGCAAAATGCAGTTGCGCCCCTTGGGGTCAACCTGAATGATGGCGTGACCGGTGGGAGTATCCACTTCTCTTGTGTAGCGCACGTCCACGCCTGCGCTTTGCAGCATATCGGTCAGCATGCCTCCCTCGGGACCCACGCTGCCTGCGTGGTAGGTGCATGCGCCCGCGCGTGCAAGCGCGACCGACTGGTTGAGCCCTTTGCCGCCGCAAAAGGTGTTACGCACGCCGGATGCCAGCGTCTCGCCCTCGGCCACGAAGTGGTCAACCGAGTATACGTAGTCCAAATTCAAAGAACCGAAATTCAGAATTTTCATAGTAACCTCCATTATGTTAAGAGCAAATCAGTTTTTCTAAAGGAGCATAGCTTTTTGCGCCCGACTTGAGCTCGCTGTCGGCCAAGGCGGCGGCGCGGACGGTGGCGTTCATGCGCTCCACCGAGACGTTGCGCAGACTTTTGAGATAGCGGGCAAGCTTGTATTCGTTCATTTTTAGCTGTGCGGCAATCTCGGGTGCGGAGTAGCCCTTTTCGTAAAGGGTTTTGATCATCAGCATCTCTGCGTAAATGCCGATCACCTCGCCCATGATGATCACGGGATCAATGCGGCGGAACTTCAAATCGTCCAGAATCTGCAAAGCATCTGCGCGCCTGCCCTCGGAAATGGCGTTCGCAAAAGCAAAAGCACCGTATTCATTGGCAGGTGTGGCCACGGCCCTGACGTCGTTTTCGGTCACCTCGGTTTTGCCGTGGGCAAGGGCATAGCAAGCGATCTTGTCGATCTCGGATGCAAGAGAGAACATGTCGCGTCCGCAGTATTCGATGGTGTAGGTCGCCACGGGGGCGGATGCTTGCGCGCCGTGTGCGGCGTAATGCTTTTGCGCCCAGGCTGCCAGCTTTGCGGGGGTGGAACGCTCAAATTGCACGGGAACGGCCACCTCGCTGAGTGCTTTGAGCTGTGCGGAGGGACGCTTGGGCAGCGAGCCCGGATCAAAGCCGTCCTGCGCGGTGGTAATGATCAGCGTGTTGTAATCGTAATCCTCCAGCGTGCCGAGCACGGTGCAAAGCTCGGAAAAGTCGGCCTGCTTGATGCCCACAAGGTCAAGGTTTTGCAAAATGATCAGCTTGCGCTCTGCCATCATGGGCGGAGGGGCAAGCACGTCGAGCAGCTTGTCCGCGTTGTATTCGCGGCCGTCTATGACGGCATAATTGAAAATGTCAAACGCGGGATCGCCGCCAAGCGTGGCGCGGGCTTGCTTGAGCGCGGCGTTTTTGAGGTAGTCCTCCTCACCAAAGAAAAAATAACAAGGGCGCGCCTCTCCTTTGATCTCGCGGCGAAAATCCGCCTCTTTGATGATCTCATTCATGCTGCACCCTCCTTTTTCATTGACGTTAGCACTATTATATCACCTTTTTTTCTGCAAGTCAATGAAAATTGCACAATGCAGCGTGCAAAATGCAAAATGACTGAACTTGTCAGGTTGTGGATATGTAATTTGGTATATGGTGCTATTGACGCTGCAGCGTATTTGTGGTATAATGAAATTTAGTGTGAATTTTCCAAAGAAAGACGAAGGAAGTTAAAAATTGGCAGAAAAAATCGTAAGAGAGAATAAAATGGGCACCATGCCCGTCACGCGTTTGCTTTTGAATATGTCGTTGCCCATGATCGCATCCATGCTGGTGCAGGCGTTTTACAACGTGGTGGACACCATGTTCGTGTCCTATATCCCGTACGAGGGCGACGGTGCGTCTCCCGCAGTGGCGGCACTGAGCATTGCCTTTATCGTACAGAATTTGCAAATTGCCGTAGGCGTGGGCACGGGCGTTGGCGTCAATGCGCTGATCTCGCAAAATCTGGGCAAAAGGGATTTTAAAACCGCAAACGCCATTGCGGCCAACGGCATGTTTTTGGCTGCCTGCAGCTACGTGCTGTTTTTGCTGCTGGGCATTTTTGCGGTCAAGCCGTTCATGCAGCTCATGAACCAATCTGACCCCGCCGTGGTTGAGGCAGGCGTGACGTATCTGTCCATTTGCCTGATCTTCTCGTTTGGCTCGTGCGCGCAGCTCATGATTGAAAAGCTGATGCAGTCCTCGGGACGCACCATGCTCTCCATGTATACGCAAGGCCTTGGCGCCATTATCAATATCTTGCTGGACCCGTTTTTTATTCTGGAGGGCGGCACGCCCTTGTTCGGCGGTGCGATCACCATGCCCTTTGGCCTCGGTCTTGGCGTTGCGGGCGCTGCCATTGCCACCGTGTTGGGCCAGATCGCGTCTGCAATCTTCGGTATCATCATCAACCACAAGCTCAATCGCGACGTTCACCTGACCTTCCGGGGCTTCAAGCCGGACTGGAGACTGATCAAGGAGATCTACGTGATCGGCGTGCCTTCCATTATCATGGGCTCGATCGGTTCTGTTATGACGGGCGGACTCAATCTGATCTTCAACGGCTTTGGTGCCATGACCACTGCCGCGCAGAACGTCATGGGTATTTATTTCAAGCTGCAGAGCTTTGTGTTCATGCCTGTGTTCGGTCTCAATAACGGTCTGATCCCCATCGTGGGCTATAACTACGGTGCACAGAAGCGAAAGAGAATTGTACGTGTGGCCATCGTGTCCTGTGCGTTTGCCGTGACCTTTATGACCGTCGGCCTTGTACTGATGCAGGTGATCCCGGATAAGATGCTGGCTATTTTCAACGTGGCCGAGAGCGCGCCCGAAATGCGCATCGGGGTGCAGGCGCTGCGCACCATTTCGCTCAGCTTTATCTTTGCAGGCGTGTCCATCACCATAGGCGGCGTGTTCAGCGCGTTCGGCAAGAGCCTGTTTTCCATGTTCGTTTCGATCGCGCGTCAGATGGTGGTGCTTTTGCCCGTGGCGTTTTTGCTGGCGCAAACCGAGGACGGCCTGATGGCTATCTGGTGGGCGTTCCCCATCGCCGAGGTGATGTCCATACTGGTAAGCGTGGTATTTCTGCTGATTTTGTGGAACAAAACCATCAAAAAGCTGCCGGATGACGGCCCCGTGGTCCGCGTGGAAGATATGTAAGTGGGAAAAAAGAGAAAAATCTTTTGAAATTTTCAAAAAACACTTGACAATTTGCGCGTTTTGTGTTTATAATATATGATGTCATTGTGTAAAAGCGAAAATGTCGGCTGTGAAACGATACGCTTCCGATATTGATCAGCAAGGAGGTGCCAAACATGCTTAGAACTTATCAACCTAAAAAGCGTCAGAGAAAGAAGGAGCACGGTTTCAGAAAGAGAATGAAGACCGCTGACGGCAGAAACGTTCTCAAGAGACGTCGTGCAAAGGGCAGAAAGAGACTGACATACTGATTTTCTACGGAAGATCACACATAAAAACCGCCGATGACCTACACATCACAGAATGAGTCATCGGGGTTTTTTTGCGAATAGCAGAATTAAACCATTAAAAAACTTACGGAAAAACGATCGCCGCACAAAAGACACAAAGACAAGGGGGAATACAGGGTGAAGGAAACCGCAATTAAAGAAAATCACCTGTATCTGAAGGCATTCAGACAAGGCGGACGCTTTGTGGGCAGGACGGTTGCCGTCTACGTCCTCAAGGATTATGCTGCCAAGCGGCTGATGCTGGCACATCCCGAAAAGAAATACGTCAACAGACTGGGGCTTTCGGTCACCAAAAAGGTGGGTGGAGCGGTCGGACGCAACCGCGCCAAGCGCATTATCCGCGCGGCGTACAGGGAGCTGATCGGCAAAAAGCCGATCAAGACGGGATTTCTGATCGTGATCAGCGCAAAGCCCGAGATCGGGGGCAAGACCTCGAAAGAGGTGTATGCAGATCTGTCGCGCGCCATGCAAAAGCTGGATATGTATGCTCAAAAGGAGCCCCGATGAATTATTTATGCAGATTACTCATTCGCTTTTACAGAAAATTTTTATCCCCGCTCAAGCCGCATCCCACGTGTAGGTTTACGCCTACGTGTTCCGCCTACGCTCTTGAAGCGTATACACATCGTGGCTTTGTCGCAGCCTCGCTCTTGACGGCGTGGAGAATTCTGCGGTGCAATCCGTGTTGCCCTGCAGGATACGATCCCGTGCCTATGACGGGCTTTAAGACTATGGGATGGCGGTACAAAAAACCGAAAAAATCTGAGGGAGATAGTAGTGACGACGAGTTTGGTCTGTGACCGAACGGCCCCCGCTTTGCCGGATTCCCGCAAGGTATGTGGGCGAAATATCCCTAAAGAAGGCGAGAAGCCTTCACAAATACGTGAGAGGAATTCTTTACCCTTTGAGGTTAAAGAGAGGAAAAACATGACTATGAACAATCGAGACGTTAAGTCTGTGTTTGTAAAACTGATTGCCGGCCTGATGCTGGCGTTCGTATTGGTCAGCGTTGCAGCTCCCGTTGCGTTTGCAGAAGAAACCACCACAGAGCAGAGCACCGAGGCCGAGACCTCTGCTCCCGAAGCATCCGAGTCCACCTCGGCTCTTTCCAAGGACTTGATCGGCGATCTTGGCACCATGCTGGTTGCCAACGATGCAGCCCGCCAGCTTTTCCTGGCTGCCTGCGGCTATAACGCCCAGGGCGCTTATCTGAAGTATAAGGGCGGCTACCTCAACGACAAGGGCGACTTTGCCTTTGACAGCACGCTGAGCATTGAGGAAGGCTACGAGGTGATCGAGAGCTGGGACGAAGCAAAGGTTTACGCGCTGGAGATCCTGCGCGATGCCTCCAAGAACGCCAAAAAGGAGGTCGCCGTTCCCGACAGCCTGACCGAGGCAGATGCCAAGGCCATCATCGAGATCATGCAGACCGAGATCGATCTGGAAAACAACGGTAACTTCTTAGATGCCATTCTGCGCGCTATCGGCTTTGCGCTCAACTGGGCAACCAAGTATCTGACCTTCGGTACCAACAACTATATTCTGTCTCTTTTGTATTTTGGTCTGGTAGTGGAAATTCTCATGCTGCCCTTTGCAATCTCGCAGCAGAAGAACATGATCAAGCAGGCAAAGCTGCGTCCCAAGGAAATGGCGATCCGCAAGCGTTATGCCGGCAGAAACGACCAGGCAACCATGCAAAAGGTCAATCAGGAGATCCAGGAGCTGTACCAGAAGGAGAATTACAACCCCATGAGCGGTTGTCTGCCTCTGCTGATCCAGCTGCCCGTGGTCATGGCACTGTACTACGTGGTCATTGACCCCGCGTTCTACGTGCTCGGACAGGCTAAGGCATTTTCTTCTGCCATTGCGCAGTATTTTACCACCTCGGCAGCAGCGGGCGGCTTTGGCGGCACGCTGAATTCTGACAGAGGTACCATTGAGATCCTTTCCAAGCTCGGCGAGCAGGGTATTGATGCTTTTGAGAGCCTGAAGAGCTTTGCATACTTCTCCAATGCAGAGGAGTGCTTTGACGCACTGCAGGAGATCGTTACCGCAGGCATCCCCAGCTTCAGCATCGGTAGCTGGAACATGGGTCTGACCCCCTGGTCGGCTGTCACAAGCGGCGGCGAATTCTTTGCAGGCCACTGGTGGCTGCTGCTCGTACCCGTGCTGACCTTCGTGGTCTACTTCGGCTCCATGAAGATCAACAGAAAGCTGACCTACCAGCCCACCACCGCAGCAAACGACAAGGCAACCGGCTGCTCCAACAGCATGATGGACTTCATGATGCCCCTGATGTCGGTTTATATCGCGTTCATCGTGCCCGCAGCAGTTGGCATTTACTGGATGTTCAAGAGCGTGCTTGGTACGCTCAAGCAGCTGATTATGAAGAAGGCAATGCCTCTGCCCACCTTCACGGATGCAGATTACAAGGCAGCCGAGAAGGAGCTGTACGGCAAGAATCCCAAGCCGCCTAAGGCAGCAAGCAGCGGCACCAGAAATCCCAACGTCAGATCGTTGCACCACATTGACGACGATGAATACGACGCAAAGGGTAATTATATCGGTCGCCCCGAAACCACCGAGGCAGAGGGTGAGAAGGCTGAGAACAAGAACCAAAAGGCACCTGCAATGGCAGAGCCGCTCAAGGACGAGTCGGATAAGAACGAGAAGAACGACGTATCCGATGATCAAAATTCATAAGACTGACAAGAGGATATAATTGTGAGAAAAGAAACTGTTGTAAGCGCAAAGACCATAGAAGAGGCCGTTGCAAAGGCAGTGGCCGAGCTTGGTGCCGGCAGCGCAGAAGAGATTGAATATACCGTTCTGGAGGAGCCCAAAAAGGGCTTGTTCGGCATCGGTGCAGTTCCCGCAAAGATCAGTGCAAGCTACACCCTGGGCGGTGAATATCTGGCTCTGGAATTTTTGCAGAAGCTGGTTGCCAACATGCAGCTGGATCTGAAGGTTACCCTGAGTGACGGCAACAACGACGATAAGGTCATCAATATTGACGGTGAGAACGCAGGCGTTCTGATCGGACACCACGGTGACACGCTGGATACTCTGCAGAATCTGGCAAACCTGGCTGCCAACAAGAAGGAAGAGGGCGTCAAGAGAGAATACGTCAAGATTACTGTTGACGTTGAGGGCTACCGCGCAAAGCGCGAGATGACTCTGCGTGCTCTGGCAAGAAGAATGGCAGATAAGGTACTCAAGTACAAGAAGAGCGTTATGCTCGAGCCCATGAATCCTTACGAGAGAAGAATCATTCACTCCGAGATTCAGCACATTGAGGGCGTTTCCACCAACTCGATCGGCTCGGAAAACAACCGTAAGATCGTGATCTACCTGGAGGAAAAGCAGCCCAAGAAGGGCAAGGGCGAGGAGTTCGCATCCTTTAGCGAAGAGTATTGATACAATATTGATAAAAAGAAAACCACCGCGACGAAACGTCGCGGTGGTTTTTTGTAGGGTAGGCTTGCTTTCGCCGCATCACCCTCCTGCTTGTAGGGGCTGACGTCCTTGACAGCCCGCCCTGTAGGGCAGGGGCTTGCTCCTGCCGTGGGAAGGTCACGTGCGTAAGGGACTCAGAACCCATATTTGCGCCAAAAGGCGCAGAAGCTCCTTGGGTAACCTGCGCAAATCTGCATATCGCGTCGCATAAGCGACGCTTATGCGGGGGTTCTGAGTTGTGAAGCGGCGGAAAGAAAAAGGATAGGGAGTCCTAAGGACTCCCTATCCTTTTTCTTGGCGCGGCGTAAGGGACTCGAACCCCCGACCTTTTGGTTCGTAGCCAAACACTCTATCCAGCTGAGCTAACGCCGCAAGCCATACGCTTTCGCGTACCCATATATCATAGCACAAGCAACGGGTGTTTGTCAAGTACTTTTCTTCAAAAAAACTTGAAAAAATTGCACAAAAATCGGAGCCAAACTTCGTGATTTCCTCGCCTTGTCAACCATTTGATTTTATGTTATACTGAAAAAAACGCTTTGCATGCAAGGAGGAATCCTATGAATATCAATGATTTTTACGCAACACCTGACGAAAAGCCGCTGGATCGCCTGGTCAATGACGGTGGATTCGTGGGCATTTTCCGCACCATCGGTTGCATTGGTGACAGTCTTTCCTCGGGAGAACTGGAATCCATGACCGAGGATGGCCAGCGCGGCTACCACGATCTTTACGACATCTCCTGGGGGCAATTCATCGCGCGCATGGCAGGCACCAAGGTATATAATTTCTCCCGCGGCGGCATGACCGCGCGCGAATATCTGCAATCCTTTGGCGAGGCCAACGGCTTCTGGAATCCGGAGCTTGCTTGTCAGTGCTATATTATGGCGCTGGGCTGCAACGATCTGTGGGGACTTGGTTTACCCGTCGGCTCGGTGGAGGACATCAACCGCGAGGACTACACCAAAAACGCGCCCACCTTTGCAGGTGAGTTTGCTGCCGTGATGCAGAGATACAAGCAGATCCAGCCCAAGGCGAAGTTCTTCCTTGTCACCATGCCGAAGACGCCTCACCATGGCGCAGAAGCTGAGGCAAAGGCAGACGCACAGCAGAAATTGATGTACGATCTGGCAGAGTATTTTGACAACACCTACGTGATCGACCTGCGCGAGTACGGCCCCGTGTACGACCAGAAATTCTACGATCATTTCTGGATCGGCGGCCACCTCAACGCGCAAGGATACTTGCTGACCGCACGTATGATCGTTTCTTATATGGACTACATTATTCGCCACAATCCCGAGGATTTCCGCCAGGTCGGATTTATCGGTACGGGGCATTACTTCCACGGACTGAAGTGGTAATTGCGTGAAAGGAGATCCTGAATGAAAAAAACACTGTCAATGCTTTTGGCGATGCTGATGCCGTTCGGCTGCCTTGCGGCTTGCGCGCCCGCGGTTGATCCCGGTCCTCAAACCGAGCCCGAGATTACGACCGAACCTAAGATTACGACCGAGCCCGAGCAGACCGCCGAGCCCGAAGAGACTGTGCCGGACACCGGCTATCCCGTGGATCTGTTTGAGATCGGCGGAGTGGCGTTTTCCGAGTTCTCTTTGTTCGTGCAGCCGGATGCTGCCGAGGGCATTACCCTGGTGGTGAACTATCTGCTTAAGTATGCCGAAGAGGCAACGGGGCACAAGCTGACCGTGACCGATGACGCATCGACCGAGCATCTGATCGTGATCGGCAAGACTGATCTTGACACCGAAGGCATCAAGAACGCGCGCTCTCAGATCAAGAACGACGGCTACGCGATCTTAGAGGAGGGCGGAAAGCTGTTTATTACGGGCAAAGACACTTCGGGAACCGTGTACGGCGTGGTCACTTTTATGGAGAATTACCTTGGTGTGCGCTATTATGCCACCGACTTTATCCACGTTCGTGACAATCCCGTCGTGCGCATTCCTGCGGATTATTGCGAGGTTTACAGCCCCGCTTTCCTGATGCGCGATACCTTTTGGCACGACGTCAGCCAGAATCAGGAGCATGCCATCTGGCTCAAGGATAACAGCGGCTACCTGCCTGAGATGGAGGGCGGTATCAGCTATGCGGGTCCGTTCGTGCATACGCTGGGTGAGCTGTCGGGCGGAACGCACGAGGTGGGCAAGCAGCCCTGTCTGACTGATGAGACGGTATATCGCATCGTGCTTCGCAACGTCAAGACCTGGCTGCGCAACAATCCGTATGCCAAGATCATCTCTGTCTCGCAGAACGACTCTGCCGCCCAGCATCTCGGCTGCCAATGCGAGAACTGCAAGGCGATCGATGAGCGTGAAGGCACGCCCATGGGCTCGCTACTGACCTTTGTCAACCGCATCGCAAACGATATCAAGGAAGAATTCCCGGACGTTTACGTGGACACGCTTGCGTATCGCTATACCCGCAAGGCACCCAAGACCATCAAGCCTGCGGACAACGTCATCATCCGTCTTTGCTCGATTGAGTGCTGCTTCGGCCATCCTCTGTCGGACGAGAGTTGTGCGCACAACATCGAGTTCAAGAAGGATATCGAGGAGTGGAGCGCGATTTGCGATAACCTCTATATCTGGGACTATACCACCAACTTTATGACCTATCTCTCCCCGTTCCCCAACCTGGGCGTGCTGCGTGAGAACGTCAAGTTCTATAAGGATCACCACGTCATCGGTATGTTCGAGCAGGGCAACTATCAGTCCACCTCGGGCGAATTCGGTGAGCTGCGCGCTTACCTGATTGCAAAGCTGCTCTGGAATCCCGACATGAGCGAGGAGGAGTACAACCGCCACATGAACGAGTTCCTGGAGGACTACTACGGTGCGGGCTGGCGGCATATCCGCGCGTATATCGACATGACCACCGAGGCTGCAGCCAAGTGCGAGGTCGGTATTTACGATACGGTCAGACACATGATGCAGCAGGGCATGAGCAACGATGAAATGATCGCCTTTGGCGAGGACGTTGTGGACATGTGGGAAAAGGCGTATGAGGAGGCTAATGCCGAGGTGCATAAGGCGCACGTGGAAAAGTCCATGGTGCAGGCGTATTTCGTCGGTCAGCTCAGAGGAAAGAACCGCAAGGAGTACGTCACCAGAATGTACGAGATCTGCGAAAAGTACGGTATCACGCATTTCCGCGAGGGTGCGCTCATTGATTTCTCACAGAAGGGCAAGCCGGGGTCACTCGGATAAGCAGCAGAAAATCGCGATAAAAATAAACCGTAGGGCGGGGGCTTTGCTCCCGCCTTGCGAATTGTTAAAAACAGCCCGATGGGGCTGCGAAATTAGCGGAAAAAGTGCAATATCCCTCGTGTCATCCTGAGCGAACAAACATCCCGGTGCGGATGTTTGTGAGTCGAACTTTCAAAAATCTGCAACAAATTGCTGATTTTTGAAAGGCAAAACGTGGTACACGTTTTGAGGATTTACGAGGGTGGGTACGTTGCGCCCGTAGATATTTCGACTTCGCAAACAATACTCAATTGTTTGCTTCGCTCAGGATGACACGGGCGGGGTTGCGCATCATAAAAACCGAAAGCAGAATCCTTCATCAAAGACCTCTGCTTTCGTTTTTTTCGCTTATTTCTCAGCCCGATGGGGCTGTTTTTCTTTTCGGAAAATTGTAAATTTTTTTCTTTGGATGTAGAAATTGTGCAGCATGCCCTCAAAGCCCTTGAAAAGTATAAAGAAAATATGCTATAATGTCTGTATATTGTTTTGAAAGGAAGTAAACCAAATATGAACACCGAAAGCCAAAAAAACACTCCCGCCCTTTCTCCCGAAATGCAGGCCGCACACCAAAAGGTCATGGCTGCCATCTCCGAGGTGGAAAAGGTCATCGTTGGCAAGAGAAATGAGATCATCATGCTCATGACCGCCATGCTCTCCGGCTCTCACGTGCTGATTGAGGACGTACCCGGTACGGGTAAGACCACGCTGGCGTCTGCGCTGGCAAAGACCACCGGCCTTTCCTTCAAGCGCGCACAGTTCACCCCCGACGTTATGGCTTCCGACATCACCGGTTTCCACATCTATAACAGACAAAAGGAAGAGTTTGAATTCCGCACCGGCCTTGTCATGTGTAATCTGCTGCTGGCAGACGAGATCAACCGTGCCAGCCCCAAGACGCAGTCTGCGCTGCTTGAGGCAATGGAAGAGAACAAGGTTTCGGTTGACGGCGAGACCATGGCCGTACCGGATCCCTTTATGGTAATCGCAACCCAGAACCCCACCGGCTACGTGGGTACTTATCCGCTGCCCGAGGCACAGCTTGACCGTTTTGCGCTCAAGATCTTTATGGGCTACCCCAGCGCGCAGGAGGAGATCAACATCATCAAGGCGCGCCGCGACCACAGCCCTCTGGACGAGGTCAACGCGGTGCTCAGCGTAGAGGAGATCCGCGCGATCCGTGAGCTGGTTACTACGGTAGAGATCAACGACGAGCTGTATAAGTACATGGTAGACCTGATCGGCGCTACCAGAAAGCATCCCTCTCTGGCGCTTGGCGCATCCCCCCGTGCAACCGTTGCGCTGATGCACCTGGTTCGCGCGTATGCGTTCCTGCGCGGCAGAGATTACGTGCTGCCCGATGATATTGCTGCCATCTTCCGCGCGGCGATCGGCCACCGTCTGATGCTCAAGCAGGAGGCAAAGCTCAATCATATCACGGCAAACGACGTCCTTGGCGAGATTCTGCGTACGACCGAAGTGCCTTATAAGGGCAAAAGAGAAAATAAGACCACCGTTTAATTTACGCTAAGGAGAATTTTGATGGAACAGTCCAAACTCTGTCCCCGATGCGGCAAAAGCATTCCTGCGGGTAAGACGTACTGCCTCAGCTGCGGTGCGACGGTGGCGGTCAAATGCCCCGATTGCGGCAAGATATTGCCGCTGAACCCCAAGGTATGCGACGGTTGCGGACATTCGTTTGTTCGAAAGACGGTCAAAGCAAAGAAAAAGGCAAAGCCTGTGGACTATGCCAAGCTGTATCGCATTTTGCTTTGGGTGCTTTCGGGCATTCTGATCGTCTGTCAGATCGTATTTGTCTGCCTGGACGCCATTCGTCTTGCGGTTCCGGACGTGCTGGATCTGCATGCGAGCGGCATGGGATTATTCGCTTATTTCTCGGGAGGGGAATTGGCAGGACTTGAGGAGTACCTTAGCCTGTTCAAGATGTCCGAGGAAGATATCATCGGCGCGCTGCTTGGCCTTCAGGCCGCGGGCGTGCTGTATTTTGCCGCGCTGATCTGCGCGCTGATCTATGCGCTGATCGCGGGCTTCAACCTCTTTAGCCTTGGCCCCAAGAGCGTCAAGCAAATGACGCGCTGGGCGGGCATCGTTGCAGGACTTGATCTGCTTGCAAGCGTGCTTTGCATCGCTTGCGGTGCAGGACTTGCTTCGCGCCTGCGTGCGGTGGAAAAGTACGCAGAGGACGGCATTACGCATACGAGCGTGACGGCCTTTGTATTGATTCCCGCGCTGCTGCTGTTCGGCACTCTGCTGGTGCTGTACCTGATCTATTACAAGAAGCAGCAGGCAGGTTCCAAGGAAAAGAATCTCAAGGAGATCTTTGTCAACGAAACTACGGTTGCGCTGGCATCCAAGATCCGTCTGCCATCCACCAAACGCGAGCGCGAGGCTTACGCGCGCGGCAAGGATATGGGCAAGAGAGGCGCCACCATTGGTCTGACCAAGAATTTCTGGTGGTATCTGGCCATTCTGGGTGCCGTGCTGATCTTTACGCAGGCGCTCAATAACCCATTTTCGCATATTCTGTTCGTTTTCCTGGTGCTTTTGTTGCCCGTGCTGTTCCTTTATATGCTGACTGCCAAAATGGCTCTCAACGTATATATGATGTCGGACGCGGCCACCGTGGAAAAGAACCAGCCCTATACGTATCATTTCCGTGTCAATAACAGCTCCATTTTCGCCTATCCATTCGTGGAGGCAATGATGTGGCTGCCGCAGGCAAACAGCGTGCGCTGCACGCTGCGTACGGTACGTCTCTCCATGTCGCCCTTTGCAAGCTACGACGTGGGCAACGAGATCCGCTTCCGCTTCCGCGGCACGTACGATATCGGCGTCAAGTGCTTTTACGTATACGATTTCTTCCGTCTGATGCGCGTGCGCGTGGACGTGGAGAATTACAATCAGGTCTACGTCCTGCCCAGAAAGCTGAATCTGGATGAGGCTGCCGCGCAGGCAATCTCGGACAGCGTGGCAAGAACGGTGCGCTCACCCATCTCCTACGACCGTCTGGAGGTCAGCGACATCCGCGATTACCGCATGGGTGACTCGCTCAAGAGCATTCACTGGAAGCTTTCGTCCAAGAGCGAGCAGATGATCGTCAAGGAGTACAACACCGGTACTGCCAACATCACCAACGTGTATTGCGATCTGGCGCGCACCTTCCCGGATGCACCTCCCGAGGCGCAAACGCCCGAGCAGATGACGCGCAAGCAGATCAAGGCGCAGAAAAAGGCTGAAAAGCTGCAGTATGCGTCGGCTTTGGCGGTAGCCAAGGATCAAGGATTGAAAATGAGCCGCGAGCAAAAGGCCAAGCTGCGCGAGGATATTCATGCGTCTGCCGAGGAAAAGAGAGCTGCGCAGCAGATTCCTGTCGAAGAAGACGAAAACCTGCTTGCATCCGAGCTTTACTATGAGGATATGAACGAATATCTGGCGGACGGAGTGGTTGAGCTGACCGTGGCCGTGCTGCTGGAGGAATTCCGCAACGGAAAAATTGTCAACCTGATGTGGTTTGACCGTCGCAACGAGGCAGGCGCGTATTGTGTCACGCTGCACGGCAAGGAGGATTTTGAGCTGATCTTCCGCGAATTTGCCACAGCGCCCCTGTGTGCTCCCGAGGATACCGTGGCAAGACTTTGCGCCATGGCGGCCGAGACGCAGAGCACCAAGCAGATTTTCGTCACGGGTGCCATGGATCGCTCGTCGGTCAGCGCACTGTGTTCGATTCCCGGTATGACCGAGGGCGCAACCTTCGGCTCGTCGCAGGTCATGCTGTATAACCCCGAGGAGCGATTTGCCAACCGCACGCAAAGAATGCGCTATATCGAGGGCTGCCGCGCGCAGCTGGCCGAGAATGGCCTTGTGCTGGTGACGGGCAGATTGCCCGAGCAAAATGAGGGGAGGTGAGCGGCATGGCAAAAAAAGAGAAAAAAGTCAAGGCGAAAAAGCAGCCTAAGCAGAAAAAGCAGGTGCCGCTGATTCCCGAGCATCAAAGACCTTTGATCTGTCCGCCCGACCAGGCGGGAAGAGGACTGCGCACGCGTATTCTGGGATATGTCTGCCGCTGCCTTGTAGTCATGTGCCTCTGCTGGGCGCTGATGATGTTCTTTGGCGGTGCGTTTACCGGCTCGTACGGCTTCTGGGTAGGCGTTTCCGAGTTTACCATGCTGGGGCTTGCGCTGTTTGCAACGGCCGTGTTCGGCTTGATTTGCTATAACCGCTATACCGCGCTTGGCGGTCTTGCGCTGGGTGCTGCGGGCATTGCAATCCTCTCTCCCAACGTCGTGCAGGGCGTGCTGGCACTTTACAACGGCTTTTTGTGCCGCCTGTATCTGTCCAGATTTACGTTGTATCTGTCAAATCTCGGTATCGGCGTGCCGAATCTGACCTCGGGCGAGTCGCTGGCGGGGTATTACCTTGAAAAGCTGACCGCTTACGGTGCGGACGGTATGCTGGTCATGGCGTTGGTGCTGTCGGCTGTATTCGTTCCGCTGATCGCCAAGCGCACGCGTCCCGTGCTGCCCACCATTACCTGCCTTGTGGTCATCGTGCCCGTATGCGTGTTCAACATCGCATCCAGCGGCCTTGGCGCAGGTATGCTGATCGCGTCGGTGGCTGCCGTGCTGGTCATGTGGGCATACGACAAAATGTTCCGCCGCGCGGTGGATGCCAACCAGTACGATACCAAGCTGCAAATGTTTGCAGAGCAGGATAAACCCGAATATCCCGAGGAATATCTGCAGAAAAAGCGCGAGAAGGCTGAGAAAAAGCTGCAAAAGAAGCTGGCTCGCGAGCAAAAGAAGCAAAATAAGAAAAAAGATAAGACCGTTGACGAGGAAATCTCCTCCTACTTTGAGGCTCCCAAGAAAAAGGTCAAGGTCAAAAAGCCGCGCCTGACAGAGCAAGAGAAAAAGGCGCTCAAGCAGCAAAAGAAGCAGCAGAAGCTACACCAAAAGGAAGTGCAAAAGCAGGTGCGTGCGGCACGCCGCTACGAGCAGGTGACCGATAGCGCCAAGAGCGCGATGGGCGGCTTTGCGGCTGCCATCATGCTGGCGGTTTGCGTCATTGTGATCATCGTGCCCGCGCTGACCATCAAAAAGCACATGGTCATTGAGCTTTTGGATGAAAAGATCTCGTATGCGCGCGCGTACGTGACCGCTGCGCTGATGGGCGACGACGAACGTCTGGACGAGCTGGAATACGAGCTGGAGAACGACAACTTTACGCCGCATTCCACCGAGCTTGAGCACATTACCTTTGACGGCACGCAGCTGTTCTTTATTGAATCGCAGTATCCGGCTAACCTGTATTTGCGCGGTTGGATCGGCGTGGATTACATGGATGGCGCGTGGTATCCCGCGCAGTCCTCGGACGACGAGGAAAATCCGAGTGCGTTTGATGCGTGGAGAGATTTATACGGCATCAGGCAGCATCCTTCGGATCAGATGTTTTACGATTTCTACAAGCTCTCGCATCCCGAGCTTGAGATGTTTGATCCGGGCTACGACTTTTTGAATAAGTACCACAAGGAAGCAGATCTTGGATTTGTGGCGATGCGCGTGCACATGCGTCGCGTCAACAGCTATTCGTCGCTTCTGTATCTGCCCAGCGTATTTGATCAGAGCCGAGGGCTGTACGGCTACGGCAACAACGAGCCGAGTGAGCACAGCTTTGTCAACTACTTTGACGGCGTGCTGACCGGCCGTGATTTTGCCGAGAGCGGAACCAAGTACAGCGCCATGACCTTTGCACCCATCAAGACCGACAAGGATTGGATCGGCATTCTGGGTGCGGATATTGCGGAGTATAATCTGCAAAAGGAACTGATATTGGCGTATAATTCCTACGAGGTGGTGGAGCTTTCGTACGGAACCGACGTCAATACCACGTATTCTGTTAAGGTTGAAGAAGACGTTCCCGCAAGAGGCTTTACCACCATCAGCTACCGCAGAAGCGGCAAGGTGGTTGCATCCTTTATTCATGAGAGCGAAAGCGTCAGGTATCTGACGCAGGATAAGATGATTATCCTGACCGATGCGGATGGCGCCGAATACGTCATTGAGCTGGACAGCAACTATAAGGTGGAGAGCGTCAGCACCCAAAACGAGCAGTCGCTTTTGCACCGCTACGTTACGGGCAAGGACTCCGATAAGCGCGAGATCGACCGCATTTTGCTTGGCGGCGACCTTGACGACCAGGAGGACGACACCAACTATACCGATTACGTGTACGCGTACTATACCGGTAAGAGCGAGAGCAAGATCTTAGCCGAGCTTGCCGACAAAATCTACCGTGAGGCGACCTACAAGGTCAAGGAAGAAACGGGCGAGTTTGAGCACGTCGAGGCTGTGACGCACGAGGAATACAGACTTGTGGAAGCCGTCGCCGATCTGGATTGGTCGGGGCAGACCGTTTACTATACCAAGGAAATCCTGGTGGATGAAAACGGCGAAGAGATCGGGGAGGAATACCTTCCTGCCGAGGTCTTTGATGAGAATATGGTATGGGCAGGCCTGCTTTACCGGGTTGTGACCGTGGTAGACGAGGAGGCTTACGACGAGCCGATCTACGCCATTACCGAATACCCCTATGATTTCACATCTGCGGCAATGCCAAACGCGACGTTTGCATCTGCGGCAATGCAGAGAAACGATCTTGTCAGAGCGGTCATTGATTATATCATCGAGGATATGGGCTGCACGTATACGCTGACGCCCGACCTTGCGCTGGTCAATGCGGATCTTGACGGTGTGGAGAATTTCCTGACCAATACCAAAGAGGGATATTGCGTGCAGTTTGCTTCTGCCGCAGCGCTGATTCTGCGTGAATACGGCATTCCCACGAGATATGTCGAGGGTTATATTGCTTGCGATTTCAATACCAACAGCAGCATCGACAGAGTTGCCAGATCCGCAACCTACGTGCACGACTATGAGGCGCATGCGTGGATCGAGGTATTCTTTGACGGCATCGGCTGGGTGCAGTACGAGTGCACGCCCGCTTACTATGCGGGTATGTACGGCGGCATGGGCAGCAGCGAGAGCGAGGAGGGAAGCGCCTCCACGCCTCCTCCTTCGATCAAGGATGAGATCGAGGATATCGTCAACGCTCCCGACGAAGAGGACGAGGATCAGATGAGTGAGGAAGAGCTGGCAGAGGAAATGCAGCGTCGCTCGGTCATCATCGCGTCCATCGTGTTTGTCTCGGTGGTAGTTGTGGTTGGCGGCGTGATCGGAGTGCTCTCCTGGCTCAAGAACCGTGCATCTGCTGCGGAATATAAGAAGAACAGCGCAGTGGATACCGTTCTTTCGGATCATTTCGGTCAGAATACGAGCGAGGACGATCGCCGTGAGCTGAGCTACACGGTCATTGACGCGCTGCACAATATTCTGGATATCTACGGGCTCTCTCCCGAGCCGGGAGAATTCAAGGATGAGTACGCACGCAGACTGGCATACGAGCTTGAGGATATTCTCGGCCGCTCGCCCGAATACGAGGAGCAGGTCGAAGAGGTTGATCCGAACGCACCCCCTGCGCAAGAGCTGCCCGTCAGCCCGCACAGATTCGGAGAGATCATGGATGCCATTGCCGCCGAGGAATTCGGTCACGGTATGAGCATCGCACAGATGAAGCAGGTTGCTGCTCTGTATAAGGACCTGCGCGCAAACGTGCACAAGCGCGTGCCGTTTGGCAGACGCATGGTTCTGCGCTACTTCAAGAACAGACTGTAAATGCAACAATACGTAGGGCGGGGGCTCGCTCTCGCCTTCGTGCAGCACAAGTGTTTGAAAACCCTTGCGAAAGCAGGGGTTTTCTTCTTGACAGGCAAGATGATTTTATGGTATACTGATAAAAACGACTCAAGGAGAAGTGCTGATGAAACGCATCATTTCGTTGTTTCTGTTATTGGCAACGCTGCTTATGGCTCTTGCTGCTTGTGCCGAGGGAGATACCTCACAGCAAAATACCGACACCACCGCCGCCGAGGAGAGCACCGAGCCCGCGCAGTTGGATGCCATTCCCGAGGATCTGAAATATAACGGCGAGGAGATCGTGATCTTAAGCCGCGCCAAGCAGGGCTGGACGCAGGACGAGATTGCGGTGCCCGAGCTCAATTCCGAGCCGGTCAACGATGCGATTTTCAATCGAAACATTACGGTGTTTGACCGACTCAACGTCAGTATCGTATCTGCTCCCATTGAGGATCCCGACGAATACAAGCCCATTACCGAGATTGAGAGCATTGTCAAGGCGGGATCGTCGGATTACGACCTGGTCGCATCCGCTTGCTACACCACCATGCCCTCTGTGCTCAAGGGAACGTTTTACGACCTGACTGAGCTTGAGTACCTGGATCTTTCGCGTGATTACTGGATGCAGAGCTACAACGAGCTGATCTCCTACGGACAGAGCCAGTATACCGCCACGGGCATGATCGCGCTCTCTACCTATCGCTTTGCCTTTGTCACCATGTTCAACAAGAATCTGTTTGATAACAAAAACGTTCCGTACCTGTACGATGCGGTCAGCAGCGGCGAGTGGACGCTGGATTATCAGGCCTCGCTGGCAGCGGATTTTTACCAGGACCTAAACGGTAACGGCAGACATGACGAGGCGGATCTGTTCGGCTTTATCTCTTGCCCGGGACTGAGCACCGACCCTTATTGGAGCTCGTGCAACATGCCCATCCTGGAAAAGAACGATGCGGGCGAATACGTCTGGGTGCTGGACGTCGGACACGTGTCGGACGTGGTGGATAAGCTTTTGATCCTGTTCTATGATTGCGGCGGCACCTACCTTTACAAGGAGGAGGCAAGCAATACCGAGCAGGACGAGATTCGTCGGATGTTTGCTGAGGGTCACAGCGCGATGACCACGCTGCGCCTGATTGCCGTGGAGCAGCCCGACGTGCGCGACATGGAGCAGATGTACGGCATCGTGCCCATGCCCAAGTTCGACGAGGCTCAAGAGGACTACGGAACGCTGATGCACGACCAGTTTACGGTATTTTGTGTGCCTGTCTCGGCAGCCAAGGATAAGCTTGAGATGATCGGCGCAACGCTTGAGGTCATGGCCTCCGAGTCGCAAAGAACAGTCAAGCCCGCGTATTATGAGATCGCGCTCAAGCGCAAGTATATGAGCGACCCCATCGCGTGGGAGATGCTGGATCTCACCTTTGACAGAATGATCACGGATGCAGGCGTGGTTTACGGCCTCTCGCTGAATTTCCCGCATCATATGCTGCGCACCATCGTAAACGGCAAAAAGAACAATGCGTCCTCCAAGTTTGCAAGCGTGGCAAAATCGTGCAAGAGATCTCTGATCAAGCTGCAGGGCAAGCTGGAAAAGCTGGAGGAATGATCAAATAAACCTAAGCGACCACCGGGAACGGCGGTCGCTTTTTTCTCTTGACAAAGTCAAGAGAAAGTGGTATAATCTGCCCATAATAGAAATTGTTGGAGAGAAAAAGTATGAAAAAGACAATTGCAATGCTGCTTGCGCTGCTGACGCTGATCGCGTTGTTGGCCGCTTGCGTGGACACACCGAATGAACAAGACGGCGAAACCTCAGCCGGAGAAGAGACCACTGAGCAGGATGCACGTCTGGACGCCATTCCCGAGGATTTGAAATTCAACGGCGAGGACGTGGTGATCCTGAGCCGCGGTGTGCAGAAGTATACCGTGGATGAGATCGCTGTGCCCGAGCTCACTTCCGATCCTGTCAACGATGCGGTATTCAATCGTAACATTGTGGTCGGTGACCGTTTGAACGTTAAGATCGTGTCCCAACCGCTTGAGGATTCCGACCCGTTCAAAACGGTGGCGGAGATCGAGCGCGTGGTCAAGGCGGGCAGCGATGATTACGATCTGTTCGCCGGTGCGTGCTATGCAACCTTGCCCGCAGCACTTGGCGGCACCTTCTACGATCTGCGCGATCTGGAATATCTGGATCTTTCGCAGAGCTACTGGATGCAGGACTACAATGATACGATCTCCTATGGTGACAGCCAATATACCGCTACGGGTATGATTGCACTCTCTACCTACCGTCTGGCAATTGTCACGCTGTTCAATAAGAAGCTGTTTGACGATAAGAGCCTGCCTTACCTGTACGAGGCGGTAGAGAACAACGAATGGACGCTGGACTACCATGCTTCTCTCGTTGAGGACTTCTACCAGGATCTCAACGGTGACGGAAAGCATGACGAGGATGACTTGTTCGGTCTTGTGACCAGCGCCGTAATCAACGTAGACGCTTATTGGAGCGCATGCGATATCGCTTTGGTAGATAAGGATGCGGACGGCGCCTATACCTGGGCACTGGATACCGAAAAGCTCTCCAACGCGGTAGATAAGCTTTTGCTTCTGATCCACGAAAGCGGCGGTACCTATCTCTGCAAGGAGACTGAGGGCAGCTCCGCTCAGCCTGCGATCCGCGAGATGTTTGCAGAGGGCAGAGCCGCTACCTCCACGCTGCGTCTGCTGGCTGTTGAGCTGGATGAGATTCGCAATATGCAAGAGGAGTACGGCATCGTGCCCATGCCCAAGTACGACGAGCTGCAGAAGAATTATCAAACGCAGATGCACGACCAGTTCACGGTATTTGCAATTCCCTCATCGGCTGCCCAGAGCAAGATAGAGATGATCGGCGCTGTCATGGAGGTCATGGCATCCGAGAACCTTCGTATGGTCAAGCCCGCGTACTATGAGATCGCACTCAAGAGAAAGTACATGAGCGACCCGATTGCATGGGATATGCTGGATATGGCATTTGAGCACGTAATCGTGGATGCAGGCGTGATTTATGCCGATTCGCTGGAATATCCTCACCATCACCTGCGCACTATGATCGAGAATAAGAACAACAGTGTGGCTTCGACCTTTGGTATGTCCAAGAATAAGATGAATAAGCAGCTTGCCAAGATCGTTAATAAGATGGAGAATCTGGAAGGATGATCTGATCCCCGTATGAACGAGGGCCGCGCGCAGCAATTTCGCTGAGCGCGGCTTTTTTTGCCTTGACAAAGCGGGGAGTTGTATGCTATACTGAGAATATCATAAAGAAAAGGAAAGCCGAGAAATGAAAAGATTTTTGACAGTATTGCTTGTTTTAGTGACCCTGCTTTCTACCCTGGCTGCTTGTGTGGATGCGCCCGTTGAGGAGGGCGGAACCGACGGCTCTGCCGTTGAGGAAACCACTGAGCTGTTGTACTTGGACAATCTTCCCGAGGATCTCAAGTTTAACGGGGAGGATATCGTGATCCTGAACCGCGCGCTGCAAGGATGGACGGCAGACGAGGTTGCCGTGCCCGAGCTCAATTCCGAGCCTGTGAACGACGCCATGTTCAACAGAAACGTGGCAATTGCCGACAGACTGAAGCTCAATATTGTCTCCGCTGCCCTGCAAGATCCGAGTGAGCAGCTGCCGATCGACGAGATCAAGCGTGCCGTCAAGGCCGGATCGGATGAGTACGACATGGTGGCTGCAGCCGCGTATGTGACCGCACCTGCCGTAGTGGAGGGCACGTTTATCGACCTGACACAGTTGAATTACCTGGATCTTTCGCAGGATTACTGGATGCAGGATTATAACGAGGCGATTTCGTATCAGGGCATGCAGCATACTGCAACGGGTATGATTGCGCTGTCCACCTATCGCTTTGTCTTTGTGACCATGTTCAATAAGGATGAATTTGACAACAAGAGCGTGCCGTACCTGTACGATGCGGTCTCCGATGGCGAATGGACGCTGGATTACCAGGCGACGCTTGCTGAGGATTTTTATCAGGACATCAACGGCTCTGGTAAAGCAGACGAGGGCGATTTCTACGGCTTTGTGTCCTGCTGGGGCATTAGTGTGGACGGATACTGGGCGTCCTGCGATTTGCCTATCGTGCAAAAGAACGAGGACGGTGAATACACGTACGTGCTGGATCTGGAGCGTTATTCCAACGTCATGGATAAAGTGCTGTATCTGTTTTACGGATACAATGGCACCGACATACACAGCCCGATTACGTACAACGTCGAGCAGGATAATATGAGAGAGATCTTTTCCCGCGGCGAGTGTGCCATGATCACGCTGCGTCTGATGGCGGTAGAGCAGCCGGACGTGCGTAATATGGAGCAGGCATACGGTATCGTGCCAATGCCCAAATATGATGCTGCGCAGCCCGAATACGGCTCGGTCATGCACGACCAGTTCACGGTGTTCTCGGTTCCTGCATCGGCTGCTTCGGGCAAGTACGATATGATCGGTGCTGCCATGGAGGCTATGGCCTCCGAGTCCTTGCGGCTGGTACGCCCTGCATATTATGAGATCGCACTCAAGCGCAAGTATATGAGCGACCCTGTGGCGTGGGATATGCTGGATCTGATCTTCGCAGTCATGCGTACTGACCCTTCGTTTGTGTATATTACTTACATGGGCAGCCCGCATCACACCATGCGTAATATCGCGCAAAGCAAGAAAAATACGGTTGCATCCTCGTGCAAAAAGCTGAACAATACCGTTTCCAGGCAGATCACCAAGCTGCAAAAAAAGCTGGAGAATTTAGCTGACTGATCAAACCGAATGAAAAAGTGGCAAGCTCACAGAAGTTTGCCACTTTTTTCTTGACAAAGCAAGCTTTATTATGATATACTGAGGACAACGAACAAGAAAGAGAGTGTGACCCCGATGAAAAAATTTTTAGCATTGCTTCTCGTTTTCGCCACACTGATCTCTGTGCTGGTCGCCTGTGCGGACACAGGGGACGAGCAGGCGGAGGATTCAACGGTTGCCGAGGAGAACACCGAGCTTTTGCAGCTGGATAATATTCCGGACAGTCTGAAATATGACGGTGAGGAGGTTACCATTGTCAGCCGTGCGTTCCTTGGCTGGACCTGGGATGAGGTCGCCGTACCCGAGCTGAACTCCGAGCCGGTCAACGACGCCGTTTTTAACAGAAACGTGACAGTCGGGGACAGACTTGGCATCAATATCGTTTCTCATGCCATTGACGATGCAGATCAGGCAAAGCCGATCGCAGAGGTGCAGCGCGCCGTGCTGGCGGGCTCTGCCGAGTTCGACCTGCTGGCGGGTGCTGCTTATCTTGTGCTGCAGGAGTCTTTGGAGGGTCTGTTCTGCGATATGACGCAGCTGGATTACCTGGATCTTTCGCAGGAATATTGGATGCAGGATTATAATAATGTGATCTCTTATCACGACAGGCAGTACAGCGCAACCGGTATGATCGCGCTGTCCACCTACCGCTTTGCTTTCGTGACGCTGTTCAATAAGAATCAGTTTGACAATAAGAACGTGCCCTACCTGTACGAGGCGGTCAATAACGGCGAATGGACGCTGGACTATCAGTCTGTGCTCGCCGAGGACTTTTATCAGGACCTGAACGGTGACGGCAAAAAGGACGAGGACGATTTCTACGGTCTGATCACCTCTCCCTATATCAGCACCGACCCCTATTGGGCATCCTGCGATCTGACCCTGGTGGAAAAGAACGCGGACGGCGAATATGAATACGTGCTGGATTCGGCAAGACTGTCCGATGCGACCGACAAGATCCTGCAGCTGTTCTATGAGAGCGGCACTTACGTGTATCCGCACACCAACTACGACGCTGAGCAGGACGATATCCGCATTGCGTTTGCAAAAGGCAACGGTGCGATGTGCACCACCCGTCTTGTTGCGGTCGAGCAGGCAGACGTGCGTAATATGGAGGAGCAGTACGGTATCGTGCCCATGCCCAAATTCAATCAGGAGCAGGAGAAGTACGGCACGCTGATGCACGACCAGTTCACGGTATATGCCATCCCCGCTACGGCAGACGCAACCAGATTCGATATGCTGGGTGCGGTGCTGGAGGTCATGGCTTCCGAGTCCTTGCGTCAGGTCAAGCCCGCGTATTACGAGATCGCGCTCAAGCGTAAGTACATGAGTGACCCGGTCGCGTGGGAGATGCTGGATATGATTTTCGACACGGTCAGGATCGACGCGGGCATCGTGTACACCAACGCACTGGGCAACCCGCACGACCAGCTGCGACAGATCATTACCTCCAAGAAGAACACGGTTGCTTCCAGGTATAAGAAAATGGATAAAACGGTGGCAAAGAATCTGTCCAAGATGGAAAAGAAATTTGAAAAGCTGGAGCAGTAAGAAAAGCAGCGGAGTGGTGTGAAGCCACTCCGCTTTTTTCTTGACAAAGTTACAAGGATATGTTATACTGAATTCAATTCATTATGAAAGAGAGTGACTGCCATGAAAAAGCTTTTCGCATTACTCCTGTTGCTTGCAACCATGCTTTCGCTGCTTGCTGCCTGTGTGGATCCCGGCGAGCAAGAAGAACAGACGTCGGCTTCTGCCGAGTCGGCCGAAACTGCTTTCCTGGACGCCGTACCGGATGAGTTGGACTTTGACGGAGACGACGTCGTCATCATCAGCCGTGCACTGCAGGGCTGGACGTGGGATGAGGTTTCGGTTCCCGAGCTCAATTCCGAGCCGGTCAACGATGCCATCTATAACCGCAATCTCGTAGTCAACGATCGCCTGGGCGTCAATATCGTGTCCCATGCCCTGGACGATCCCAGCCCCGAGCCGCCCGTACAGGCGGTACGTGACGCCGTGCTGGCGGGATCGGACGAGTACGATCTGCTGGCGGGTGCGTGCTACCTGGTGATGTATACCACGCTGGAGGGCAACTTCCGCGATCTGACCCAGATGACGTATCTGGACCTGTCGCAGAACTATTGGACGCAGGATTATAACAACACCCTGTCCTATGACGGCAGACAATACAGTGCAACGGGTATGATTGCACTCTCAAACTACCGCTTTGCGTTCGTGACCGCGTTCAACAAGACCGCGTTTGATGACAGAAGCCTGCCGTACCTGTACGAGGCGGTTGAGAGCGGTGAGTGGACGCTGGACTATCAGGCAACGCTGTCGGAAAACTTTTACCGTGACCTCAACGGTAACGGAGAGGCGGACAAGGATGACTTTTACGGTCTGATCACCTCTTCGGGTATCAGCACCGACCCCTATTGGGTGTCCTGTGATATTTCGCTGCTGGAAAAGAATCCCGACGGCGAATACGAATACGTGCTGGATCTGCAGAAGCTGTCGGATGCGACCGATAAAATTTTGAATCTGTATTACGAGAGCGGCTCTTACGTATATGCCGGTGACGATGCCGATACCGAGCAGGACGAGCTCCGCCGCGATTTCACGGCAGGCAAGGCGGCGATGATCACCACGCGTCTGGTTGCGGTCGAGCAGGCAGACGTGCGTAACATGAAGGATCCGTACGGCATCGTGCCTATGCCCAAGTTTGACAAGGCGCAAAAGGACTACGGCACGCTTCAGCACGACCAGATCACGGTGTACGGCATTCCCGTAACAGTCGCGGAGAACAGAGTCGAGATGCTGGGTGCAGTGCTTGAGGTCATGGCCTCGGAGAGTGCACGCACGGTCAAACCTGCGTATTATGAGGTTGCGCTCAAGCGTAAGTATATGAGTGACCCTGTTGCGTGGGAAATGCTGGATAAGATCTTTGATACCGTCCGCATCGACGCGGGTGTCGTGTACGTTTCGGTTATCGGCGGACCGCACGCGCTGCTGCGCGACATTGCCGCATCCAAGCAGAATACCGTGTCCTCCACGTATTCCAAGCTTGCCAAGAGCATCCGAAAGTCCTTGGATGAGATGCACGAGAAGCTGGATGAGCTGCAATAAATGCAAAATGAATAAGAAAAACAGCCCGATGGGGCGTGAAAAATTAGCGGCCGAATAAATAAAAGCAGAAGTCAGAGATGGCTTCTGCTTTTGGCTTTTATGATGCACAACTCCGCCCGTGTCATCCTGAGCGGAACGAAGTGGAGTCGAACGCGGAGCGCGACACGGAGTGTCGGGATTTACGGGCGAATGATGTTGCCCCTCGTAGATCCTCAAAACGCTGCAAGCGTTTTGACTTTCAAAAATCAGCAATTTGTTGCAGATTTTTGAAAGTTCGACTACGAAAACATCCACACGGGATGTTTTCTCCGCTCAGGATGACACGAGGGGGATTGCGCTTTTCCCGCTTATTCCGCAGCCCCATGGGGCTGCTTTTTATTTTTACTCCGCGGTCAACGTCACGGTCAATTCAAATGCATCGCCAAAATGATATTCCTCGGAATCCTTGGCAAAGCCCTCGGGCACGCTGACGATGGTGATATGGAAATTGCTCTCTGCCTCGGTCAGGGTGACAACGCCCTCGGCGTTTGTGGTCATGGGCATGCGGCAGCCGTTATCGTCGCAGAACTGGACACCAACGCCGGATACGGGCGCACCGCTCGGATCAAGCACGGTGACAGTATAGGTGACGTTGCTGTCGGCATTTTGCTCTGTACCTTCTCCCTCGGGCGCGGGAGCATCGCAGCCGATCAGCAAAAGAGAGAGCGAAAGCAGCAGCGCAAGTGAGAGCAGCGCGGATTTTGTGATGGTTTTCATATTCAGATATTTCATATATATTTCCTCTTTTCGGTCAAATGGATGATGGGATAATTATAGCATAATGGCACGAAGTTGTCAAGCAAAGAGCCCCGCCTCCACGGAATGAATTAGGGTATGTGACATTGAGAAAACCCTCTCCGTTCTTTTTGAGCAAAGAGGCCCAAAGAAGAACATATTTGCTTCGCAAATTAAACGCCGAAAAAAGCTTCGCCTCTGCGGAGGCGACGAGGGCGCTGCCGGTTGACTTTTGGATGCTGAATTTTGATGAAATTCAGCATCGGGTGGCGTCACTTACACTCGAAAGTATAACGACATTCACACGCCACCATGCTTTTCTGAAAAGGCTCGACCCAAACTTTCATCCTGTTGGAGTGAACCAACAGAAAAACACCGCCCGAGCGGTGTTTTTCTTTCATTTACTCAAATCAATAAATCTGCTCAACCTTGATCAAGCTGGTCTTGCCCGATACGCCCGTGGTGTCGCCACCCGTGATCACGATGCTGTCACCCTTCTCCATCGGCAGCAGCTTGGGTGCCATCTTGGTTGCCGTGTAGAACAACACGTCGGTCGAGGGGTACTTCTCGCACAGCGCGGGTGTCACACCCCAGGAAAGCGCCAGCTTGCGGTAGGTGTTCTCGTCGGTGGTCAGACCAATGATATCCACGGGGCAGCGGAAACGCGAAACCATGCGCGCGGTCATACCCGAAAGCGAGCAGGCCACGATGGCCTTTGCGCCAATGTCGATCGCCACCGCACAGGTTGCGTGCGAAATGGCGTCTACCGTGTTCTTGATTCTGAACTCGGTGCCGTAGAAAATGTCGGTATAATCAATGTTATTCTCGGTGGTCTCCGCGATCTTGGACATGACCTGCACCGTCTGCACGGGGTACTTACCCATAGCAGTCTCACCCGACAGCATGATAGCGCTGGTACCGTCGTAAACTGCGTTTGCAACGTCCGAAATCTCAGCTCTGGTGGGTCTGGGATTATAGATCATGCTCTCAAGCATCTCGGTTGCGGTAATGACTCGCTTGCCAAGCATTCTGCACTTGGTGATCAGCGTCTTCTGCATTGCGGGCAGCTGCTCAAACGGCACTTCCACACCCATATCGCCGCGCGCGACCATAATGCCGTCGCAAACCTCGCAGATTTCTTCAATGTGGTCGTATCCCGACTGGTTCTCGATCTTGGCGATCAGATCCACCTTGCCCTCGCCGCCGATTTCGGCAAGGAAATTGTGCACGTCGATCAGATCCTGCTTGCAGGAAACGAACGAGCACGCAATGAAATCCACGCCGTTCTTGATGCCGAACGCAATATCCGACTTATCCTGATCCGAAAGGTACTTCTGCTTCATGACCTTGCCGGGGAAGCTCATGCTCTTGCGGTTGGAAAGCTCTCCGCCGCAAACCACGCGGCAATGGATATTCTTTCCCTCAATTTCTTCCACGTGGAAGATGAGCAGACCGTTGTTGAGCAGGATGGTGTCACCGGGTACCAGCTCGTGCACCAGCTCCGCATAGCTGACCGACACGATGCTGTCGTTGCCCTCCACCTCTTCGGTGGTAAAGGTGAATTTCTGTCCATCTGCCAGCGTTACACTGCCATTCTCAAAGGTCTTGATACGGTATTCGGGACCCTTGGTGTCCAGCATAATGGCAATGGGCATGTCCAGCTCGGATCTCACCTTTTTGATGCTGTCTATTCTTAATTGATGATCTTCGTGTGTATTATGGGAAAAGTTGAGTCTGGCTACGTTCATACCGGCCTTGCAAAGGCCCTTCAAAGTATCCTCATCTTGCGTTGCAGGTCCGATGGTGCAAATAATTTTCGTTTTGCGCATATTAACCTCCACAATATATTCTGAATTTATTATAACACACGCCATACGCCTTTGCAAGGGCAAATCCCATCTTTTTACTGAAATTTATGCGTCCTTGCATGGGGCAAATTGTCGAATTTCCGTATATACTGCAATATAAAAGTGCGGGCGACTAAACGGATGCGTGCGCGGCAACAATGAAAATACATCACACCAACATATACAGGAGGCAGGACCATGATGACCGTAAAACGCGGTGATATTTATTACGCAGATCTCTCGCCCGTGGTGGGCTCGGAGCAAGGGGGGCTTCGCCCCGTGCTGATCATACAAAACGACGTGGGAAACAAGTACAGCCCCACCGTGATCGCCGCGGCGATCCCCTCGCGCATGGGTAAGACAAAGCTGCCCACACACATTGACATATACGCCGATAAGGCAGGGCTGGCCAAGGATTCGATCATTCTGCTGGAGCAGATCCGCACGCTTGATAAGCGCAGACTCAAGGAAAAAATGGGGCACTTGGACGAGAGCGCCATGCTTCGCGTGGACAACGCCATTGCCATCAGCTTTGGCCTTGGCACGGGAAACGGCGCCGCCGTGGCGTCCAAAGACCCCTCCGAAGGTCAGCCTATCGGTTAAAAATTTATGAAAATACAGATTTGCTATTGATTTTAAGCATACTTTATGGTAAAATAACGGTAGTATTTTTTACCGGAGGACATCCAAAATGGCACTTGTAACAACGACAGAAATGTTCAAGAAGGCTTACCGCGGCGGCTACGCCATCGGCGCTTTCAACATCAACAACATGGAAATTATCCAGGCGATCACCGAGGCAGCAAGAGAAGAAAACTCTCCCGTTATTCTGCAGGTCTCCGCAGGCGCACGTAAGTACGCAAAGCACGAATACCTCATGGGCCTTGCGCAGGCTGCTATCCGTGACACCGATATTGATCTGGCCCTTCACCTGGACCACGGCGCAGATTTCGAGATCTGCAAGGCTTGCATCGACGGCGGCTTTACCTCCGTTATGATCGACGGCTCTCACCACTCCTTTGAGGACAACATCGCGCTGACCCGCAAGGTCGTTGAGTACGCACACGCACACGGCGTTGTGGTTGAGGGTGAGCTTGGTAAGCTGGCCGGCATTGAGGACGACGTCAAGGTCAAGGCAGAGGACGCTATGTTCACCAACCCCGACGAGGTTGAGGAATTCGTCACCCGCACAGGCGTTGACTCCCTGGCAATCGCCATCGGCACCAGCCACGGTGCATATAAGTTCAAGCCCGGCACCAAGCCTCAGCTCCGCTTTGACGTGCTGGAGGAGATCTCCAAGAGACTGCCCGAGTTCCCCATCGTTCTGCACGGTGCTTCTTCCGTTCCTCAGGAGTACGTTCGTGAGATCAACGCGCTCGGTGGCAACCTGCCCGACGCGATCGGTATCCCCGAGGATATGCTGCGCCAGGCTGCTTCTATGGCAGTTTGCAAGATCAACATCGACTCG
This sequence comes from Eubacteriales bacterium, assembly GCA_045594445.1. GTDB lineage: Bacteria > Bacillota > Clostridia > Oscillospirales > CAG-272 > SVQP01. Next base: position 45,283 of record JAZNYL010000020.1, read on the forward strand.
GATATCCGTCTGGCTATGACCGCAGGCATCCGCCGCGTGCTCGTAGAGCAGCCCGACGTCTTTGACCCCCGCAGCTACCTGACCGTCGCACGCAGCGAGGTTAAGAAGATGGTTCAGCACAAGATCAGAAACGTGCTGGGCTCCTCTAACACCCTTTAATTCGACCACACCGGAGCTGTCTTTGTCTATAAGGCAGCTCCTTTTTGGAGGTATCCATGAAACATACCGAGCATTTTTTAACCAAATGGCACGACACCGATCCCGATCTGATCATTCGCCCCTCGCAGGTGCTGATGTATATGCAGGAGTGCGCAAACAGACAGTGCCGCGCGATCGACCTGGACCTTGACGAGATCCACCAGCGCGACGGCATCGGCTTTATCATGAGCCGCATTCAGGTCAGCATCGACGCGCCTCTGCCGCCCTATGTCCGCATCTGGGCCAACACGTGGTGTCCGCCATCGCGCTCCTATTCCTTCAACCGTTGCTTTGAAATTGAATACGACGGCAAGGTCTACGCCCGCGCAACCTCCGAATGGGCCTTGGTCAATCTTAAGGACCGCACCTTTATCAAGTCCGAGGACTTCCCCGCGGCATCCCGGTTCCCCTCGGATGAAATGATTGACAAAAACGAGCTGCCCCGCCGCGTGCGCATTTCCTCGTCCATCCCCTTGACCGAGGTTGGCACGCGCGAAATCCGCTATTCCGATCTGGATTACAACATGCACATGAACAACACCAAGTACCCCGATATGCTGTGCGATTACGTACCGGATATGCTTGGAAAATTCGTCAGTGGCTTTTCGCTCTCCTACCTGCACGAGGCCGCTTACGGTGACGTGCTGACCGTATACCGCGCAGAGAGCGAGAACGGCTATTGGTTCCGCCTGATCAACCAGGACGGCAAGACCTGCATGGAAGCGGAGCTGTATTTGAAAAACATGGAATAAAAATTCTGGAATCCCTTTCTGCAAGGGATTCCTTTTTGTTGAAGAAGGCGACGAGGAGCAAGCCCCTCCCCTACGCGACAAAGGCAAAGCAATTTTACCCAAAACAGGAATCATCCGTAAAATATCAGGTCGTAGGGGAGGGGCTTGCTCCTCCTCGCCTGCAACAACATCATATAAACCACCCCTTTGGCATCGTGTGATACCAAAGGGGTTTTCATGTAAATATTGTTTTTTATTCTTTCTTGTCCAGCACGATCTGCGTTTGCTCGTCCTCATACTGACGGGTATAGAGGCGGTAATAATACCCCTTGGCCGCCATCAGTTCGGCGTGGCTGCCGCGCTCGATAATTTTTCCGTCCTTGACGGCCAAGATGATATCGGCCTGACGGATGGTGGAAAGTCTGTGCGCGATAATAAAGCAGGTGCGCCCAAGGCTAACGCGCTCGGTGGCGCGCTGGATCAGCTGCTCGGTATGGCTATCCACCGACGAGGTGGCCTCGTCCAGCACCAGAATAGACGGATTTGCCAGCATGACGCGCGCAAACGACAAAAGCTGCTTTTCGCCCGTGGAAAGAAGATCACCGCCCTCGCCCACGTCGCTCTCCAATCCCTTGCCCATGCGCTCGACAATTTTCCAAGCGTCAATCTCGCGCAAGGCGGCCTCCATCTCCTCTTCGGTGGCGTTCGGGTTCCCGTAGCGCAAATTCTCTGCAACGCTGCCCGAGAACAGATGCGGCGTTTGCAGCACGTAGCCAAGTGAGGAATGCAGCCACAACTGGCTTCTCTCTCTTGCGTCACGGCCGTCGATCAGCACTCTGCCCTTGGTGGGATCGTAGAAACGGCAAACCAGGTTGACCAGCGTGGATTTTCCCGCACCCGTCTCGCCCACGATTGCCACGTTGGTGCCCTTTGGCACGTGCAGATCAAAGTTTTCAAGCACCCATTCGTTGCCGTCCGGGTACATAAACGAAACGTCCTCAAACGTAATATCACCCTGCAAGGGCTCCCAGTTTTCTTTCTTGGGATGGAAGGTATCTCCGTATTTTTCCACAACCTCGGCACTGTCCGGCACGTCGGATTCTGTTTCCAGAATCTTGGACACGCGCTCCATGTTGACACGCACAAAGATCATGTCGGCCATAGCGTTGACTACCCATTGCACCTGCTCCATGACGTTCATGGCGTAGGTCATGAATACCGAGAGCTTGGCCAGCAGCTCCACGTCCTGTTGTGCAAGCACGCCGCCGCGCCACAGCACGAGCGCCAGCGCCATAGAGGTGGAGAATGCGATCAGGCAGATAAAGCTTGCGCGCACGCGTGCGGTCAGCACAGCGGTACGGCGCATTTTGCCGGTCAGCTCAAAAAAGCTCTTGCGCATCTTACCCTCTGCGCCCAGTACGCGAACCGTGCGCGAGCCGGTAATGCTTTCGTTGAACTTACCCGAAATCTGCGAATTGAGCTCTCGCACCTCGCTATTCAGCGTACGCAATCTGCGCTCAAACAGCGCCGCGCCAAGCGCGATGACGGGTACGATGACCATGACGCACAACGCCAGCTTCCAATCCTTGATAAACATGACTACGGCTGCGCCGATCAGATACGACAAATTCCACACGCCGCTCATAAAATCCCAAGCGACCACGCCGCCGATACGGCTGGTATCGCTCATGATGCGTGAGTGCAGATATCCCACGCTGTTCTGGTTAAAGAACGAGAACGACAGCGACTGCAAATGCTTGAAGCACGCGCCGCGCATATCCTTGGCGATCAGCACCTCAATGCGACCGGTCTGATAGGACGAGATAAAATCTGCCACAATGCGCGAAAGCAAAAACAGCGCGTAAAGCAGGCAGAATAAGCCAAGTCCGGAAACCGTACCCGGCAAAATGAAATTGGCAATGGCGTACTCCTGAAACAAGGGCAGGCAGATATCCACCACGCCGCTGAACACGCCAAGCAGTAAAATCACGCCAAATACCCACAAATAGGGCTTGAAGAATGCAATGACCTTGGGGTACGGCAATCCCTTGCGCTTGATTTGCTCTTTTTTCATGCCGTCACCTCCCCGTCGTCGGTACTCCCGGTGCTCTGCACCGCCTCGTCTCTTCCCTGCATTGCGCACACGCGGCTGTAAATGCCGCCCGCGGCAACAAGCTCTTCATGCGTGCCCATTTCTGCCACGCGTCCCTCGTCCAGCACCACAATGCTGTCCGCATGCGAGAGCGTGGTGATGCGGTGCGAGATCAGAATGACCGTGCAGCCCTCAAACTCGCGGCGCAGCGCGCGACGAATGGTGGCGTCGGTCTCGCTGTCCACGGCAGACAGAGAATCGTCGAAGATCATAATATCGGGGCGCGTTGCCAGCATTCTGGCAATCGAGCACCGCTGCTTTTGTCCGCCGGAAAGCGTCACGCCGCGCTCGCCGACAAAGGTTTCGTATCCTTCCTTGAATTCCGAAACCGCGCCGTCAAAGCACGCAACGCCTGCTGCGTAGCGAACCTTTTCCATATTCACACCCTCGGTGCCCATGCAGATATTCTCTGCAATCGTGCCCGAGAACAAATACGTATCCTGCAGCACGTATCCCACGCGACGGTGCAGCTCTGCGCGCTCAATCTGCGCAATCGGCACACCGCCTATGGTGATCGAGCCATCCTCCAGCTCGTAAAGTCGGTCCAAAAGCCCCATCAGGGTGCTCTTACCCGATCCGGTACCGCCCATGATGCCGATCACGCTGCCGCCCTTGACCGTAAAGGACACGTCCTCCAGAATCTGCGCGCCCTCCGCCTCGTAGCGGAAATTGACGTGATCGAACACGATATCGCCCTTGAAATCGGCAGTGCTGACCTGCTCGGTCTGCTGCTCGGGCGCAGTATTGAGAATATCGTTGATTCTGCCAAGTGCCACGCCTGCCTTACTCATTTCGGACACGATTCTGCCAAGTGAGCGCACCGGCCACAGCATCATGGCGTTATAGGTTACGAACGCCAAGAGGTCTCCCAGCTCCATGCCCTGCGTAACGCACAGATACGTGCCGATGCCAAGCACGGCCAGCACCTGCATGCCCGAGAAAAAGTCGCCGATGATCCAGAACCATGTAAACAGCCAGGTCAGGCGCACGTTGCGGTCACCATATTCCTTGTTTTTCTTATCAAATTTTTCAATCTCGCTTCTCTCGCGGCCAAAGGCACGCACCACGCGCACGCCGGTCAGATTTTCCTGCGTGATCGAGGAAAGCTCTGCCTCGCAGATATCGCAAGCCTCAAAATGCTTGCTGATCTGCGCACGGAACACCAGCGAATAGGTCAGTACGATGGGCACGAATGCCAGAGGAACCAGCGCAAGCAGCGGATTCATGACAAACATGACGGTCAGCGATACCGCCAGTAAAATCATGACGCGGAACAAAGGCACCAGCTGCTCTGCCACGAAATTCTTGACCATTTCCACGTCCGAGGTGGAGCGTTGGATCAAATCACCCGTTTTATTCTGCGAATAAAAGCTTTGCGGCAGGCGTCCGATATGCGAAAACAGATCGTCACGAATGGTTTTGACCATGCTCTCGCCGCCCAGATTATTGAAATACATATTACCGAAGCGGCAAGCAACCGAGGCAGCGCCCGTCACGATGACGGCAATGGCCACCAGCCATAATTTATCCTGCAGGAACGCAATCAGCGCGGGCACGTCCACAAGCGGCTCCAAAAACGCGGGCAGCTCAAGTTCGTTGCCCGAGAGCAGATTGTCCACGGTAAAGTTGACGATCTGCGGTGCGACCATCTCAAGTCCCGTCATGGCAAAGGCACACAGAATGCCCAGCGCAAACCAATGGCGGCTTGTTCGCAAAAAACGCCAAAGTCGCGCGGCCTTGCCGTACGCCTTATGTTGTGTTTCCATATTATCACATCCTTTCTGATTCGTTCTTTTGCAGGGGAGGATATCCTCCCCTACAAGCATTCATTTAGTTTTCTGCCTGCGCAAACGGACAAATATCCCCAAGCGGGCATTGGTCGCACTTGGGTGCTCTTGCCGTGCAATAGTCGCGGCCAAACTGTACCGCGCGATGGCAAAAATCGCTCTGATCCGCGGGCTCGACGTACATATCCAGTATCTTTTCCACCTTGTGCGGATCCTTCAGCGTGGTGGGATACGCGCCCAGCCTGCCGCCGATGCAGATCAGATGCGTATCGGCCACGATGCCCGGAATGCCGTAAATATCCCCAAGCAGCAGATTGGCAATCTTGCGTCCCACGCCGGGAAAGGTCAGCAGCACCTCGCGGTCGGCGGGCACTCTGCCGCCGTACTCGTTGACCAGCATCGCGCACGAGTCCTTGATATTGCTTGCCTTTGCGCGATAAAAGCCGCAGGAATGCACCATTTTCTCCAAGTCCTCAAGCGGCGCTTCAGCTACCGCCCGGGCTGTGGGATAAGCTGCAAACAGCTCACGGCAAACGATATTGACTCTGGCATCCGTGCATTGCGCCGACAATCTGCCCATGATCAAAAGTCGCCAGCCGTCGTCCGCGGGGTCGGGCGCATCGGTTCTCCACTCCAGCGCGCACTCCGCACCGGGGTAGATTTCGGCAAGTCTTTTTGAAACCTCGGAGAATCTTGCCTTGGTCTCTTTATATTGCTTTGTTCTTTTCAGGTTTTTCATTTTTTCCTTTCAACAAAGCGTGGGAAAACCGACCCTATCTTACAAAGGTCGATTTTCCCCACTCTTTTATGTCATTTTTAAAGGATCAATCCTCGATGGGATACTTTTCCTTGTATTCCTGGTATCTGCGGTCAAACTCGGGGTTGCCGTGCTTAAGATCGTACAGATACTTATGCATATCGAGCGCCTTTTCCTTGGAAAGCTCCAGCATGCAGCCTGCGATATTGGAGCAATGGTCGGCAACGCGTTCGCAGTTGGTCAAAAGGTCAGAGAGAATGAAGCCCATTTCCATGGTGCACTCATTGTTCTGCAGACGCACGATGTGGTGCAGCTTGATGGCGTCACGCAAGTCGTCAATGACCTCCTCTAAAGGCTCAACGGATGCGGCCATGTTAAAGTCGTCGTTGATAAAGCCCTCACGCGCGTTCCAAAGCACCTCGCGCACAGCGGCAACCATGGTGTTGATCTCCTTTTGTGCGGCGGGAGAGAATTGAATCTGCTTATCCTTCATTTCTTCAACCGACTCCACAATGTTCACTGCGTGGTCGGAAATGCGCTCAAAGTCACCGATCAGATGCAAGAGCTTGGTGATCTCTCTCGAGCCCTCGCCCGAGCTGTTCTTTGCAGCCAGCTTGACCAGGTACGAGCCGATCTTATCCTCCATCTTGTCCACGTCGTCCTCGCACTTGCGTATAAGGTCCGCAGACTTGGCATCATAATTGCTAAGCAGCATCAGCGCGCGGTCCATCGCGTCACAGGAAGCAACTGCCATCTTACGTGCAGCAACCTCTGCCTGCTCTACTGCAACTGCAGGAGTGATGAACAGACGCTCGTCCAGCATAATGCCGTCCTCGTCCTTCTTTTTCTTGGAGGTCTCGGGAACGGATACGGTTGCCAGCTTGACAAGCAGATTGGTGAACGGGAACATAATAATGACGGCAATGATCTTGAATACGGTATGAATGAGAGCGATATCCCACATGTTGGTGGTGATATTCTTGAGGCCAAAATCGAAGATCGCATCCAGAATGTAATAACCGCTGAGCACAACGAGCACCGAGATAATATTGAAATACAGATGCACGAGCGCCGCTCTCTTACCGTTCTTGGAAGAGCCCATGGACGAAAGCATGGCGGTGACGCAAGTACCGATATTCTGACCCATGACAATCGGGATGGCGATGCCGTAAGAGATCGCGCCCGATGCGGTCAGCGCCTGCAAAATACCAACGGATGCAGAGGAGGACTGTACGATAGCGGTCAGCACGGTACCTGCCAGGACGCCAAGGAAGGGATTTTCAAACATAACCAGCAGCTGGCCAAACTCGGGAATGGACTTGAATACGGCGACCGCGTCCGACATGATATTCATGCCCGTCATCAGCACGCCAAAGCCCAAAAGGATAAAGCCGACCTGCTTATATCTGTTTTTCTTTGCAAACATGCAGAACACAATGCCGATCAAGGCAAGGATGGGCATCCAGAAATCGGGCTTGAGATACTGAAGTCCTGCCATAATCCCCTCAGCACCCGCAACCTCCATACCGGTCATAGCGGTCAGCCATGCGGTGATCGCGGTACCTACGTTAGCTCCCAGAATGACGCCTACGGCCTGCGCCAGCGTCATGGTTGCGGAGTTGACAAAGCCCACGACCATCACCGTGGTGGCAGAGGACGACTGAATGATCAGCGTCACGCCAAGGCCGAGCAAAAAGCCCTTGAATTTGTTGGAGGTCATTTTGCCGAGAATGATCTTGAGGCGGTTGCCCGCGCACTTTTTCAGACCATCGCCCATGACGTCCATACCGAACAAGAACAGTGCAAGACCAAGCAGCAGGTTGAGCACCATAAAGACGTCAACACTCTCGTGCGTCAGCACAGCCTGCAGATTGTTCAACAAATTTTGCATTTTTGAGTCCTTTCCGATCCTTTGTAAATCAGATCAACATTTGTCCGTTTATATTTAACTTGAATTGAAGTCCCAGCTTGTCCGCAGCCTTGCGGCACATGATCATTCTGCCAAGGAAGATTTCAAAATACGACATGACCGAGGCAACGCTCGTATCGATATCCAAGGACAGCGTCACGGTTTTCTGCTCCTTATCCAGGGTAAGACGCGACATTTCCACCGAATAATTGACGCGGTCGTGAATGTCAAACGTGGCAATATCCCCGTTTCGAACGCGACTTCTCCTTACGTCCGACTTGTCCGCCAGAATCAAGGCAGCAGCCACGCCGTTAACCGGCACGCCCGTGCCCTCGTCGTGGTTTCCGATGGCGGTGACGATGGTGGCAATATCCTCGGGGGGCATGTCCATATGGTCAAGCAGACGGAACGCCATCACCGCACCGCTCTGCGAGTGATCCACGCGATTGACCAAGTTGCCGATATCGTGCAGGTATCCCGCGATCTTGGCAAGCTCGATCTCGTGCTCGTCGTATCCAAGCTCGGCAAGGATATATGCCGCCGTTTCGGATACGCGCGTGACGTGTGCAAAGCTGTGCTCGGTAAATCCGAGTGCACACAGTGACTCGTCCGCTCTTTGTATATAAGTTCTGATCTCCGGGCTATGCCGCAGCTGATCGTAAGTGATCATCCATTTCCTCCGTAAAATGCCTATTTGATTTTATTTTATCATATTATTGTATATTTGTCAATAATATTTTCAGTTGATAGAGTGTTACGCGCGGAGCATAACAAAAAAAGGAAATCCGCTCATGCGAGCGGATTTTCCACCATAATTCTGCATTCTGCATTCTGCATTTGCATAAAACGTAATGCGTCTCGCATTACGTTTTATGTAAGGGGCTCCATTTCCCTTTTTTGAAATAGACCGAGAACATACAGAACAGCGCAAGGTTATGCGCGATCATGCAAGCCCATGCGGCCACCAGCGTGGGATTGGGCAGCAGCATCAGGCACAAAAACGTGCCCAGAATTCTCATGCCCCACATACCGATGACGTTGAATACAAACGGCGTTTTGGTGTTGCCCACGCCCTGCATCATACCCTCGGTGATGATGGTGACGCCGTAGAACGGCTCGGACAAGGCCACCATGCGCAAAACGGTGGTGCCAAGTGAAATGACCAGCGGGTCTTTGGAGAAGATGCGCAGCATATACGGCGCAAGCAGGAACAAAAGCCCGCCTGAGACAATCATGAGCAGCACCTCGCAGACCAGCATCAGCCTGCCGAGATCCTTTAATTTTTCCTTGTCCTTTGCGCCGACGCAGTTGCCTGCCAGCGTGGCGGCAGCGGCCTGCATGCCAAAGCCGGGGATATAGAACGCGGACTCCACCGTGTTGGCAAAGCCGTGCGCGGCGGTGGAAACGTCGCCAAGCGAATTGATCATGGACGCGAACACCACATAGCCAAGCGAGGTGGCAAATCTTTGCGCCATATTGGGCATGGCCACCTTCA
>JAZNYL010000021.1:0-7181 GCA_045594445.1 Eubacteriales bacterium
AAATCTGCTGCGTCAAAACTGCTCGCACCCGCCGGCGAATGCATTTTTGATAGATTTTGGTGTGATTTTGCGAAGCAAGATACCAATCTTGCGAGTGAAAGTACGCCGAAAGATGCAAAAATGCATCGTCGTCGGGCAATTCGGTTCGATTCCCGTTCGGCTACTTATTTTTTGGTACATATAACGCGCGCATGGCGTTGAGTACGGCAAGGATCATGACGCCAACGTCGGCAAAGATGGCCACGATGGGCGGCAGCGTGCCGATAAACGGCAGCATGCTCAAAATCAGTACGATGACCTTGACGCCAATGGCGAACACGATATTCTGACGTACGATAGAAAGCGTCCTGCGGCTTACACGGATAGCGGTTGCCACCTTGGAGGGCTTGTCGTCCATGAGCACCACGTCAGCCGCCTCAATGGCTGCATCCGAGCCAAGCGCACCCATCGCAATACCAATGTCTCCCCTTGCAAGCACGGGCGCGTCGTTGATGCCGTCGCCCACGTAAACCACTTGCCCCTTGGGGGATTTTTGCGCGATCAGCTCCTCAAGCTTACTCACCTTGCCCTCGGGCAAAAGCTCGCTGTGCACCTCGTCCACGCCAAGTCGCTCACCAATTGCGCGACCGGTGGCAGACGCGTCACCCGTCAGCATGACCGTCTTTTTTACGCCCAGCTTGCGCAGCTGCGCAATGCCTTCCTTGGCGTCCGGCTTGATCTCGTCGGACACGATGATGTGTCCCTCGTATTCTCCGTCCACCGCCACGTGCACCACCGTACCCACGGCATCGCATTCGTGCCACTGCGCACCAATACTGCGCATGAATTTGCGGTTGCCCACGCAGACCTGCTTGCCGTCGATCATGGCCTTGATGCCGTGACCTGCAATCTCGCGTACCTCGCCCACGCGGCTGTTATCCACTTCCTTGGCATAAGCCTGCTTGAGCGAGCGAGAAATGGGATGATCCGAGTAGCTCTCGGCGGTTGCGGCCAGATCCAAGAGCGCCTGCTCGTCGATCTTTTCGGGATGAATGGCCGTGACCTTGAAGTTGCCCTTGGTCAGTGTGCCGGTTTTGTCAAATACCACCGTTTCTGCCTTGGCAAGTGCCTCGAGATAATTGGAGCCCTTGATCAGAATGCCCTGTCTGGACGCGCCGCCAATGCCGCCAAAGAAGGACATGGGCACCGAAATGACCAGCGCACAGGGGCAGGAAATGATCAAAAAGTTAATGGCGCGCAAGATCCACTCGCTCCACGGCGCACTTTCAAAGCCGCCTATCAAGCCCATGATCACGGGCGGCAGGACTGCAAGTGCCGCAGCCGAGCACACCACAATGGGGGTATACCAACGGGCAAAGCGCGTAATATACGCCTCGCTCTTGGATTTTTTATCACCCGAGGTCTCAACAAGCTCCAAGATCTTGGAAACCGTGGACTCTCCGAATTCCTTTTCCACGCGCACGCGGAGCACGCCGTTCATGTTGATGCAACCGCTGATCACGCCGTCACCCACACTCACGTCGCGCGGGTTGGATTCACCCGTCAGCGCAACCGTGTTCAGGCTACTCGCGCCTTCAATGACGACGCCGTCAAGCGGCACCTTTTCGCCCGGCTTGATCACAATGATATCGCCAACCGCGACCTCATCGGGAAATACCTCCTCCACATTACCGTCGCGCTCGACGTTTGCGGTATCGGGGCAGATTTCCATCAGCGCAGCGATCGCGTTCCTGCTCTTGCCCACCGCGATGCTCTGGAACAGCTCACCCGTCTGATAAAGCAGCATGACCATGACCGCCTCGAGGTATTCGGGCTCCTGGTCGGGAAAAAGACCGATCGAAAGCACGCCCACCGTGGCGACCACCATGAGAAAATTCTCGTCAAACACCTGACCGTGGAAAATGCCGCGCACAGCCTTCCACAAAATATCGTAGCCAATGATAAAATACGGAACGAGATAGCAAAGCGCAGCCGCCCAATCGGGCAGATGCACGTGTCCGTGATTTTCTCCGAAATGACTGTGTCCGCCGATCAGAATATGGCAAAGCAGCAGCAAAACTGCCGCCACAATGATGCGGACCAGTACCCTTTTCTGACTTTTTTTGAGCTTCATTACTTAATGATCACCTTGCAATCCGAGTCGACCTTCTTGACTACCTTGACGATCTGAGGAATGATCTCTTCAAACTTGTCCTCGTCTGCTTCAACCGTCAATCTCTGTGCCATAAAGCTGACGCTTGCATAGGTCACGCCCTCAATCTTCTTAATGCCCTCTTCCATCTTGGCAGCGCAATGTGCGCAGTCCAGATCTTCCATTTTGAATACCTTTTTCATAACATTTCTCCTTTCAAAGAGCATACTTTTCTGTTTAGCATTATACCCCAATTTGAAATTTTTGTCAAGAGAAAGTGCGATATTGCGAGATGAACGCGTACACAAAGAGCATCGTGTAGGGGAAGATATCATCTTCCCGCCCGTAAACAGTTAATGAACGGAGCCTCCCGAACGCTAGCCGAACGGGAGTCGAACCAAATTGGTTTTGACGTGCAGATTTGTCCGATCCCTTCATCTTTTCCCTTGGACATATTGCCTATATGCCCTGCGGGAAAAGCTTTTGGGCTCAAAAAAATCTGCTGCGTCAAAACTGCTCGCACCCGCCGGCGAATGCATTTTTGATAGATTTTGGCGCGATTTTGCGAAGCAAGATACTAATCTTGCGAGTAAAAGCACGCCGAAAGATGCGAAAATGCATCGTCGTCGGGCAATTCGGTTCGATTCCCGTTCGGCTAACCTCCCCATCGCGGGCGGGAAGGTAATACCTTCCCCTACATTTCTTATTTTCACGGAGTAGACATCCCCGCGAGCCCAACACAGCTCGGGACGTTCGCCGCTTGCGGCATGGCGGCGTCCCCTGCAGGATGGTGCTCTCTTGACATCCATTGAGAATCATGCTAAAATAAAAATACAAAATATTTTCAAAATTTTTCAAAAAACACCGAACTTTTCGGCAAAAATTGCGACTATATAGGTAGACGGAGATATCCGTACATTTTTCAGGAGGACATCACATGAAAAGAAAAACAATTAAAATATTCTTACTGCTTGTACAATATTTGCTGTTATTTGCCGCTCTGGCTTTTATGCTGTTTTGGCTATATGAAGAATTGTCGGGGCCTCAAAGTACCGCTCAACTATTGGAGGCTTTGCATATTCCTATCAGCACGGGATGGATGACCATCATTGGCTTTGTTTGTATTGCCGCTTTCATTGTATTGCAAATCGTTTACAATAAAAATTTCAAAGATCAGAGTTAGTGTTATGCTCATACCATGTATTTTCCAAGAGCGACCGCGGGGGTCGCTCTTTTTGTATCTTTTCCCTTTACATTTTCTCACAATTATGATATACTGAAGTATCAGACACGCGGAGGTGGAATATGCCCTACACAGTACCCGAAAAGCTTTGCGCACTTGACGTTTCCTCAACAAAAATGCACGGCGTCATAGACGAAAAGCTGCGCCTTGTATGCGAGCAGACGCTCAAAAAGATCGACATGCATGCCCTTGCGGACTATTTCCGCTATCGCACCGACGCTTTTGCAACGGGTGAATTCTGGGGCAAGCTGATGCGCGCTGCCTGCATGACCTACGAATATATGCGCGACGAGGAGTTGCTCGCAATTATCATAACCGCGGTGGACGATCTGCTTTCGCTGCAGGATGCCGACGGAGATCTGAGCACTACAAAAAAGCATACGCAGCCCAAGGGGGCTTGCGGCAGCGATCTTTGGGAGCGCAAGTACGCGCTGATGGGTCTGCTTGCATACTACCGCATCAGCGGCGACGACCGTGCGCTTGACGCCTGCCGCCGCATGGTGATCTACACCAACAATCAAGTGGGTGCTGCGCCCAAAACGCCCATTACCGAGACAGGCTGGGCTTTCTGCGGCATTGAATCCTCGTCCATTCTCGATCCTCTCATGCAGCTCTACGCCATCTGCGGTGAGTCTGCCACCATGGAGCTGGCACAGCACATCGTGGACACGGGCTGCTGCGCGCGAGAGCATCTGTTTGACGCCATCCGCGCGGGCAAAGATCCCTGGGAGATCGGAAATAACGGAGAACCCAAAGAATCGATTGCCAAGGCTTACGAGATGATGTCCTGCTTTGAAGGATTGCTTGGCTACTACGCCTGCACGGGCGACCAGTCTGCTTTTGATACTGCCCTGCTCTTCTGGAATAAGGTATACGACCAGGAGATCACGCTGCTTGGTTCGGGCGGTGCGGATGCGCCGCGCAATCTCGGCCCGGGCACGGGTGAGCAATGGAATCTGACGCGCCTAAATCAGACCAATCCCGATATTGACTTGATGATGGAGACCTGCGTGACCGTTTACTGGATGCGACTTTGCTACCGTCTGCTGGCTTTGACGGGCGAGGTCAAGTACGCGGACGCGCTGGAGGTCAGCCTGTATAACGCCATCATCGGCGCGCTACGTCCCGACGGGCAGTTTTTTGAGTACTTCCCCAAGTTCAACGGCCAGCGCAATCCGCGCGTTAATTTCTCTTTTAATATAGAGGGATTTGATCTTTCCTGCTGCACTGCAAACGGCCCCACGGGGCTATGCATGGCACCCTATCTGTACGCCATGAAAACAGCAGACGGCTGCGTGCTCAACCTTTATGAAAACGGCAGCTTTTGCGTGCCGCACGCGGGCGGCTCTGTCACCTTTGAGGTGACCTCGCGCTATCCCATGCTTGGCTCTGCGACCATCAAGGTGACTGCATGCAACCTTGACGCGCCCATGACGCTTTCTTTGCGCATCCCCGCCTTTGCAAGCGATTTTTACGCGATCTGCAACGGCAAGCTGATCCCCGGCACGCCCGGCACGTATCTGCCGCTGACGCGCGTATGGCACGAGGGCGACGAGGTCACGGTGGCCTTTGATATTCCACTGGTATGCCACCCTGCACCGCACGGCGACAACCGCGCGGGGGATCATTTCTGCGCCTTTACCTACGGCTCGATCCTGCTTGCCCGCGATAACCGATACGATCCCGATCCGCTTTTGCCAATCCACAGCACAAGCGTGACCGATTGGCGCATCATGCCCTCCGATTGCGGCGGTTACTTGCGTGCCAAGGTGCAAACCGAGCACGAGACGCTGACTCTGATCGACTATGCGTCCGCAGGCAACGAATGGAGCGAGCACTCCGCCTTTGCCTCGTGGATTCCCACGGCATGCAAGGAGGGCTGACATGAAACCTTTCTCTCGCTTTTTGATCGTCCTGCTCGCGTCTTCCCTGCTTTTCGCCTGTCCGATACTGCCTGCTGCCGCAGAGCAGACAGAGCAGACGAGCGAATACACGCAAGCCTTGATGGATAAGGGATTTCCCGCATCGTATGCCAAGGCGCTGACCGAGCTGCACTATCTGCATCCCACCTGGGAATTTGAGCCGTTGCCCATTACCGAGATGAAGCAACAATACACCTGGGAATACGTGCTCGCGCAAGAGACTGACAATCCCAAGAGAAATCTGGTGGGCAAGGACAGCAAGCTTTCGGCATACAGACACGCCACCAATACCGAGCTTTACGATTCGGGCTGGTACCAGGCCTCCTACGAAGCGGTTTCCTACTTTATGGATCCCGAGAATTTCCTGAATGAAAAGGATATTTTCATGTTTCAAAACCTGATGTACTCCGACGCCATCGGTGCAAAGGTGGTTGAGGGTGCGCTTGTCGGCACGTTTATGGCCAACACCACGCTTTACGACGACGTGACTTACGCCGAATACCTCGTGGAGGTAGGAAAGGCGCTCAACGTCGATCCCTTGCATCTTGCCGCGAGATTGCGCCAGGAGCAGGGTGTGAGCGGTAACAGCCCCTTGATCAAGGGCGCGTGCGGCGATAAGCTTTGGTATTATTATGAAAATCAGATACAAACCGAGGACGGTAAGCAGATCTTGGCACCTGCGTCCGGGCACTCCGAGGACTCGCTGACCGCCTACAACTGGCTTTACAATTACTTTAACATCGGCGCAGCCGGCACAGGCTACTTTACCATTTATCTTGGTGCTATGAAGGAAGCGCAAAAG
The DNA here is from genome assembly GCA_045594445.1 of Eubacteriales bacterium. Classification (GTDB taxonomy): domain Bacteria; phylum Bacillota; class Clostridia; order Oscillospirales; family CAG-272; genus SVQP01. Next base: position 6,099 of record JAZNYL010000021.1, read on the forward strand.
GGTACGCCCGAGATGGCCGAGGAATGGGGCGGCAGCGGCGCTTGGGATACGCCTGCCAAGGCGATCTGGGGCGGTGCTTACAAGCTGACAAACAAGTACGTCGGTGATTATCAGAACACCGTTTATCTGCAGAAATTCAACGTTGATCCCAGATCCTCGCGTAATTTCTGGGGCCAGTACATGCAAAACGTGGGTGCAGCCGTCAGCGAGGCGCGCACCGTGTTCAATTCCCTTTACGCCATGGATTGCTTAGAGCTGCCGCATCATTTTCTCATTCCCGTATATGAGGGCAAGCCCGAGCAGAATCCCGATCCCGCAAACGGCACGTGCGACACCTATGCAGCAGCCGACGCGATGGTTGATTTTGAGATCTCGCTGTTCTCCCCCGTTTCCGCAGGCGCACTTACAAACGAGATTCTGTACGTAAGGCCCTTGCAGATGGTAGAGGGCGAGCCGATCAGGATCAAGGCGCACGCATATGCATCGCGCGCGTTTGACGCTTTCTTTGCATCTGTCAACGGCGCTCCTGCCGTGCTGCTGGAAAGTGAGCACGATCCTGCGGCAGAGCCTTCTCTGCTTGGAAAAGATGCCCCCGGCAGATACCCCAATACGCTGTTCTTTGATTGCTCTGCGCTTAGCCCGGGTGACTACGTCATCAGTATTTACGGGCGCGTGGCAAATCCCGACAAGGCTTGTCCGCACTATTTGCTGGCTATTGTCAAAATGCACGTCATAGCCGCACCCGAGACCACAGATAAGGCAACGACCGAGACACAAAAACCACAGCCCGAGCAGACGACGAGCGAGCCCGAAATCACGGCACCCACCCCGACGCCGCCCGCACCGAAAGTGCCGCAGCAGACACCCGAGCAAAGCGGTTGTCAAAGCGTTTCCCCTTCCATACTTCCGGCACTTTTATTGCTTGGTGCATGGTACTTCAAAAAGAAAAGATAAAAAACGCAGCCCGATGGGCGTGCAAAATTAGCGGGATGAGAATAAAAAATGGGCTGCTTCATTTGAGGCAGCCCTGTTTTCAAACAAAAAATATAGAGTTGCTGCAGGTGCTGGCGAACGCAGTTCGCC
>JAZNYL010000022.1:0-7517 GCA_045594445.1 Eubacteriales bacterium
GGAGCTCCCGACGAAGTCGGGTGAGGGAGAATGCGTGACAATAAAACATATCAAAGCTTCAAAGTTACGCGGGCTCCTTCCGTCACGCTTCGCGTGCCACCTTCCTCCCGGAGGAAGGCTTTTTTGCTAACCCCATTATACGACCGTCGGGACGCCGATCCCTACAAAAATTGCCGGGGCAGGATGGAGGGACATCGCTCTGTGGATCCAAATTCTCCCTCTTGCCAAAGTGGCGTGCGTGTGATATGATAAAATATAGAAAGTTTTTCCCGAAACCGTGACCGATTGTGTGATTTTGGGTGTCTATATAGGCAGAGAAGATCTTCAGAAAACGACCAAAGGAGGTGCAGCATGCAAAATCATGAGCGAAAAGGTTTTTTGTCGGACGAGCAGATCATTGATTTGTATTTTGCTCGCGACGAGCGCGCGATTTCCGAGACCGACAAAAAGTACTGTCAATATCTGCACACGGTCGCGTACAACATTTTAGCAAACGATCAGGATGCCGAGGAATGCCTGCAGGATACATATCTGCGCGTGTGGAATGCCGTGCCGCCCGAGCGGCCGAGAATTTTCCACGCGTTTCTGGCCAAGATCACGCGCAATTTGTCGCTGGGGCGCTTTAAGGCCGCCAGAAGGCAAAAGCGGTACGCCAGCGAGGCAAGCGTTTCCTTGGAGGAGCTTGGCGAATGCGTGTCGGATCGCGGCGAGTTCTTGCAGCAGCTGGAGTCGGCTGCCATCGCGTACGTGATCAATCGCTACCTTGGCAGCATTCCGGATCGCCGTATGTACGTATTTGTGTCGCGTTATTTTTACATGCTGACCGTCCCGCAGATTGCCAAGCGGCTTTCCTGCAGCCAATCCTTGGTCAAAAAGGAGCTTACCATCATACGGGGTGAGCTGCGACGAGAGCTGGAAAAGGAGGGAATCGACGTATGAAAGCAGAATGGTTACTGGACGCAATCGGACAGATTGACGAAGAAATACTGGAGCGATACCGCCAGATAGATCAGATCCTTGCGCGCAGGTATGCAAGCAAAAAGCAGATCGTGCGCGTGCTGACCATGGCTGCCTGCCTTGTGTTGGTAGTGGTCATGTGCCTGCCCTTGGTTGCCCTTGCGCATCCGATGGGAAGGGCTGTGCTGAAGGGCGACTTTGAGCCGCTGGCAGAGCAGCTTTACGAGATCGAGGGCTATGAGCCCTGGCGCGAGCAGACGGTGGAGAAGCTGGAGCAGCTGCTGCCCGAGGGGATCACCCAAAGGTTGTGGAATACGCCCATCTTTGACGCGCTGATGCGCCCGCGCTATCCCGACCTTGGCGGCGAGGAGTCCTTTGAGGACGGCGAGCCCTATCACCTGTATTTTCTTTCCAACGGTGACGGCACTTGCACGCTGAAGTATATCACCACCGATCCCGATTATCAAGGGGAGCTTGTGCTTGAAATCCCCGAGACCTCGCCCCGGGGAGACGTGGTCACAGCGATCAGCCTTGGTCAGACAACGCGCGTCAAGCGCTCGCCGCACGCGGATTTTCCGTATGTGCTGACTGCTTCAACCATGAGCGAGCTGCTCCAAGCCGCCCAAGATAGCAATATCAGTGACTTTGATGCCAATAAATTAACCGCTTATTTTCTGAAATTGTCGGTTGACAACTTGGATGGCAGGTACTATCAGTCCATGATTGATGCGTTCCCCATTGTGGAGCTTGGCGATATTTACGTGTATGATGGCAATGCGGGGGTAGCCGAGATCGAAAAGACGTACAGCTATCTGACCGAGTACTGCGGTTGGAATCAAGAGAAGTATTTTCAGAGCATTGAAGAGGTCGTAGCTTTGGCAAAGCAGGGCAAGAGCCGCGAGCAGGTCGAGCTTTCCTTGACCGTTTTGCATACGGCGGATTTGCGCAACACCGTGGAAATGGTGATTCCGAGCACCGTCCGCTCGATCAATGCTTCCATGTGGCCCATTATGCCGCAGCTTGAGACTATCACGATTGACAAGGATAATCCCACGCTTTGCATGATGGACGGCTGCCTTGTGAACCTTGAGACGGGTACGCTGCTGCTTTATCTGCGCGACGACGGAGGATTCCCCGATGACGTGGAGATCGTGACGCTGGATTCTTACGCGTTCGTGCTGAGCCGATTGCAGCCCAACGTGGAGGGTGCGCAGAATCAAGTCGATCTGCATCTGCCCGAGAGCGTTGTGGAAATCAGAGACGATTGCTTTGCGCGCATGGAAATGGCGTATGAGTGGAAGGTCAATATCTATCTGCCCGAGTCCTTGCGCTATTTCGGCAGAGAAGCACAGGATAAAGCGTATGAAAAATGGATCTACCATTATCCGGGCACCATGCAGGAGTGGAAGAGTGACGTTGTCTTTGGAGCGGCAAGCAATAACGACTTTATCTATCTGCTTACCGAGGATGCAGAGGAGCCTATCAAATTCCTCTTCCCGAAGAAATAACAAAATGAGCGGCACCGCATGGGGCTGGATAATTAGTGAGAAAATAGCAGGAATTTGTTTGTTTTGAGCAGATTCCTGCTGCTTTTGTTTATATACAGTTGAGAAAGAGCGGTGAAGTGGGAACCCCTACCGGCGCTTTGCGCCACCTCCCCAGCGGGGAGGCTTACATACAAGACGCAATTTGGTCTGTTGGTTCGTTTTGGGGAGGTCTATATCATTCATTTTTTGCATATTCTTCGGCACGGTTGCCCGATACAAAGCCTCCCCGCCGGGGAGGTGGCGCAAAGCGCCGGTAGGGGTTCCCATACGGACGCTCTTTCACCAAGAGCAGAGCGTGAAAGAGCCACCACTTGTATGGCGGTTCATTTCAAATCATTCGTTCATTTATCAGTCCAATGCGGTGCCGCTTATCATTTCTCTTGCAAACCGTTTTTTGATATGCTATAATAAAGCAAAGGAACAAACGGAGGAGATTATGCAACCAAAGTTTATCTGTCATCCCGATTTTGCCGCCGTCGTGCCGCAAAATCCCTTTCATAAGCAGTTTGGCGAGCACGCGCCTATGGTGCAGGATCCCGCGCTGCAAAACAGGCATATTCTGTACCGCCGCAAGGCCGTGCTGCCCGCGTTTGAAAGGGCTGTGCTGCGCGTTTCCGCGGACGATTATTACAAGCTCTATATCGGTGGCCGCTTTGTCACCATGGGACCCGCTCCTGCGTATCCGCAGAACTATTTTTATAACGAGATTGACGTGACTGAGTATCTGGCTGAAGGTGAGAATACCTTTGCGCTGCATACGCTGTACCAGGGACTGGTCAATCGCGTGTGGGTGTCGGGTGAAGGCCGCCACATGATGTATTTTGATCTGTATCTGGACGGCGTTCGGGTGCTTGTCAGCGATACGGATTGGCTGTGCGCCGATCATACCGCCTATACCGTCACGGGCAAGGTTGGCTACGATACCGCGTTTTTGGAGCGGTATGACAGCTGTGCGCCCGAGGTAGGCTTTGCACAGCCCGATTTTGACGATTCCGCGTGGCAACACGCGTCGGTTTTCGCATCTGCCGACTACAGGATGCAAAAGCAGCCCACCGCGCAGCTTGACGTGTACCGCGCCGAGCCTGTCAGCGTCACTCAAATTGAGGGAGGCGTACTGCTGGACTTTGGCCGCGAGGCGGTCGGATATCTTGCGCTGACCGTCAAGGGTTGCGCGGGTGATACTGTCACGGTGCGCTGCGCCGAGGAATTGGACGGACAGGGCAGGGCGAGATACGGCATGCGCTGCAACTGCACGTACGAGGAAGAGTGGGTGCTTTCGGGCGGCAAGGATACGTTGGATCAGTTTGATTACAAGGCCTTCCGCTATGCCGAGGTGCTGTTGCCCGAGGGCGCAGAGCTGATTGACGCGGCCATGACCGTGCGGCATTATCCCTGCGTCGCGCGTGCCGAATATCCCACCGATCACGCTGCATTAACGCGCGTTTTGCGCCTTTGCGCCGACACGGTCAAGTACGGCACGCAAGAGATCTTTCCCGATTGTCCCACGCGTGAAAAGGGGCAGTATTTAGGTGACGTGGCCATCTCTGCCCGCGCGCAGGCGACCTTGACGGGGGACAGTGCCATGATCAAAAAGGCGATTTTGGATTTTTGCGCCACGTCCTGCGTCTGCCCCGGGCTGTTAGCCGTGTCCACCAGCGCTTATATGCAGGAAATTGCGGATTATTCCTTGCAGTTTCCTGCGCTGATCTGTTGGGTGTACGCCATGGACGGCGATCTTGATTTTGTGCGTCGAGTTGAGCCTTACGCCACGGGCCTTTATCAGTACTTTTTGCGCTACGCGAACGCTGACGGCTTACTTGACGGCGTGAGTGACAAGTGGAATCTTGTTGACTGGCCTGCCAATCTGCGTGACGGCTACGATTTCGAGCTGCCCTCCGACGGCGTTCCGAGCGGCTTGCACAACGTCATCAACGCGTTTTGGTGCGGGTGCCTCTCTGCCATGGATGAGATGTACGCCATTCTCGGCATGCAGCCCACCGGCATGACCGAGCGCGTCAAGGCGGCATTTGTCAAGACCTTTTATGCGCCCGCGCTTGGGCTGTACGTGGATGCACCCGGCAGCACTCACGCTGCGGTGCACTCCAATCTCTTGCCGCTGCTCTTTGATATCGGCACCGAGGATGAGGCATTGACAGCCCGACTTTGCGACTGCCTTGTGCAAAAGGGACTTGCCTGCATGGGCGTGTATATGGCGTATTTTGCGCTGGCGGCTTTGGTTGGCCACGGCAGATACGAGGATGCCGTGCGCCTTGCCACCCATCCCGCGTGCTGGCTGAACATGCTTTCAGAAGGGGCAACTACCACCTTTGAGGCGTGGGGCAAGGAGCAGAAGTGGAATACCAGCCTGTTTCATCCGTGGGCAAGTGCGCCCTTGATCGTATTTGCAAAAAATACCCGTGTGTATTGACGGGAACTTCTTGAAATATGATTTTACCTATGCTATAATGGAGTTATCCAATTAAGGAAAGGAAACAAACCAATGAAATCCTTTGCAAAAGTTTTATCGATTTGTCTGTGTGCGCTGATGCTGATCGCGGCAATCTCTACCGTGATTTACGCTGCCAACGCGCCCACGGGTATGGAAAAGAGCGCGACCGAGGAGATCAAGGTCGGTGGACAGGGCACGGGCGTATCTTTGACTCAGTATTCGCTTGCTGCGGGCTCGGTGTATGCCGACAGCGCAGCGGGACTTGTCAACGTCATTGAAATTGATCCGGAGAACCCGAACGTTGCCGTCAAGGTGCTCAACTGCGGTGATTACACCTGGTCCAAGGATACCATGGGCAATGCTGCCAACAAGGCCAACGAGCAAAGTGCGGGCGGCGTGTTTATCGCTGCGATGAACGGGGATCCCTGGATCGTGTACCATACCGACTACGACGGCGACGGTGAGACTCCGACAGGACCTGCGGTCAAGCACGTGTCGGTTTCCAGAGGTCTGATGATCAAGAATGGCGAGATCTGGGCGACGGCACAGATTTCGGACGAGAACTATCTTGCCAAGAAGGATAACGTAGAGCGCGGCACACCTGCGGCAAATCAGCCCATCTTTGGTGTCAAGAGCGACGGCACGGCTGTCATCGGCTGTCCCGCAATTTCGATTGAGATTCAAAACACAAGCAAGGCGCAAAAGACCACGGCAGCAGGTATCAACCGTCTGCCCGCGCCCAACTCCACCATTCTGTATAATCACCGCGTAGGGGAGTCCATGGCGTATGAGGATGCATATGAGATTTATTTGCGCTGCGAGATCAATACCTCCTATGGCACGACCGCGTTCGGGATTGACGAGACGGTGACGGGCGTGGTCACGCACATCTTTGAGAGCGGCGACAAAAGCGAGCGTCCGCTGCCCGATGCGCGCACAGTCATTATTTCCGCAAGAGGTAAGGCAATTGATGCGCAAAAGGGCAAGTATGCCGTGGGTGACACTGTGAGCATCAAGTGCTCGGTTACCTCGGACAAAATTCGCTTGAGCAACGCTTCGGATTGGAGCGACGTTGTAGAAGCAACCGGCGGCTTTTATACGCTGATCGAAAAGGGCGTGCACAAGGGTCAAGAGCTGACCACCAATTATCCTTGCACCATCGTGGGCGTCAAGAAGGACGGCACCATCATGCTGATCTCCACCACCACGCAAGCTGACGGCTCGCGTGCCGCATGTCAGATGAAGAATATGCAGGAGCTTGTCGCAGAGCTGGGCTGCTATACCGCTATTATGTTTGACGGCGGCGGGTCCACCCAGATGGTAACCCTGGAAGGGGATACCTTTGTCAGAAGAACTGCGGCCTCGGATGGCAAAAATGCGGTACGTGCGGTCATCAGCGGCCTTGGCGTCTGGTACAGCGGTAAGGACGTGCCTACCACCAACAGCGATACGCTGGGCATCAAGTTTTTGGACGGACTCGGACTTGAATCTACCTTCGGTCAGATTGAGGATACGAGCGGCCCGCACATTGAAGGAGATCCTTCCTGGTCTTATTACTACGTAGGCAACGTGTCGCATGTCAACGGTAAGGGCGTGGGCGGCACGGATGAGCCCTATACCGAGCTTGTGGGCATGAGAAATCCGGGCTACAGCTCGGATTGGTCCAACGATCAAAAGCAGGCCGAGGCGCGTCAGCCCGCCACGTTGGACGGCTCGACCTTGACGCTTGGAGAGGACTGCATGCTGACCATCAGCGGCTATGCCTTTGCAAACGGTTCGCAGAAAAAGATTATTTACTCGCTGGATCAGAAGACCTGGTACGTAGCTCAGGGCGGCACTTTCTCGGATGCTCCTGCCGATCTTGTGCAGCAGGTTATGGCCAATGGGTGGATCAAGAGCGCGTCCGCGGGCAACGCCATGTTTGAGAACGTGGGCGTGGATCTGAGCGAATATCAGGGGCAGACCGTGACAGTTTCCTTTGCGGTCACGCCCGGCGCAGACGATAAGGCGCTGCATTTCTTGACCATTGAAAACGTGGTCGTGCCTGCGCCTGCTGTTTCGACAGAGGAGGTCACAGAGCCTGTAACGGAAACTCCCACCGAGCAGGTGACCGAGCAGGTGACCGAGCCCGCTACCGAAGACGTGCCCGAGGCACCCTCGGAAGAGGTGACCGCGCCCGAGGAAAAGGGTGGGTGCAAGTCGGTCGCTTTGGGCGGTGCGTTTGTCATCGCGTGCGTCACGCTTGGCGCAGTCATGATCAAAAAGCGCAGAGATTGATCATAATAAAAAGGACTGAGAAATCGGGCTGAGAATTTAGCGGAAAATAACGAAAAAGCAGAAGTCTTTGATGAAGGCTTCTGCTTTCGTTTATTATGGTGCGCAGCCCTGCCCGTGTCATCCTGAGCGGAACGAAGTGGACCCTGAAAACCATTGGCGAGGAAGTCTTTTACCGCTGTGACAGCCTGACCCATTTGGAGCTGCCGGAAGGGTTGACCTCCATTGGTGAAATGGCCTTCTGGTCCTGCGGTGGTCTGACGGAGATCACCATCCCATCTTCCATCACC
>JAZNYL010000023.1:0-8956 GCA_045594445.1 Eubacteriales bacterium
GTCAATTAGTAATCCGTTGGGATGAAATTACCCACTATCCGTCTTGGTATGACTGATGACAAAGGACAACTATCATAAGCCTTGCCCCGCTGGGGAAGGTGGCGCCGCAGGCGACGGATGAGGTCCCCATAAAACCGCTCATAGCCCTATTAAACCGTCCATCCCATAGGGCAACAGAACCCTTGCTCCCTTCGGGGAGGTGTCGCGAAGCGACGGAGGGGATAAAACTATTGAATGTCATATCCTTCACATCTTTAATAGCAAAAAGCAGAATCCTTACGACTTCTGCTTCGATTATATTGCCGCTAATTCCGCAGCCCTATGGGCTGTGCTTTTTTCTTCCGACCGTATTGAAAACCGTTTTTGTTTATGGTATAATGAATTCAAGAAAATTCCTTTGGCAAGGAGGAGCAGTATGAACTACGGTCTTGATATTACCAACCGACACGATCTTGTGGGCATTTGCTACACCATGTGGTTCAACGCGGTGCTGGGCAGCGGCACGGGGCCGATCGATTACGTGCCCAACGTCACAGAGATGACCGAAAAATACGGCTGGAGCGAGCAATATGGCTTTGGCAATGCAAAAAAGCAGTACAATGACGTTGGCCGTTTCCACTATTGGGGCAAGCCCGCGCAGGGCTATTACCGTTCGACCGACAAAGCGGCCATTCGCCGCAATCTGACGCTTTTGCAACAGGCCGGCGTGGATTTTCTGATCGCGGATTTCACCTTCGTGGGCGGCAACACGCACAAGAACAAGCAATTCTGGGACAGCCACGTGGAATATTCCTCGATCGCGCTGCTTGACACCATTGTGGAGATGCGCGCCGAAGGACTTTCGACTCCTTACGTGGTCATGTGGCCTAACTCCCCCGATGCCTTCCCCGTTTTCTACGAAAAATTTTACGGGCAGGACAAGTGGAAGGACTGCTTCGTTTACCGCGACGGCAAGCCCTTTATCCTTCACTGGAACTACAAAACGAGCGAGACCGATCTCTTTACCACGCGCGGCATGTACGGCCTGCAGGGCAAGGTCAAAAAGGGGCAATGGAGCTATCTTGAGCCCGACAACCGCGTCACGGTCTGCTACGACGCGGACGGCAAGCCCGAGCACGTGGGCGTTTCGGTTGCCATGCAATCCACCTACATGTCCTGCACCGAGACCGCACACGGCAGGCAGGGCGGCCGCTTCTGGCACGCGCAATGGCAGACCGCATTTGAGATCCACCCCAAGATCGTCTCCTTGACCTGGTGGAACGAATGGTGCGCGCAGCTGTTCTGCGTGGACGGCAGATACGTCTTTACAGACAACTTCAACGTGGAATTCAGCCGCGATATCGAGCCCATGCAGGGCGGCCACGGCGACCTTTACTACCGTTGGCTTTGCGAGTACGTGCGCGCCTACAAGGCGCACAAGCCCTGCCCTGCGCTTTTCTTGCAGAAAGGATGATCACATGAAACTATTTGTTGACGTCATCTTTGCGCTGCTGCCGCTTTTGCTGGTGGTAATACCCATCATCGCGCTGATCGTTGTGCGCGCGGTGCTTGCAAAGCGTGAAAAGAAGAATGCCGGGAATACGAACAACATTAACTGATGAAAGGCGGTATGATCATGACAACACCCAATCTTCCTGAATACATGCTGACTTATCCCACCGTGTTTGCCGTGGGCGACGAATACCACATTTTCATCCCCTTTGACGCAGAGGTGATCGTTTGGGTCAAGGTGGGCGAGCACACCTATTTCGACCATTGCAACGGCATTCTGCGCTCCAATACCAACATGCACCGCATGATTTTGCCCATGTCCGTGCTGGACGAGGCGCGCGAATATACCGTCGTGTACCGCAAAATGATCGAGCGCAAGCCCTACTACCCCACCTCCGAGGACGAGCGCACCTTGACGCTGCCCTTCAAGCCGGTCAAGGCGGATGGCGCGATCAACCTTTACCATATCTCGGACGCGCACAACTTAGTGGCCGAGCCCATTGCCTGCGGACAGCTGTTTGGCGACGAGCTGGACTTGCTGATCCTCAACGGTGACATCCCCAACCACAGCGGTGACGTGCGCAACTTCAACGCCATCTGCGAAATTGCGTCGGGCATTACCAAGGGGCAGCGCCCCGTGGCGTTTGCACGCGGCAATCACGACACGCGCGGCATTCATGCCGAGGATATGCCAAATTATATTCCGATCAAGGACGGCCACACCTATTACACCTTCCGCGCAGGCTGCGTATGGGGACTTCTGATGGATTGCGGCGAGGACAAGGACGACACCAGCATCGAATACGGCAACACCGTCTGCTTCCACCAATTCCGACTGGCCGAGACCGAGTACCTCAAAGGAATTATTGCAAACGCGGACAAGGAATTTGACGCACCCGGCGTTAAGTACCGTCTGATCGTCTCGCACATCGGCTTTACGCATATCCAGAAGCCGCCCTTTGACATTGAGCAGGAGCTTTACGGCGAATGGACAAGGCTTGCCGCACAGATGAAGCCCGATCTGCTGCTTTACGGCCACCACCACAGAGTGGAGATTTGCCCGCCCGGCTGCGACTTTGACCACCAGGGCCAGCCCTGCACCGCCATCATTGGCTCAAAGCCCATCTTTGGTGGCGAAAAAGGCAACTCCTTCATCGGCTGCGGCATCACGCTGCACGAGGACGGCACCAAACGCGTGATCTTCAACGACGATAAGGGCAATGTTCTGATAGACGAAATCGTGAAATAAGGACCCAAATACAGCAAAGACAGGCAGAGCCTCACGGCTTTGCCTGTTCTCTATTTTGTTGTAGCAGGAAGGAGGAGCAAGCCCCTCCCCTACCAATGGACGGTTGGGTAACCCTTATCAAAAGGTTTATGAAACTAAAATATCGGGCGGTAGGGGAGGGGCTTGCTCCTCCTTCCTGCTACAACAACTTTTTTAAAAAAATGCGTTCCTCTTATTGACACATCTGCTTGTATATGCTATACTATATACATCGCAATACGATGCATCTTAATTCGATACTTCAAAAAGGAGTCGTTCTCATGAAAATCAGCAAAGAATTACTCAAAGGCTCAACAGGCACTATGATCCTGCAGCTGCTTTCCGAGCAGGACATGTACGGTTATATGATTATCCAGCAAATCGAAGTCCGATCCGATTCGGTATTCCGCATGAGTGAGGGATCGCTTTACCCAATTTTGCACGCAATGGAAAAAGACGGATTGCTTGAAGCATACAGACAAGTCAGCGAAAGCGGCAAGGAGCGCAAATATTATCGCATCACCCCCAAAGGCCGTTTGCAATTGAGCTTGAAACTGGACGAATGGAAGCTGTTTTCGAGCAGTGTTTCCAAGGTGTTGGGAAATGAGTAAGCCCGATCCGTCGATTGAGCAGGAAATGCGTCGAACCGCAAAGCGCATTTGCCGAGGCATACATTCCAAAAAAGTCAGAGAGCAAACCGAGCAAGAGTATCTGGAGCACATGGAGGACCACTATTACAGTCTTTTGCTCAAAGGGCTTTCCGAGCAAAAAGCATTACAGCAGACCATAGAGGGACTAGGCTCCCTTGAAGATCTTTGCCACATGCTTGCGTCAGTGCACAACCGAATTCCCGCAGACCTTGGCAAAACGCTTCTGCGCCTTGGTATTCGCACGTGCATCGCGGCATTTGTCGGGTGCATGCTTTGGGCATGGGGATTTTTTCACTCTCAACTGATCACGATGCTTATTCCTCTTCTGATTTTCGCGGGCCTTTCTCCCATCAGATATGCGCGGGCGTTCATCTTACGCCTCAAAGCGTCACGACAAATCAGAAAAATTTGTAAGCAAAATGGCTTTGGCCTTGAGCAGCATGCATCTGTGTTGTTATCGGTGTTCATTCCCGCAAGACGCCCGGAGTGGACAATCACCACCGCACACACCACCTACTATATCCACTTTCTTGCATGTCCTCACCGTCACGTCGCCTTGCATTTTTTCGACAGCTATGCCTATACGCTGACACTGACCCGCGGGCAAGGTGCGCGATTTGCCGACCGCTCCCCTTTTCGCTTCAACCTCATAAAAACGCCCGATCAAACCTACAGCGAACAAAGCCGTCGGTATCTGTTCTTCCCTGTTGGCCCTGAATATCGGGGCGAGCCGATCAAGCGGATTTTACTGATCAATCCCGTTCCGTCGCTGATCAGCTATCAAAACGGTACCAGCGTGGAATACATCGGAAACGGAGATACGATCTTTGGATTCACCCTATGTGACAGCACACATTTTGCGACCGAGCTGAGAAAGGAGAGTTTATGAAACAGCTTTTCAAGTATTATTTGCCGTATGCATCCATCAGCGCAATCACCATTGCCTTGTTGCTTTTGTTGGGCAATCCCATTCTGCGAACCGTAGCCAACGCAATTGTCGGAGAAGAATGGGGCAAAGCGCTTGCGGGCTATGCGATGGGGTTGATTCTCCCCTTTACGTTGTTTACAGCATTCCATATTTGGCGTGCACGCAATCCCGGGCTTCGCCGCGACTACCTCAACAGCACGCGAGACTGCGCATACAGTCCCAAGCAGGACCGACAGACAATACTGAAAAGTAAAGAATTTCGCATGGATCTGATCGGAATGGCTGCAATTGCTCTGCTTTTGACCATCTTATATATGCCTCTATACATCATCCTTTTCCCTCTGTTTGTTCCGTTTGATCTTTTATCTTGGAGATATCTGCACAAAAGCTGGAGCAAAGACAAGCATGATCACGAATCATAAAAGAAAGGCGTCACCGATAGGGCTGCGGAATTCACGATAATCTTGCAGGAATTTGTTCGTTTTTGAGCAAATTCCTGCTTTTTTCTTTTTTCACAAAATAAAGCTTTCCCGATGTGTTCAGACTCCCCCTTTCCCTCGCTACGCAACGCTGCGAGGAACCCCTTCCCCTGCGGGGACGGCTTTGCAACGCGCATCCGCTTTGTTGACTTTACCATAACGGGATACTTTTTGACTATCTGTCTTATGATGCCTTTTGATGAGGGCGACTTACATAAGCCGTCCCCTACAGGGGAATTATCTGCAAGCAGATTGGGCTCCCGTAGCGTAGCGCAACGGGAGGAAGGGGCGGGCTGATGAATTTAGATAACTAATACTTCAAATAAACAAAGGGCTAATCATTCTTGATTCAGCCCTTATTTTGAATTTCACGCCAATTTTTCAGCCCAATCGGCTGTTTACTATCACTCATCCGGCGGTTCAATCTGCAGCTCACCGAATTTGGCGGCGCATTTGTGGGTGTGCAGGCCGACTAAGCCTTGCATAAACGGATCGGGGTCGGTATAATCGATGACGACCTCGCCATCCACCAGCACGCGGATATTCGCGCCGCGGCATTCCACGCGCAAGTCATAGGTGCTGCCCTCGACGTAATTGCCGCTTGCTCTTGCCAGCTCAACGTATCCGTAATTCTGCTTGCCAAGCACCACCGCGCCCTCACAGATGCCCACAAAATACCCCTGCAGCCAGTCGGTGCCGCCCTCGGCATCCTCTATCGTGCAAGACTGATGCACAAAATTGGGTGCACCCGGATTGGTGGCCCTGACCACAAGGCCGCAGTTGACGCCCGCTTGCGGCGTGACCTTGACCTGTGCGGCATAATCGCCCCAATTCTCGTTGCCGTACAGCCGCTTTGCGCAGATGGGCGAGCGCGAGGTGCTCATGCTGCCCGTAGCGCGCCAGTTTCCGTCGCTGTAAACGTTGCCGTCGCTCAGCTCGTCAAAGCTCCACGCATGCTCGGGTACGTTTTCATGCGTCAGCATCTTATATTCCACGACCTGCGCACAGCCCTTGGTGATCTTAATCGACAAGGTATGCTGCCCGCGACTCATGGGAATATCGCGGCAGACGGCGGTAGCGAGTGCATCGCTTGACGCAAGCGTCAGCGTGCAAGTCACCTTGCCATCCACGTAAATCTCGATCTCTGCATCCGCGCCGTCCTCGGTGGCGTAGCGCACGGCAAGGTCGTAAGAACCGCCGTTCTGCGCTAACACGCGATAATTGAGCACGCTGTCCGTGGGGGCTGTCACGGCATTCACGCCATCTTTTTGAACGCTTGCAAAGCTGCCGAGTGTATAATGGCTTGCGGGGATCAGACCGCTCTCGCTGCCGATGCTGTGATACTCGTCAGCCGCGCCGCGGCCGCCCACAGCCCCCGTGCCGCCGATAAAGGCAAATGTTGCCGTGCCGCGAGAGACGCAGCCAACCGAGCCCCCCGTAAGCGCATCAGTAGTCAGCACGTGTGCCTCGCGGTCGTTGACGTAAAAGGTATAGGTATTGCCATCCCGCTCGATCTGCAGCGTTTGCATGCAGTCAAAGCGCACGTCCTCGCCAAAGGACTTGACCAAAGGGATCTGCTCGCTTTGCACGCGGCCGTCCGAGGTGATCTCAACGCAAAGGCTTTGTGCGTCGGGATCAAAATAGCATGCACCGAAATTCTGTGCATCAGCAAAAGCAAAGATCGCGCCCGCAAGGCCGCGCTCGATGCTTGAAACGCAATACTCCGCAGTAAAGTCACCGGCAAATTCCCGCTCCGAGACAAGCATGCCGTCAGCCAGTTCAAGCCCTTGTGCGGTAATTTGCGCACTTCCCTGTGCGCGCCAGCCGTCTAGCGTGCTGCTATCTTCAAAGCGGTGGTACACGTCGGGCATGGAGGGCACCTGCTGTTTCCCATCGGTCGGGCCCAGAATCTGCATCTCTGTGCCGTTGAAGGCAATGCGATCCACGTGCGTATTTCGGTTGGGCGTGGCATTGACCAACGAGTGATACACGATATAATAGCTGTCCAGATCGGGGCCCTTGACCATGGAATTATGTCCGATGCCGAAAAGCTCGCCCGCCGTGTGGATCAGCAAGGGGTTCTGCACGGGGAGATCCGCAAATTTCAGCGGAGAGGTGGCCGAGACGCCGTAGTTGATGCGGTACGCGCGGCTGAGCACGTGATTGCCCGTGTAGGTCATGTAGTAATATCCGTCGTGATACACGGTCATAGGCCCTTCGGTCCATCCGCCGCTGACCGAAATCGTAGACAGCGTTCTGCCCTTGCGCATCTGTGTGGGCGAGGTCATATCGTACACCATCATCTCGCCGTGATTGGCGGTATAAAAATACCATTTGCCGTCGTTGTCAATAAACACCGAGCCGTCGATCGACATGCCCATATTATCGGTGACCACCTCAAAGCCCTCGGTAGGCGAGGTGCTGCGAAGCACGTAATGCCCCTGCCCTGCGGGCGAGGTATACATATAGAAATAGCCGTTATAGTAATAGACCTCGGGCGCATACGCACCGCGCGTGCGCGCGTCGGTCGCGCAAAGCCCTGCGTAGGTCCAGTTAACAAGGTCGTCCGACGTCCAGCATTTGACGCCCACCTGTCCGTCCTTGGTGCTGACGTACAGATAATATCTGCCGCCAAATCTCATGACGAACGGATCGCCAAAGCCGTACCCCTCCCAGGCGTCGGGGCTGTCGGAGGTCAGAACGGGGTTCTCATAAGTTTCGATTTCTTGCATGGGCGACGTATCCGGCACAAAGGAAGGCTGCGCGGGCTTCTGCGGTGTCGTATCCAAGGGCTCTTGGCCCGGCGTGCCGGGTGTGCAGGCGCACAAAGCAAGCAATAGAATAAGGGCTTGGGCGATGATCAAAATCCTTCTCATGGCCGTCTCCTTTCTTGGGGATGGCACCATTATACCACAATTTACACACCTTTGCAACCGCACAGTATAAATATCTTGACAAAAAAGACAATCCATGGTATAATGGGATTTCAAAGAAACGTTTTATTTGGAGGAAACATTATGAAGAAACTTCTTGCACTCGCCCTCGTTTCTCTGATGGTACTTGCAGCATTTGCAGCATGCGACCAGGACCAAGAAAACACTCCCGAAACCACCACCGGTGCTGTGACCACACAGGCTCCCGAAGCCGAAAAGCCCACCGAAAAGGAAACCGAACCCGAAACCACCGAGGCCAAAACCACCGCTGAGCCCGAGACCACCGAGCCCGAGGAATCCACGCTCAACGAGCTGGGCCTGCCCTTTGAAATTCTTGATATTCCCGTTGGCTATGCAAACGGCACCGAGCTGCGCGGCTACAATGCATCCGGTGCATTCTATTACGATGAAGAGCTTAACTGTCTCTACTCCGATTCCGATAACAACATGATCGTTGTCACCAACGATCAAATGGAATGCGGCACTCTGACCGCAACCTTTCTCTCAGCTCCCGGCTACGTCAACGACAACGGTATCATCTTTGGCCTTGAAGAGATCCCCACCGAGAACGAAGAATACTTCTTCTGGGAATTCGGCCCCGCTTACTACTTCTTGTTCATCTCGGACGCTTCCCGCCTCTACCTTGCAAAAGCAGGCTATAACGGCCAGGCATGGACCGAGCTTGAGGTGACCGAGGAGCCCGTGACCGACTACACCCACGGTGAGACCAACATCACCATCACGGTGGAATTCGACGGTGAGGGCACCATCAAGTGCTATGCCAACGGCGTTTTGCTGATCGACTACTACGATGAGGATCCCATCAAGGGCTCCTACTACGGCGTACGCTGCGAGGTCTTTGGCGTGGAATACTACAACATCCAGGCCGAGCACGATTGATTTGGATAAAAAAAGCAGCCCGATCGGGCTGAGAATTTAGCGGAAAATAACGAAAAAGCAGAAGTCTTTGATGGCTTCTGCTTTCGGTTTTTATGATGCGCAGCCCTGCCCGTGTCATCCTGAGCGGAGCAAACAATTGAGTATTGTTTGCGAAGTCGAACCCGACCCAAGGGAGGGCGCGCGCAGCGCGGGATCTACGGGCGCAACGTACCCACCCTCGTAGATCCTCAAAACGCTGCAAGCGTTTTGACTTTCAAAAATCAGCAATTTGTTGCAGATTTTTGAAAGTTCGACTACGAAAACATCCA
>JAZNYL010000024.1:0-9013 GCA_045594445.1 Eubacteriales bacterium
AGATGTGGACGCAGTTGTTCGCTGGTAGTGGCGTGACTGTGAATCGTGTGTCGTCGGATCCTGTGAAGATTGATAATACTTGTATCAGTATTTTCGGTGGTGTTCAGCCTGGTATTTTGAAGTCGTTTGCGAAGGGTAAGGTGCAGAATGGGTTTATGGACAGGTGGATTTTTGCTTTTCCGGATAAGGTTCCGTATCCGAAGTTGAAGGAGAATGAGATTGATGATAATGTGCGAGAGTCGTGGGAGGAGATTGTTGAGAGGATCCTGGCTATCCCCTATGAGGGGAAGCCGAATGTGTTGCGGTTTTCTCCGGAGGCGAAGGCGGCGTATTCGGATTGGTTCAATTCGTTGTCGGATCAGAAGAATTGCGGCGGGGATGCGTTTGCAGGGCTTGCGACGAAGATGGACAGGTATTGCGGACGGTTTGCTTTGGGGCTGGAGGTTTTGGCTTATGGGTGTGGCGAGTCGGAGTTGAGGGAGGTCAGTTTACGGAGTGTGAAGGGTGCAATTGCTCTGTGCTACTATTTCATTGGTTGCGGTCTGAAGGCCCAACGGGAGTATTTGAGTAGTCCGGCCGGTGATCTGCCGGCGGTTCAGAGGTTGATTTATGATGAGTTGCCACCGAGTTTTGAGACGAGGCAGGGTGTGGAGATTGCGGCCGGGTATGGGATGCCTGAGCGGAGTTTCAAGAGGTGGCTGGCGACGAGTTATTTCAAGAAAGTGAGTTATGGGTTTTATGAGAAGAGGTTCAGGTAAGGTTATGTGTATATGTTTGTGGCATTCTTGGCATTGTTGGCATTCTTGGGTGGGTTTGGTGGGAAGAGTGCCAAGAATGTCGAGTGTGCCAAGGAGGGTAGAATCAATAAAAACCTTTCAAGAACTATTCTCTGATTGTTATCACTTTGTTAAACTATTGCAAAAATGGACAATTTTCAAGACATTTGCATTTTATTTGTTTTCTCACTATTTTTGGGAGGATATTGGGCTAATATGAACACGACACCATTGAGATATCCGGGAGGAAAATCAATTATGACTCCTTTCTTTATTGACTTGATGCAGGCCAATAATCTTAATGGCGTAACATATGCAGAGCCATATGCAGGAGGAGCAGGAACAGCAACAAATCTCCTTTTAAACAACAATGTTGACAGAATCTTAATCAATGATGCAAGCATATGCATCTATTCGTTCTGGAGATTCCTTGTTGAACAGAATGAACGTTTTATAGATACAGTACTGGAGACTCCTGTAAATCTAGATAGCTGGAGACATTTTCACAATCTTGTACGCACAGCAGATCAACCATCATTTGATCTTGGTTTCGCGACGTTCTTTCTTTCAAGAACCAATAGGTCTGGAATTCTTACTGCTGGGCCGATCGGAGGCTCCACAGAAGAAAAGCAAGAGACAGCAAACTATAAGATCGATTGTCGTTTCAACAAAGAAGATCTTATTAGGCGCATTACTGCAATTGGTCTACACAGAAACCAAATCGAGGTCAGCAATCTGGATGCTATTGATTTCTTACGCGCTCTTGCACCAGGAAATAATCTGGTATATCTAGATCCACCTTACTTTGAGCAGGGCAAGTCTTTATATCTTAATTATTATGGCATACAGGATCATCAAATTTTGGCAGAATTTTTAAGCAATGCCCACAATTTTGAGTGGATATTATCGTATGATAATGTTGAAGCCATAAGAAATATATATGATAACTTTGAACTGTATGAGTTTACAATTAACTACACAGCTCAAAGAGCAAAAAAGGGATCTGAACTTCTCACTCATTCTGCTGGTCTTATAATTCCAGAGGGGTTAGAGATACGCAGAAAGACAGGCAATATAACACTTAGTAAAATCATCCAAGATGGCACAGATAGAGAGATATAGTGCAAGCGAATTGCACTTTGACAAAAGCAATCCACGCCTTGTAGAATTCAACAACCTTAAATCTGAGGAGGATATCATCAAAGTCCTTTGGGACAATATGGCCGTAAATGAGATTGTCATGTCTATTTTGGCTAATGGCTTCTTTGAGAATGAAGCGATGTATGCTATCAGAGAAAACGACCAAGTAGTTATTGTTGAAGGAAACCGAAGACTTGCTGCCGTCAAAGCCATACTAAACCCAGAATTAATCAAAGGTATGGCAAAGTATGCCGATCGCATTACAGAGCAGTTAAAACAACAATTGAGCACTTCTCTACCTGTTATAGTTTTAGAAAAGAGAGAAGATGCATGGAGATATATCGGTTTCAAACATGTCAATGGAGCAGTAAAATGGGACTCCTATGCCAAAGCCGAATATATTGCTCAAGTGCACAATGATTATGGAGTAGCCCTTGACGATATTGCAGAACAGATTGGTGACTCTAACAAGATTACACTCAAATTATATCAAGGATTAATGGTACTACGTCAAGCTGATAAAGAAACCAACTTTAAGATTGCTGATGTATATAACAATCGTGTATATTTTTCTCACGTATATACTGCTATTATGTATGAAGGTTTCCAAGAATATCTTGGCATTGATATAACCCAGCACACTGATAGTCCTGTTCCCGCTGATAAATTGGATAATCTTCAAGAGGTTATGTATTGGATTCTTGGAAGTAAGAGTAAGGGCATAAAACCTATCATTAAAAGTCAAAATCCAGACATAAGAAACCTTAATCAAGTCTTAACTAAGCCAGATGCAACTCAGCTACTCAAAAGCACCAATGACTTGAGCGTGGCTTATGACATGAGTCTTGATGGAGGTGATGTATTCTATCAGACCTTAGTAGAAGCACAGATTCGAATACAGAAAGCACTATCAAAAATTTCTTTTTATAAGGGAGATGATGATATGCTGCAGACAGCCATAAACATAGCTGATTCTGCTGACGCTTTATATAAGGGAATGAAATCTATCCGTGCTAAAATTAATGGTAAGGAAGAAAAAAGAACTATTGACTAACCATGGGCTACAATTTACGAGACTTGCCTAGTACGCAAGCAAGCTATGCGGAACTAGCAGATTATATGGAATATCAATGCCTGGTTAGTGATGAGAAATCATACTCAACTACGTCTGGAAACAGCTCTATGGGCATCTTGTATGATGATAATACGGATGCTGGCATTGAAGGTAACGAAACTAATTATGACTTTAGCGAAGCGCTAGCTGAAGTAGATGATAGAGAAAATAAATCTAATGGTAAATATCCTTTTGTTGCCGAAGTAGATACAATTAAAATAAAAGATGATGTAGAATCACATATTCTCGATATTTATACGTTCCTTTTGTTAGCAACGCGAGAAAATATGAAAAGTGGAAAAGTTGCTAACGATCTCGATGGGACTGAACTATTTGAGCAACTATGTGCTGCAGTAGTGAAAAATTATTTTGGGCCTAATAGCAAAGCTCAAGTATTCGGAACTGGAGCTGTAGAAAATAAGCCATTCCATGAAAAAGTTCAAGATTTTCTTGATACCATACAAGAAGGCAAATATATCTTTAGACATCCGGATGGAGACATAGGTCAGCAAAAAGATGGAAAAATAGATGTTGTTATCTTTATTCCATTTGCAGATAATAACAAAGGACAGTTTATGGGATTCGGTCAATGTAAAACTGGGACAAATTGGAGAGCGTCAATATCACAACTTATTCCATCTGCATTTAGTGAATCCTACATACAACCTCCACTTGCTTTTATCCCGATTACATTATTCTTTGTAAGCGAATCATTTACAGAGAAATGGGAGGAATTAACAAGAAACTCAAGAGGAATTATATTTGACAGAAGTAGAATAATGGAGTATATTCCTGATAATTTGGATGCAGAATTACTCAATAATATCAAGCTATGGAATGAAGGAGTAATTGCCAGAGATCAACGATAAATCACATAAATCCTAATAAAAGCCCGCAGTGGAAAATTCTCCGCTGCGGGCTTCGTCAATAAAATTCAGGAGAAAGGATTACTCGCCCTCTACAGGTGCGTCCTCGTCGAGAGTAACCAGGGTGAGCATTTCGCCGGATTTTTCGCCGGTTTTGGTGTTCACGAAGAAGTACTTCATGAAGACTTTTGGGGCGGCGGCGTTAGGGGCGCCGTGCTTGTTGTCGAAGTCTTCTTTGATGTCGTACTCTTCGCAGACTGCTTCGAGAGGCTGGGCGATCTGGACTGCCTTGCCGTAGGCGCGGGTGACTCCGTTGGACTGTGGAGCGGATGCCATTATGATGAGCTTGAGGTCAGCTGCGTTCTCTGGTTCTCCTTCGAGTTCGAATGTGAACTTGGTCGGGGTGAGGGTTACGACGGCTTCGGTCGGAGCTTCAACGCCCTGGAGTCGACTACGAAAACATCCACACGGGATGTTTTCTCCGCTCAGGATGACACGAGGGGTATTGCGCTTTTCCCGCTTATTCGGCATCCCCATTTCTCAGTCCTTTTTTTCGTTTTCCCGATCCAACTCATCCAGCAATGCAAGGATCTCGGGGGCAATTTTTTGTTTTCTTCGTTCGCTGACAAGGCGATAGAGAGGATATGCACCAATGGCAATGACCAATCCTATAACGCCTACGGCAATGCCGACGGGGGCGGCAAAAGTGCCAAGACCGAGGACGGCGCCAAACTCGGTCATAACTGTGCTCATACCCAATCCCATGATCAGCGCACCGACGGTGCCAAGTGCAATGGACGCAGCGCTGGCGCGACTGTGCACGCTGGTATCCAGATCGTGCAAGCGCTTGAGCTTATTGTCTCGGGGATTGACCGTGTATTTCTGACGGATACGGTCAATCTCGCCTTGATCCTTTGCACTGTACGTATATATAAATTCCTGTTGATCGTTATTCTGATTCACGTTTTTTCTCCATGGTTTTGATTTTCTTGATTTTT
Organism: Eubacteriales bacterium; assembly: GCA_045594445.1. Classification (GTDB taxonomy): domain Bacteria; phylum Bacillota; class Clostridia; order Oscillospirales; family CAG-272; genus SVQP01. The sequence continues at coordinate 4,895 of JAZNYL010000024.1, forward strand.
TTGCTTGCAAGCACGATCATATAAATGCCCATGCCGAGCACGAAGGCGCTTACTGCAAGTCCGGTCAAAAGCGGCATCAGCGCATTGAACTCTGCGTCCTCTGCAGAACCAAAGGCAGCGAGCATCGCGTTTTCCAGCGTCAGCATAGAAACGGCCGAGGTGGCAAGGCTGATGGTTTTGGCGGCAGAGAACAAGGGGCTTTTGAATTTGCTGTATTTGACCACGTTGACGATGGCCATGGTCATCAGCGTAAAGGTAGAAGCCGCCATGGCGATGGCGGTGATCTGATGGTGCACGGTCTGGTGTCCCTCTACACCAATCATCCAAACGATGACTGCAAGCGCCAGATTCATAACTACCAGCATGATGCCGCAGAAGCGGTAGCGGTTCCATTGCGCGAGCTTGTCCCGGTCGGGGGCGGTGGAATGCACGTCGCGCAACAGGAAAAGTCGCATGACGGCCAACATGAAGTAATAGGCGGCAAAGGCAAAGTACCAAAGCGAGGAATGCCAAAGACCCAGCGCAAGCTGGAAAACGGCGTACGCTGCGTTATAGGCAAAGTTGCCGTACAGCGAGATCTTGATGCGCAGCGCGGCGTCGTCCGAGTAGCGCGAGAGGTATTTGTTGTTTTTTTTGAAATTCTTGAAAAAGCGGATGATAGTGGGAATGCGCATGCACACAACCGTGAGCGAATAGAAAGAGAACATATACGTCACGTAGGCCACGGGGTGCTCGGAGCGGTTTCGCATAAAGGTGACGGTCAAAAGCACTGCCGAGATGGCGACAAAAAGCAAAATCAGCAGTGGGTGTGGATAGAGCATGTGAAGTCCGATCTTTTTGAGCTTGTGTTTCATATCGTTACCTCAGAAAGAGAATGACCGAGAAGGTACTGCCCACGCGGGGCTGACTTTGCACGCGGATCTCACCCTGAACGATATCGATCACGCGCTTGACCAGCGTCAGCCCAAGGCCGTTGCCCTTGGTTGCGTGGGAGGTGTCTCCCTGATAGAATTTTTCAAAGATATGCTTGCCGGTCTCGGGCGTCATGCCGCAGCCGGTATCGCTGACGGTTACTGTCACGCGATCCTCGTTCTTGTGCATGGAAAGTGAAACCGTGCCGCCGTCTTCGGTGAACTTGAAGGCGTTGGACAAAAGATTGTTCCAGACCAGAGAAAGAAGCTCTGCGTCTTCGGTCACGAGCACCTCATCCTCAATGTCGGTTTCAATCGCAATATTGCGTTGTTCCCAAACCTCCTCGTATTGGAGTAGGCATTCGCAAAGCTGCTCGCCCAGGTCGAAGGTCTGCTTTTGGGGATAGATCTGTTGGTTTTCCAGTCGGTTGAGCTTTAAGATGTTGGTCATCATCAAGGCAAGGCGACGCGAGGTACGCGAGATCTGCCTTGCGTACTCCATGCGCGTCTCGTCGTCAAGCTCGGGATCCTGCAAAAGCATACCGTAGTTGCTGATGACCGAGAGCGGAGTTTTCATCTCGTGCGAGACGTTGGAAATAAAGTCTGTGCGCAGCGTTTCAATGCCGGAGAGCTCGTCCGCCAGCTTGTTGATATTCTGCTCTATCTCACCGAAGGGCGGGGGAGAGATCTGCACGTACTCGCGCGGAATGCGCGCCTTGAAGTCGCCCGCGGCAAGCCTGTCCAGTACCTCGCGGATGCGTCTTGCGGGGCGGTCGACCGCTACGCGGCGGCGGATGCTGTCTACGATGGCGCAGATCAGCGAGATGACTACCACGTTGACGAACACAACGGGTGCAAACGCGCGAATGTCCTCCTCGGGCAGCGAGACCGTGGCGAAGAACACGTAAAACGTCGCTGTGACCACGCCGCCCACAAGCCCGAAAAAGATCAGGCAGGAAAGAAGAAAATCCGTGACGCTGTGAACAAAGCCTTTTTTCATTTGATCACCGCCTTGTAGCCAAGCCCGTGCACGGTCACGATCTCAAACGAGGTGCAATCCGAGAGCTTTGCGCGCAGCTTGGTCATGTAAACGTCCACAGTGCGGGGGCCCGAGGCCGTATCCGCGTCCCAGAATTCGTCCATGAGCTGCGTGCGGGTAAAGGTTTTTTTGGGATAGGAGAGCAGCTTGTAGAGAATGTTGAATTCTCTGGCGGTCAGCGAGATCTCCTCCTCGTCAAGGTATGCGGTGCGCTCGTCAAGGTCGATGGTAAAGTTGCCCACGGTCAGCTTTCTCTGTGCGGCAATGCCCGCGCGGCGCAAAAGCGCGCCGATGCGCAAAAGCAGAGCATTGAAATCCACGGGCTTGACCACGTAGTCGTCCGCTCCCGTCAGATATCCGCGCTGCATGGAACCCAGGTCGTCGCGCGCGGTCATAAAGATAATGGGGATATTTTTATCCAAGGAGCGCACGGTTTCGGCAAATTCAAAGCCGTCGATGCCGGGCATCATGATGTCCGAGATGATCAGATCGAACATCTGCTTATACATGGCGTCGTAAGCGTCCTGCGCGCTCGTGCAATGCATGGCGTTGTAGCCGTTGCGGTCAAGGAAGGTGCAAAGTGTTTTGCCCAGATTGGCGTCGTCTTCCACAACAAGGATTGCAAACATAGAAAAACCTCCTCATTCTTGGCATATATCGTGATTATATCATATAAATGTTAAGGTTTTGTTAGTATTTCCCAAGAATTGTGCCATGCTTGCAAAAAGTATGGAACAGAGCGTGCTCTGTTCCATGATGTTTTATTCGCCGCGGGAGAGCTTGTCGCTCAGCGCAAGGATTGCGGGAGCGTACTTCTTTTTGCGGGAATTCAGAATCGCATTGTGAAGCGGGTAGTTGACAATGGCAAGGATCATGCCGACAATGCCAACCGCAATGCCGATGGGAAGTGCGTTTGCAATGCCCAGCGTTTCTGCAACGTTGGTCATGACAAGGCTCATGCCTGCGCCCATAATGATGGCGGAAACAGAGCCGAACACGTAGGAGAATACCTGCGCGGGGCGTCTGACCTGTGCATCCAGGCGGCGCAGCTCATCAAGGTCACCCTTCTGCTTGGGGGTGTATGCGGTGCGGATTTTGCTGACAATGTAGTCCTGATCGTTTCTGTTCATGATAAAATACCTCTTTCTTTTGTTCTGGCGATATTTTACCACCCGTTTGTTTGCGAAATGATGCCGAGATGTTAAGGTTTTGTTATTCATTCAACCAACGGTATGGAAATTTCTCTTGCCATATCGGGGCAGGTATGGTATAATGAAAAAAAGCGAAAAATGAGGACTGACATGAAAAAAAGAGGATATATCTATTTGGGTGTTTGCGCCGCGCTTTTGCTTGCTTTCGTCGCGCTGACCGTGTGCCTTTTGCTTGTGGACGTGAGAGCCGCGGGCGAGAGCGGAGCAGAGGTAGGCTTTGCAACAATCAATGAAAAGGTGTGGCAGGCGATTGGGCAGAGCGGTGCGGCGCTGACCGCCTCCGAGCTTTGCGGACTTTGCATGATCGCGGCTGTGGGCGCGTTTGGCGTCACGGGGCTTGTGCAGGTCATTCGCCGCAAGGGCATTTTGCGCGCCGACCGAGAGCTTTACGTCATGGCAGGCGGCCTTGTGCTGCTGGCTGCCGCGTACGTGTTCTTTGAGATTTTTGTGGTAAACTGCCGCCCCGTGCTTGACGAGGGCGAGCTTGCCGCGTCTTATCCCTCCAGCCATACCATGCTGGCGGTTGCGGTTGCGGGTATGGGTGCGTCGTATTTACACAGTCGCCCGAAAAAAGGTGTGCTGCTTGGCATGCTGGTTGGTTTATTGACCGGTATCGCGATTTGTACGGTGGCTTGCCGCTTGCTTGGCGGCGTGCATTGGCTGAGTGATATTGTGAGCGGCGTGTTGCTTGGCGCGGCCATTGTGTGCGCCTATCGCGCGGTGTGTAGTCTGACTGCCCGGAAGTGACGGATTGGATAGAATCCAAGAAAGAAGACAGCCCATGGGGCTGACAAATTAGCGGAAAATCCGCACAAAACAAGGACTGTAACACATGGATGCAGTCCTTAATTGTTTGTTTTAAATAGTTGTGGCAGGCGCTGGCGAACGCAGTTCGCCCCTACGAGTGTTTTTGTTTTGGGTTTCGTTATCGTAAACCCTCTATATGAATTTCCGTAGG
>JAZNYL010000025.1:0-11644 GCA_045594445.1 Eubacteriales bacterium
AATTAGCGGTGAAATCCGCGCAAAACAAGGACTGTATCACACGGATGCAGTCCTTAATTGTTTGTTTTAAATAGTTGTGGCAGGCGCTGGCGAACGCAGTTCGCCCCTACGAGTGTTTTTGTTTTGGGTTTCGTTATCGTAAACCCTCTATATGAATTTCCGTAGGGGCGAACTGCGTTCGCCAGCACCTACAGCAACTCTATATTTTTTGTTTGAAAACAGGGCTGCCTCAAATGAAGCAGCCCATTTTTTATTCTCATCCCGCTAATTATTCAGCCCGATTGGGCTGCTCTTTTTTGTCGGACGGTTGCTTGACTTTTGCTGTACGCGGTGCTATAATGAAGGCAGATGACAATCACTCGGAGGAAGATATGAAAATTTCCGCAATCAAACAAAAGGCAAAAAAGGCACTTGCAGGGAATTGGTTCGGTGCCATTTTCGTGCTTGTGCTGCTGGTCGTTCTGGCCGTGATATTGGACGCCACCGTTATAGGCACCGTCTTTTCCGGCCTGCTTGCCTTTGGCTATGCGGCGTATTGCCTTGAGCTGATCAAGAGCAAGAAATCCAAGATAGGCGCGTTTTTCGGCGGCACGTTCAAGGGCTTTTTCAAAAAATGGTGGGCTTCGATACTGGTTGGCCTTTACACGCTTTTGTGGAGCCTTTTGCTGATCATTCCGGGCTTGATCAAAAGCTATTCCTATGCCATGACGCCCTATATCATGGCCGAAAAGCCGGACATGAGCGCAAGTGACGCCATTACCAAGAGCCGACAGATCATGAACGGACATAAATGGCAGCTGTTTTGCCTGGATCTGTCCTTTACGGGCTGGATGCTGCTGAGCATGGTGACGCTGGGGCTCGGACTGATTTACGTCTGGCCGTATTACAACGCGGCAAGAGCAGCGTTTTATAAAGAGATCAAAAAGGGCGGCGGCAAGTAAGGCGGCTGACAGCATAGACAGGAAAAAAGCACTGATTATCAGTGCTTTTTTCATATTTCGGTGCAGGCATGCATATCTTGTAGCGAGTAAAAGCGTTTTTGTAAGCAAGACCTTGCAAGAACCGGAAAAGGAGAGATGGGGATGAATTCATACCAGAATACCGAGGGCATGCAGATCCCTCTTTGTAACAAAACCGTGCAAAGCGAGGTGGCGGGGGACTTTACGCTGCCTGATTATCAGCCCGAGATCAAGCGGCTTTTGCGCATTCGGCCATGTGTGCTGCCGCCCTCGCATTATGCAGGCGCGGACAATGCCGAGTTTTCGGGCACGCTGGATTATTACGTGCTGTATATGGGCAATGACGGTGGGCTTTATTGCGCGCCCCTGCATACCGAATACGGCCTGAGCGTTCCTTTTGAGGCGGGGCAGAGCAGCGTTGGCCTTTGCATGGCTGACGTAGAGCCCGAGAGCGTGGTTGGCCGAGTCAGCGCACCGCGCAAGCTGAATATCCGCTGCAGGTTGCGTGCAGGCGTGCGCATCTTTGGCACGCTGCCTGCCTCGGAGCAGACCGAGGGCGTGGTGGATCCCTTTTCGGTGGAGCGGCTGCAGGGGGAGCAGGTCCTTGCGCAGACGGGATACGGAGTCGGAGAGGTCATTCGCTTGGGTGAGGATATTCTAACCGATTCGCGAGGTAGGAATATGCGATTGGTGTGTGCCGAGGGGCAGGTGCACGTGCAGGAGGCTTCTTGCGGTACGGGCGTGGTCAACTGTCGCGGGGAGGTGGAGCTCAAGCTGATGCTGAGCGCCGAGGAGCCCGGCAGCCTACCCGAGCCTGTGCCCACCTATCTTGTGCGCAAGCTGCCGTTTTCGGGCAGCGTGGAGGTATCCTCGGCAGCACCGGGCAGCGAGTGCTGCGTGATGGGGGATTGCTGTGAACTGAGCGTGGCGATGGAGGAAACGTACATGCACGCCGACGTGGGCGTGGTGCTGCAGGCACACGTCATGACCAATCGCCCCGTATGCTACACCAAGGATATATTTTCTACCAAAAAAGCGTGCGAATGTGCGTACGACGAGTACGAGCTGCCCGTGGCCATCCGTGCGCTGGACGGGAATTTCACGCAAAGCGACTCTCTGCCGCTTACCGAGGCCGAGATCCCCGCGGGCTGCAGCATCGTGGACGTTTGCGGCAGCGCAGAGGCAGAGGAAATGCGCTGGGAAAGAGGCAGATGCACACTCAGCGGCAACGGCCATTATATCGTGCTGACGCATGTGGACGGTGAGGTCTCACCGCACGAGATCACGCTGCCCTGGAAATACGAATTTGAATGTGCCCGCGAGCCCTCGGATTGGCGTGCGTACGTCAAGGTGCTTTCCTGCCGCGCTCGCGTGGACGGGGAGCGCATCGGGATTGACGCGGAGATCGCTTGTGCAGCTGAGGTGTGGGATATCGCCACGGCTAAGGTGCTGCGCAGCGTCCGCTTTGGAGAGGCGGCCGACCGTGCGAGCGGTGCGTTCGTGGTTTGCTATCCGTGCGCGCAGGATTCGCTCTGGAGCGTGGCCAAGCGGTATGCAACCTCGCTGGGTGCCATTCGCGCCGCCAACGATCTTGACGGGGATTGCCCTGCGGATTCTCCTGCATCGATCGAGGGGTGCAAATATCTGATCGTGTAAATTGTACGGAAAAGCCTTTGCGAAAGCAAGGGCTTTTCAATTTTTGCTTGACGGATGCGGGAAAATGATTTATAATGGGATTGATGAAAAAAACAGGAGGAGTATATATGCATTTGAAATACGTTAGATTCTTGGCCGTTTTTCTGTGTCTGATTTTACTGCTCGCCGCAATCTCTTGTGGACCGCAAGGAGGGCAGCAGGAATCGGGAGAGACCGACGTGCCGCCGTCGGGTGAGAATACCACCCAAAAGCAAGAGGCCGAGACCGAGGCACCCAAACCGACCGTTACGGTCAAGACCGAGGGTGACGTGGCGACCGTGACCACAAGTGAGGGGCTGGTATATACCGCCATGGGCTTTTCGCAGGTAGAGGGGGAGAAGTTCGCCTTTTCCGAGAGCCTGAAGATCGTATTCTCCGAGGGCGTCTCTGCCGACGCGTTCAACCGCTTCTCCCTGACTTACAGCGCCTCTGCGCCCTTGCACGTTTTCGTGACCTATCTCAACGTAAGCGACAGAGAGCTGACCGCGGACTATTATCTGGAGGCGGGAGAGGGTGTATTCTCAGGCCTGATCAAAGGATATCTGGATCAGCGCAGCGTTCACTCCTTAAAGCAAATCCGTGTTGAGCCCTGCAAGGGTGAGACTGCGGAGCTTGCCTTGTACCGCGTGAAAACCGAGACCATTCCCGTGTACGTCAAGTCCGAGGACGAATCCACCTTCTATATTGACAACGGCCGCTTCAAGCTGGGCGTGGATATGGGCTGGGGCGGCACCATCAATTACGTCGAGGACATGACGCATAAGGATCCCGAGATGACCAACCTGGTCAACAAGCACGATACCGGCCGTCTGATCCAGCAATCCTACTACGGAACGGGCGCGATCGAGGGCGTGTTTGAATGGGGCAGCTTTAACGATTCGGAGCATTGGCCCTACAATCCCGTGCAGGGCGGTGACAAGGGCAACGTAGCCAGCCGCTTGATTGACGTACAGGTGGGCGAGAACTACGTCTATATCAAATCTCAGCCCATGGATTGGGGCAAGGTGGACTATATCACGCCCAGCTACATGGAAAATACTTACACGCTGGAGGAGAATTATATCCGCGTGGACAACCGCTTCGTGGATTTCTCGGGCTGGGAGCACCCCTTTACGGGGCAGGAGCTGCCCGCGCTGTATACGGTCAGCTATCTGGATACCTTTATCTGGTATAACGGCAACGAGCCCTGGACGGGCGACGAAATTTCGGTGCGTGACGACCTGGAATTCTGGGGTGACGCCCAGTACGTTGGTGACTGCACGCAGTATCTGCGACAGAAGAATACCGAGACCTGGTGTGCATGGGTCAATACCGACGATGATTTCGGTATCGGACTTTACGTGCCGAACGTGGACCGTCTGAAGGCAGGCAGATACCAGTATAACGGTTCTAAGGACGCGGACGACAACGCCACCAACTACGTAGCACCCTACAATACCATGCAGCTGGTTGCCTTTGAGGCGTTGGAGTACAGTTACCTTCTGACTACGGGTACGGCCGAGCAGATCCGCGCGACCTTTACCGCTGAGAAGGATTTTGCCGATAACGCTTCTTTGCTGGAACACTATATTTCCTCCAGATTGCCCGACGTGGCTCTGGATATGGCCGATATGGATTTCTCGGTAGCGGGCAACGAGCTTGCATTTATGGATAAGCACAACGTAGACGTGCAATACGACAAGGAGCAGAAGGCTGCCAAGCTGACTGCCCTTGGCGACGATCCGTATACGTATCTGAACTACGTGCTGTCCGAAAAGGAACACTTTGCTGAGGACTATAGCGCCATTGAGCTGGAATACATGATCCCCACCACCAATTCGGCTTCCTCGTACGGCATGCAGCTGTTCACCTGCACGGGTAAGCAGACCGCGGCAACGGGCACCATGGTGCTCAGCGGTTCGCTGATCGCGGACGGACAGTATCATACGCTCAAGCTGGAGCTGACCGGCTGCGCCTTCTGGCAGGGCAAGATCAACCAGCTTCGCCTGGATTTCTTCAATTCCGCCGCAGCGGGTGACGCGTTCTATCTCAAGACCTTCAAGCTGATAAAGGGCAACGGCAGTGGTTTGCCGTCCATTGATCTGACGGGCGAGCCCAGGCTGGAGTTTGCCACGCCCGAATACCTGATGTTCCTGACCAATCCCAACGGCACACTCATTGGCCACAGCGCAGAAATGCAGGCCGCCGAGCTCAAGGTCGCAGACCCCGCGGACGTTTTTGTGTCCATTCCGTTTGGCTCGTTTGGCGTACAGCTCTCGGCTGACACCTATAAAACGCTTGTAATTGATTATGTCATTCCTGCAAACAGCAGCAGAGATACCTTTTCAGCGGACATTTTCCTGTGTGCGGGCAGTCTGACGTCTCCCTCGGGCGACGCGCGCGTGCGTGTGGACGGCTTTATTGCCGACGGTGAACGCCACACCATGAGAGTTGACCTTTCCGGCCTTGCTTTTTGGTCGGGCAATATTAATCTGGTTCGTATCGACTATTTCGATAAATGCGCCGCAGGCGACGTGTTCTACCTTGCCGCCATCGGATTGGAAAAGTAAATTTTGACTTGTAGGGACCGACGTCCTCAACTGTCCAAACAAAAGAAAGCCCCATTAGACTGAGTAATAAACGAAAGAAATGATTTGTGGATGCACTTGCGACACCTTGAGCCAAAAAGTGTGCCTCCCTCGTATCATCCTGAGCGGTGAAAACATCCCGTGTGGATGTTTTCGTAGTCAAACTTTACAAAATCTGCAATAAATTGCTGATTTTGTAAAGTCAGGACGCAAAGCGTCCTGAGGATCTACGAGGGGAAACATCATTCGCCCGTAAATCCCGACACTGCGTGTCGCGCTCCGCGTTCGACTCCACTTCGCTCCGCTCAGGATGACACGGGCGGGGATGACACGGGCGCAGCACAGCACTCTTGCACAAATTTACTTTGGTAAAATTATGCAAATCACCAAACATTGAAAAATCCCGGTTTTGCGCTTGCAAAATCGGGATTTTTTGGGTATCATATAGATGTAAAAATGCGGCGTTTTTGATCCGCGAATTGAAATTTTTCCTACACGGAGGACAAAAAATGGAAAAGGTCAGAATTGGTATTATCGGCTGCGGCGGTATTGCAAACGGCAAGCACATGCCCTCGCTTTCTAAGCTGCCCAATGTGAAAATGGTTGCTTTCTGCGATATTATCGAGCAAAGAGCCATTGATGCAAAGGCAAAGTACGGCACGCCCGACGCTGCCGTTTACACCGATTATAAGGAGCTGCTGGCAGACAAGACGATCGACGTGGTGCACGTCTGCACCCCCAACCGCTCCCACTCCTTTATCACGGTGGACGCGCTGGAGAGCGGTAAGCACGTGATGTGCGAAAAGCCTATGGCCATCAACTCCGCTGAGGCGAAAAAGATGCTGGACGCTGCTGCTCGCACGGGCAAGAAGCTGACCATCGGCTATCAGAGCCGTCAGGCCGCGGGTGCGCAGTACCTCAAAAAAGAGGCCGAGGACGGCACGTTTGGCGAGATCTACTACGCAAAGGCAACCGCGCTGCGCCGCAGAGCCGTTCCCACCTGGGGCGTGTTCCTCAACGAATATGAGCAGGGTGGCGGTCCTCTGATTGATATCGGCACGCATTCTCTTGACCTGACTCTTTGGCTGATGGACAACTATAAGCCCAAGTACTGCGTGGGCACGTCTTACCACAAGCTCAACAAGGATACCAATCAGGGCAACGCATGGGGCAACTGGGATCCCGAAAAGTTCACGGTAGAGGATAGCGCATTCGGCTTTATCGTTATGGAAAACGGCGCGACCATCAACCTGGAATCCGCTTGGGCGATCAATATGCTGGACGTGCGCGAGGCGACCACGCTGATCTGCGGCACCAAGGCAGGTGCAGACCTGTACGACGGCGTACGCATCAACGGCATTCGTAATAACAGCCAGTACGTGCTGCGTCCCACGCTCAATCCGCAGGGTGCTGCGTTCTATTCGGGTGTCAGCACCGGTGATGCTTCCGCTATGGAGGCTGCACAGTGGATCAATGCCGTGGTCAACGACACCGATCCCTGCGTGCTCCCTGAGCAGGCTTACACGGTCACCCGTATCTTAGAGGGCATTTACGAGTCTGCAAAGACCGGCAAGCCTTACTATTTTGACTAATTTTTGAAATACAAGCGAGGAAGAATTTTATGAAAATCAGTGTACTTGCAAATTTGTACGGTCACAAATCTCTGGACGAGGCGCTGGCCATTATCACCGGCCTTGGCGTTCACACGGTGGAGCTTGGCGCGGGCGGTTATCCCGGTAAGGCGCATTGCAATCCTGCAGAGCTGCTGGCTGACCCCGCAAAATACGATGAGTTTATCGCAACCTTGAAGAAATACGACGTCAGCGTATGTGCGCTGGCTTGCCACGGTAACGCCGTGCATCCCGATCCCGCGATCGCTGCATCCTTTGATAAGGATTTCCGCGAGGCAGTGCTCTTGGCAGAGAAGATGGGCATTGATACTGTTATTACCTTCTCGGGCTGCCCCGGTGACGCGCCCGGTGCGACTTATCCCAACTGGGTAACCTGCCCTTGGCCGGATGATTTCCTCAAGATTCTGGATTGGCAGTGGAACGAGGTACTGATTCCTTATTGGAAGGAAGCAGGCGCGTATGCCTTGGCACACGGCGTGACTCGTATTGCATTTGAAATGCACCCCGGCTTCTGCGTTTACAATCCCGAAACGCTGCTCAAGCTTCGCGCTGCAGTCGGTGACGTGATCGGTGCAAACTTCGACCCCTCTCACCTGATCTGGCAGGGCATGGATCCCGTGGCTGCCATCCGTGAGCTGGAGGGCGCGATCTACCACTTCCACGCAAAGGATACCAAGGTGGACGAGATCAACAAGGCCAAGAACGGTGTTTTAGACACCAAGCACTACGGTGACGAGATCCACCGCTCCTGGATCTTCCGCACGGTTGGCTACGGCAACGGTGAGACCTATTGGAGAGATATGGTTTCCAACCTGCGTCTGTGCGGCTACGACCGCGTGCTGTCTATTGAGCACGAGGACAGCCTGATGAGCATTGACGAGGGCCTGGCAAAGGCTGTTGCGTTCCTTACGGACGTTTGCATCTACGAGCCCAAGCCGGGCACCATGAGCTGGGCGTAAGCGCGACAAATCGCGCAGTGAAATTCGCCTACGGCGAGTGAAATTGCACCTGCGGTGCAGTGAAATTGCGGCAGAGCGCAATGAAATGTGTCGCAAGCGCCACGTGAATGTAAAAATCCGCTCGAGAAATCGAGCGGATTTTATTTTTTCTTTGAATTAGAAAAGTGCGCCAAGCACTTTTCTACCGCAACTCGTTGCGAAGCAACGAATTTCACTTGCCCGCAGGGCAAATTTCACTCCGACGCAGTCGGAATTTCACTCGGCGAAGCCGAATTTCACTGACTGATGCGAAGCATCAGTCAAGTCCCATCTGTCCCATCAGCTTTTTGTTGAATTCCTCAACCGTGTTGTAGCCCATGCGCTTCTGGCGGTTGTTCATGGCCGCGATCTCAAGGATGATGGCCAGGTTTCGGCCGGGCTTGACCGGAATGGTGGTGCAGGGGATCTTGATGCCCAGAATGTCCACCTTCTGCTCGTCAAGGCCAAGGCGGTCGTACATCTTGCCCTGTACCCAAGGCTCAAGGTTGATAACAAGGTCAATCTTCTCGGTTTCCTTGACCGCACCCATACCAAACAGGCGGCGGATATCCACGATACCGATGCCGCGCAGCTCAACGTAGTGACGAATGATCTCGGGCGCAGAGCCGACCAGCGTTTTGGCTGATACGCGCTTGATCTCCACCGCGTCGTCCGCAATCAGTCGGTGACCTCTCTTGACAAGCTCAATTGCGGTCTCACTCTTACCAACGCCGCTGTCGCCCAGCAGCAAAATACCTTCGCCGTAAACCTCAACCAATACGCCGTGACGTGTAATGCGGGGAGCCAAGTGCTGGTTGAGCGAGGCGATCAGCGCAGCCATCAGGGGGCTTGTGTGCTCCTGCGAACGCAGCACGGGCACGCCCGAGATCTGCGCTTGCTTGATCAGCTCGGGGAATACTTCGTTACCCGAGGAGAACAGCACTGCCACGGGAAGAGCCTTGATAAAGGAGACCAATGCTTTTTCGCGCTCTGCGGGGTCAAGCTCTACCAAATATTTGTGCTCGGCATTGCCGATGATCTGAATGCGGTCGCGTTCAAAAATGCCGTAAAAGCCTGCCAGCGCAAGACCGGGACGCGAGATCTCGGGCGTGCGGACAAGCACGGTTTCGTAATCCTCGGGCACCCAGATGCGCTCAAGCGAAAATTCTTTTTCCAGATGCGAAAGGGGAATGGTATAAATATCTTCCATGATCCTTCTCCTTTGATGTTTCTGCATTCATTATAGCACGGATTTTTTATTTTGAAAAGCCTTTTTTGCCCGAGGAGTCAAAAAAAGTGCAAGATATTCACAGCCATGTCACAATAAGGGTGTATAATTAACGTGAAAATTTATAGCCTGACGGCTTATGGAGGAATATATGACGTTGAATTATAAGGCAGTCCGTGCCTTGGCGATCGCAATGGCGCTGCTTTTGCTGACGTTTGCCCTTGCGGGCTGCTCGGATAAGATCAAGCCCGTGGAGAGTACCGAGCAGGAGATGCGCGTGATCGGCACGTGCGACGGCTACAATATTTATTACGAGGAGCTGCGATTTGTGACCTCAACCTACAAGCAGATGCTGGAAAACAAGTACGGACAGGGCATCTGGGATGATCCCGCAAGTGCGGAAAAGCACCGCGATGAGCTTGAGGAGCTGGTACTGGAAAATCTCAAGGCAAATTACGCGATCCTTGCAGGATGCAAGAATTTGTTTGTGGATACCGAGGATAAGGATATTGACGCTTACGTGCAGGAGCAGATCGAGATGCTGGTCAATCAGAGTGAAGCCGAGGGCGGATTCGGCGGTGATTTTGACGCGTACCTGGAATGGCTGTCACAGAACAATCTGACCGACCATTATCTGCGTTTTATCTATCGCACGAGCTACCTGGAGTCTGCTATGTATTATGCAGCTATCGAGGCGGACATTTTTACGTACAGCGAAAAAAATTACTCCGATTATCTGGATTACGTGCTGGCCGGCGTGGATTACGCAAGAACCATTCACGTATATATCCCGATCGAGGATCAGAGCAAGAAGGACGAATATTATCAGACCGCGCAGCGCATTGCGGACGAGCTGGCTGCTTGCGAGGAGGACGACGAGCGATACAGCCTGATGTGCTCGCATATCGGCTCTGCGGTCAACAAGGATCTGACCATCACCGAGTCGGGCTACTACTTTACCTATAACGAAATGGGCGAGGCTTACGAGGCGGCAGCATTTTCTCTGAGTGAGTACGGCACCAGCGGCGTGGTGGAGTACGGTGGCGGATATTACGTCATTATGCGTATGCCCATTGAGGAGCTTTACGTGCTGATGAACGGAGAGCAGCTGCTGCAGTATTACCAGTCGGCACAGATCGGCCTTTACGAGGACGGCATTAAGGAAAATATGACGGTTGAGCTCAACGAGTACGGCTTGAGCCTTGACTTTACCAATCTGGATTAACGAGTATCAAACGGAAAGAGGACGATCATGGCGGTAAAAAGGGTGCGCATGAAGAATAAGCATCGTGCATGGGTTAAGTGGGTTGTGGCGCTGGGCGTCGTGACCGTGCTTGCCGCAACCTTTGCCGCGAGTGTGGGAATCGGAAATTGGCTGCTGGATATGGCAGAGCAATATCCTGCCACGCCTGAGCAGCCGACCGTCACCGTTCCGCCCGAGCAGATTTTTACCGTGAGCGTGCCGCAGATTAAGGCCTATGCGTATAGCTTGGGCGACCGATACAGCGGCTACGTGTATGCGGATATTGCGCAGCTGTGTGCACCCTTGCGGGATGCGGACGGCGCGTTGACGTTTACCTCACGCGTGTGCGAGCGCGCGGGATGGGAGCAGAACGGTCGCGTGGATCTGGCTACCAATGCATGGGAGCTGCATCAGAGCGGGCTGTATCTATGCACGTATATACCGATTTCCGGCTTTGCCGAGGAGGACGAGGCAGTGCGCGAGCTGGTACTTTCGTACGAGGCGTCCTTGATCGCAGAGGCGGCGGAGAGCGGTGTGGACGAGGTCTTTTTGACCAATCTGAATCCTACCAAAACCAATATTGCCGAGGTGGTGCAGTATTTGCGTCGCGTCAAAGGCCTTTGCTCAACTGATTGCGCGATCGGCGTGATGATCACGCCCGAGGTACTGCTGGCCGAGCAATACGACGTCTATCTGGCGGCCCAGCTGATGAGCGTTTGTGACTTTTTGGTGCTGGATTTGCGCGGCTTGCCGCTGTACGATACGCCGAATACGCAGCAAGAGGAAACCGAGGCGCAGAGTGAGCTGCAGAGTGAGCAGGAGAGCGGCACGACCGCGGAGCAGGTGTTGAGCGTGGAGTACGTGATGCAGAATCTGCAATACGATCTGACGCGATATTCGCCAAGGCTTGCGCTCGACGAGCAGCAGACCGACGCGCTGGATTACGTCATCGCCAAAGGCTACGGCAACTGGGTGATTATGGAATGAATTTCAAAATAAAACCGCAGCCCGATCGGGCTGAAAAATTAGCGGAGAAATTGACACGGGAACTGTATCAAAAGCAGTTTCCGTGTTGGTTTTTCTCATGTAAAAAATCAACAAGCGTAGGGGGCGACGTCCTCGACGCCCCGGGCAGGCACTAACAATCTTTTGTAGGGACCGGCCTCCCGGACGAAATATTATATTAATGCAGTGGTATATAAGCCCATTACTTTTTTGGTTATGGGATTTGGATTATTAGGGCTGTGGGCTTTGATTCGCAGCATACAGAAAAAGGATTTCATAATCTTACTGTCGGTAATCGGTGCAATGATTATGCCTTGGATGCTGACCATTCTTGAGGGT
>JAZNYL010000026.1:0-4876 GCA_045594445.1 Eubacteriales bacterium
CAGATTGGACACGAAGCGGCGGATGTCTGCAATATCGTAATAGAGCCCCAAATTCCCTGCCGCGTAGGCTTGGAATTTCTTACAAAAGCTCTCCAGCGTCAGATCCTGTCTGTACTCGGGTGCCGTATACTTTTTCATATAACGGTCGGTTCTGCTCAGCATGAAAAACCGACTCTCCCCCTCTGCTCGCTCGGGGGTGCCGGACGGCGACGCGCCCGCAGCGCGGGATTTATCCTTTTGCGGGGCGGTGATTTGCACGCGCGCGGAATCCGCACGCAAGACCGCGATCACCAAGCCGACGATCAACCCCAGCACGATCAGCGCGTAAAGTCCGATCGCGGTTCTGGAGGACAGCAGCTCCCACAAAAACTGTAAAAGCATCATATCTTCGCTCTCCTTTCAAGCAACGGTCAAACCAATCCCATAGAGGTCAGCACCTCCACGGTCAGGGGCAGGCGATCTCGGCCAACCGTGCGATCCAGCAGCGCGATCGGCGTTTCGCCCTCCTCGCGCTCGTGCAGCACGCGCAGCTGCTCGGCGTATGCGGGAATCAGCACGCTTGCAAGGCCGTTATCCAGCGCATCCTGCTGCTTGCCGCCAAGTGCCAGGTACACCGCGGTATATTTCTCAAACGCGCGTAGCGTGCGATTGGAAAAACGCTTGCCGCACGCCTGCTGCATCTGCTCCTCTAACAGGTCAAGCACGTGCCAGAGCTCCTCGGAAAGATAATATTCCTGCTCGGCAGCCGATACGGCGTTTTCCCACGCGGATACCGAGGGCAGCACACGCGCATATCCGTCCGCATCGTCAAGAGGCGCGACGTTCTGCGAATTGCGCAGATAGATCACGGCACAGTCTTGCGCCAAGACTGTGCCCACCTCGGGCACGAGCGACTCCTCCGGCAAAATGCTCAGCACCCACACGTTAGGCGAGAGCTTGATCACGCCACCCTCAACGCCTTCGGGCAGCACTTGCTCCGCAGGGCGGCCAAAATATACCTCCATAGCTGCTTCGGGCAACTTGAAATACGGATGCAAAGGAGCGAGAGCGCGCTCCGTTTGTGCACCGTCCATATCCTTGATTCCTGCCAGACACAAAGCCTTGGGAGCAAAACGCGCCGCGTACAACGCCTTTGCAAAGGCCGTGTGCGTATACGTATCGGTCTCGGCGTCACGCTGCAAAAGCAGCTGCGCAAGGCCGTCCACACAGCTCTCCCCGTGCTTGTAATCGTATATCTCCGCCTCTGCGCCCAGAGCACGCGACAAACTGTCGAAAACGCCCGCACGGTCCACCGCACCAGCGCTGCAAAGCAGCAGACGCGAGCAGGACATGGCGCTCAGAACGCGGCGCACGCTGTCCTCGTCGTATTCCCAAAGGCAGGGGCGCAGCGTATCAAACAGCTCGGCACAGGTCGCCACGGCAACCGTTTCGGGTACGCCGCGCTCCGCGCACTGCTTGGCAACCTGCTCAAGGCCCTGATAGGATACCGCAAACGCATCCGAATCAAACGCCGCCACCGACGCTTGCTCATCTGCTTGCGCGCCTTGGTCACCGGCAGCAGCCACGTCGCTCTCCGTCTTTGAACCGCGCTTATACTTATACCATTTGACCATAGAAACGATCATCACCACGCTCATCGCGCACGCGAGTAACAGTAGCGCAGCCGCGCCCAGCATTTCCAGGCCGCGCACGACAAACACCACAAATTGGTCGGTATAGACCAGGTTTCCGAACAGCTCAAGGGTATATCCCAGCTTTGCAGACACAAGGTCGCCCAAAAGATTGCCTACGTACTGACCGACTCCCAAAAACAAAAGATCAATGCACAAAAGCAGATCAACAAAATCAAGCAGGGCAATGGGGATCAGCCAAAACGGCGCATACTTCCACGCAAGAAGCCGATTTTTTAATTTTTTCTCGGCTTTTTTCTGCTTTTTTTGCTGCGCCTGCTCCATTTTGGCAAGCTCGGCGGGATCGGCGATCAACAGCTCGTGGCAAAAAGAGCAGAACTTTTGAGAGTCCTGATTGCTGGTACCGCATTTTCTGCAAATCATCATATCGTTCCATTCCTTTCGGAAAAATTCTACATTTTGATTATAGTTCTTTTTATTATATCATACCCGACGCTTCAAGTCAATAAAGCGGCCTGTTCGCAAGACATTTTTGGCAGGGTGGACAAACGCGCCCGTGCGGATTTGTGAATTCTGCGACGGAAATTTCTTTCTTCTTGACGCCCTGCACTTTTTTTGCTATAATGGTAGGTGAAGATAGTTGAATCGAGGAGTTTCTCATGTCAAATAAAACCATTAAGGTCACGCGCAGAATCCTTGGCGTGGTGTTGAGCGTGACGAGCGTGGTCTGTGCCCTTGCCTTGATGATCGCTTGCGTGTGTATCAGCCTTGAAGGCGAACATCCGTTTACGCCGCAAAGCGTTAAGGAGGCTTGGAACGTCACCGCAATATTCGTCTACTTGTTTTTGGCGTCCGCCATTGCAGCAGGACTGTGGCACGTGCTCTTTCCCACGCCGAGCGTCAAACAAAGAGGACTTGTTTTTCCCGAGCTCGGGCTTGCCAAGGTCAAAGCAAGGCTTGCGCGCAAGCAATACCCGGACGAGCTGCTTTTGCCGCTGTTCAAGCAAGAAAAATACGTCGGATCCCTGCGCATCTCGGCCGTTGTAATTTGCCTGCTTTGCGCGATTTATTCCTTATGTTATCTGCACAATCCGGATCGCTTCACATCGGTGGGCGAGCAGCTGAACGAGCAGGTTCTCGCCGCCGTTATTCCTGTGCTCTGCGCTGCTGCGCTTGCACTGATCTATTGCCTTACCGTTCGCATTCTGACCGATATCAGCTGCGAGCGCGCCACCGTATATGCAAAGTCCATCATGCTCCTGCCCGCACCGTCCGCGCCCAAGCGGCCGATGGGAAAGCAAAAAAAGGAATTGCCGAAATACGCAATGATTGTCGCACGTGCAGCACTTCTGATCACCGCTGTTATCCTGATCGTTTTCGGCATTTTCAACGACGGTATGCAGGACGTTTTGCAAAAGGCGATCAAAATCTGCACCGAGTGCATTGGATTGGGGTGAGGGTATGAGCATGAAAAATTCGTTCTTGCAAATCGGGCAAAAGCTCCGCGCGCTCAAGCCCTCCAAGCGCAGGCTGATCCAGCTTTACGCTGCGCTTCTGGCCAACGCAAACCTCAAGGGATTTGCGACCGGTCAGATCTACCAAGGCCCTCTGAAGGGCCTGTGCACGCCCGGACTCAACTGCTATTCCTGCCCCGGCGCGGGCGGCGCTTGCCCCTTGGGTGCTTTGCAAAACGCGCTGGCTTCGTCAAACGCGCGCGTGCCCTACTACGTGTTAGGCATCATTCTCTTATACGGAGTGCTGCTTGGCCGTTGGATCTGCGGATTTTTGTGTCCGTTCGGCCTCCTTCAAGACTTGCTCCATAAAATAAAGACGCCAAAAATCAAAAAAAGTTCCGCCACGCGCGTACTTTCTTACTTAAAATACGTAGTTTTAGCACTTTTCACAATCGCTTTGCCCTTGATTTATGCACTTCGCGACTTCCCTCTGCCCGCATTTTGCAAGTATATTTGCCCTGCAGGCACGCTGGAGGGCGCGATGGGATTGCTTTTCAATTCCGCAAATCATGAGCTTTTACCTCTGCTCGGGCCCCTGTTTACCTGGAAATTTCTGCTTTTGGCAGCAATCGTGACGGCCTGCATTTTCGCATACCGCTTTTTCTGCCGTTTTCTATGTCCGTTGGGCGCCATTTACGGTCTGTTCAACAAGATCTCACTGATCGGCATCAAGCTGGACACGCCCAAATGCACAAATTGCGGCCTCTGTCAGGCGAAATGCAAAATGGATATCCGCCACGCGGGTGACGCCGAGTGCATCAGCTGCGGCGAATGCATTTCCACCTGTCCGACGGGCGCCATTCAATGGAAGGGATCGAAATTTGTGCTGCCGCCCAATGAAATTGACGGAAAACCCGCATCCGAGCAGGTGCAAAAGAAATACGCCAAGCGACGCCGCGCACTCAAAATCACCGCGTGCGTGCTCATGGTTGCCGTGCTGCTTGGCTCGCTGGTCTATTTTAATTTCATTGATCAGCCGTCCGCCGTCGCAGGCAACGAGCCGGGCTCGCTTTGCTACAGCACCGAGCTGCAGCTCATGGACGAATCCGGCATGCTTGACACGACCTTCTCACTTACACAAAATCGCGGCAAGGTGACCGTGATCAATTTCTGGGGCACTTGGTGTGGGTCTTGCATTGAGGAGCTGCCGCATTTTGACGCGGTGGCAAGCGAATACGCAGGGCAAGTCACCGTGCTTGCGGTGCATACCGATTACCTGGGCGACACGGCTCCTGCCTATATCGCACAGCATTACGCAGACTCCGACGTCATATTTGCACTGGACACGGGCGAGGCCTACTACACCGAGCTTGGCGGCAAGGGCACGTATCCCATGACCGTGATCGTGGATGCCGAGGGTATCGTGGCAGCAAAGATCACAACGCCCCTGACGTATGACGAATTGGTCCGGGCGGTGGAAGCGGCGATTGGGAATTAGACCAAAATTTTGCAGAGCGGAGCAAGCTCCGCTCTGCTCTTTTGTCCGGCCTCGCAATCCATTCTTCTGTAGGGGAGGAATAATCAGTTTTGGCGATGCCTGCGTCTTCAAAACCAAAAAGACAACGGATGGAGCTGCGGAACAAGCGGGAAAAGCGCAATACCCCTCGTGTCATCCTGAGCGGAGAAAACATCCCGTGTGGATGTTTTCGTAGTCGAACTTTCAAAAATCTGCAACAAATTGCTGATTTTTGAAAGTCAAAACGCTTGCAGCGTTTTGAGGATCTACGAGGG
>JAZNYL010000027.1:0-3208 GCA_045594445.1 Eubacteriales bacterium
CCGACGAGCGTAGCTCGTTGGGTTAGTTCCGTTGCAAACGATTGAATATCGTTTGCAACGGAACGGTCGAGCTAAAGCAAGGAGCCGAAGGAGCGAGTGCATCGAGCGACGCGCGGCGACTATGCGACGCGAGAGGGCACAGGTTCGCGCGATTTACAAAGGAACGCAACAGCGTTCCTTCTCTTTTTGGGTGCAGAGCCGAGGCTTGTGCCTCATGGGCTCCGGTTTATGAGACCGACGAGCGTAGCTCGTTGGGTTAGTTCCGTTGCAAACGATTGAATATCGTTTGCAACGGAACGGTCGAGCTAAAGCAAGGAGCCGAAGGAGCGAGTACATCGAGCGACACGTGACGACTATGCGACGGTGGCAGCACGAACGATAACCCGGTGGTTGTGACAACCAAACCGATTTAGCCCTACGAGCAGACAGCATCGGTATTTGATTTTTCTGTTCAAGGGCTTCGCAGACTTGACTTCCGCCCCATTTCGTGCTAAAATAAATGCGGTAATATTTGACATTTGAGGAGGAACTATCTATGAAAACAATCGTAATTACAGGCTCGGGCAGAGGCTTGGGCTATGAGCTGGCAACCCGCTTCCGCAAGGCGGATTTCAACGTGGTGCTCAACGACATCAACGAGGCGCAGCTTGAGACTGCAAAGGCGAATCTGGAACAGGTCAGCGGTGCGGGCAAGGTGTTTGCCTGTGCAGGCGACGTATCGAGCTTGGAGAGCATGCAGGTTTTGGCGGCTTTTGCGGTGGAAAACTGCGGAGGTATTGACATCTGGATCAATAACGCGGGCATCAATCAGCCCATGAAGGCGCTCTGGGAGCTTTCCGAAACCGAGATCAGATTGGTGCTGGACGTTGACCTGAAGGGCGCAGTATACGGCTCCAAGGCTGCCATGGAGCAGATGATCGGACAGGGACACGGCGCGATCTACAATCTGGAGGGCTACGGCAGTAACGACGCCATGATGCTGGGCCTTAACATGTACGGCACAAGCAAGCGCGCCGTGACGCACTTTACCCAGGCGCTTGCCAAGGAGAGCGAGGAGAGAAAGACGGGCGTGATCGTGGGCAGACTCAGCCCCGGTATCATGATCACCGATTTCACCACGGGAGCACTTGGCGGCAAGGAGAAAATCGACCTGCCCGAGAAGACCAAGAAGGTTTACAATATTCTTGGCGACTATCCCGATGTGGTAGCGGATTTCTTGGTAGCGCAGATGCTGAAGAACACCAAGAACAACGCGCACATTGAGTGGCTGACCAACGGCAAGGCTGCTTGGAGATTCATGACCGCGGCATTCAATAAGCGCGATTTCTTTGCATAAGAGAGGCTTTTATGACCGAATTATCCGTTTTGGAAGGTATCCGCAAGGAAATGAGCACAATTCCCGGGCATCTTGGGTTTTACTACAAGAATCTTGTGACCGGATTTGAGTATGGCATCGGGGAAGAGGAGATATACGGTGCTGCAAGCGTGATCAAATTCCCGCTGTTTTTGCATATTTTGGCCGAATGCGAGAAAGGAAATCTGTCGCTGGACGACCGTATCGTGACCGAGGAGAGCGACAAGGTGCCCAGCTGCGGCGCTTTGAATATGTTCACGGGCAGTATTGAGACCGATATCCGAACCGTGTGCAGGCTGATGATCTGCCTTTCTGACAACACCGCCACCAACCGTCTGATCCGCCTTTGCGGCTTTGAGGCCATCGAGCGGGGCTTTGCCGAAATGGGGCTGGAAAAGACGCGCATCCGCAGAAAGCTGTTTGACCGCAGCGCGGCGGCACAGGGCAAGCAAAACTCAATCAGCCCCAAGGAACTTGGACTTTTGCTGGAGCGGCTGTATCGTGGCGAGTATATCAGCCGCGAGGTCAGTGAATATGCAATCGAGGTGCTCTCGGAGCAGCAGATCATGCACAAGCTTGGCGGCAAGCTGGGCGAGAATATCAAAATCGCGCACAAAACGGGCGAGGACGATGGGCTCAGCAATGATATCGGCATCGTGTACGCGGATCAGCCGTTCGTGGTTTGCTTTACAGGGCATGATACCGACGTCTATCCTTGGGAGGATCTGATGCGCAGAGCGGCGTATGACCTTTACTTCGCCAACGGGACGAAGGATGAGATCATATAAGTGAAAAATTTTTGAGGAGGTTTACGATGCGCCGTTTAACCATTAAGAGAAACAAGACCTTTGTGGGCTGTGCGGGCAAGCTGAAGGTTTTCATAGAGGATGCTGCGTCTGCCCAGATTGAGATCAACGACGTTGCCTGTCGCAAGCTGGGCGAGCTGAAAAACGGAGAAGAGAAGACCTTTGAGATCTCCGAGGATGCGGCAAAGGTTTACGTCATTGCCGATCAGTTAAGTAAAAGCTATTGCAACGAATATTATCAGCTGCCTGCGGGAGAAGAGGATATTGCGTTGGCGGGACAGTGCAAATTCAATCCCGCAGCGGGCAATGCCTTCCGCTTTGAAGGAAACAACAGCGCAGAGGTGCTTGCCAACCGCAAAAAAAGCACGGCCAAGGGGGCTGTGGTTTTGGCGGTCGCCTTGCTTGCAGGGCTTATCTTCGGCATTGTGATGAGTGCGGCATTATTTGCGGGTCCGTTTCTTGTCCGGGACAAGGAGTTTTCCGCAAAGGGTGTGACCATCACGCTGACCAATGAATTTCACAAAACGCAGGCGAGTGGATTGACGGTGGCTTACGAATCTCGCGATGTGGTCGTTGGCCTGCAAAAAGAGGCGTTTGGAACAAGCGGTTGGGAGAATTATTCGGCAAGGCAGTATATAGATGCGATGATTGATCAAAACCCGGAGAAATTCGCCTCGGCAATCGTGAAGGAATCGGAGGGATTGGTTGGTTTTACGTATCAGGCGATCGATCCAGGAACAAAACAGATGTGTAATTATTATTGTTATGCATATAAGACGGACGATGCGTTTTGGCTGGTTCAGTTTGCGGTGTTAAACAAGGATGCACAGCAGTATGAGCAAAGCATCGTTGACTGGGCCAAATCGGTGAAGTTTGAAAAGTAATCTAAACAAAAAGCAGCCCGATGGGGCTGAAAAATTAACGAATTATTTGAAATGAGCCACCACGCAAATGGTGGCTTTTTCACGCTCTGCTCTTGGTGAAAGAGCGTCCGTATGGGAACCCCTACCGGCGCTTTGCGCCACCTCCCCAGCGGGGAGGCTTACAT
>JAZNYL010000028.1:0-31290 GCA_045594445.1 Eubacteriales bacterium
ATTGCTGATTTTTGAAAGTCAAAACGCTTGCAGCGTTTTGAGGATCTACGAGGGGAGTGTTTATTGCCCGTAAATCCCGACACTGCGTGTCGCGCTCCGCGTTCGACTCCACTTCGTTCCGCTCAGGATGACACGGGCAGGGCTGCTCATCATAAAAACCGAAAGCAGAAGCCATCAAAGACTTCTGCTTTTTCGTTATTTTCCGCTAAATTCTCAGCCCCATCACTCCGCTGTTCTTTTCTCCACGCTATGTACCGCCACACAAAACCTATTGATCGGCATTGTCAGCCCTTCCATACATCACAGTTCCACTTATTTGATGATTTTCAATGATATTATTAGAAGACACTCACGAATATTATCCAAGCGTAACGGTAGATATTTTTGACATACAAAAGCGGCAAGCATTTCTGCTTGCCGCTCTCTTTTTTGAGAATTATCTCTGTCCTTTATCGTAAGGAATGCCCTCTGCCTTGGGTGCGCGCGATTTCTTGGATGTGAATGCCAGAACCAGCAGCACGACCACGTAAGGTACGAGGTTATAGAAGTAGATGGGAAGTCCCAGCTCCTTGAGCGCGAAAATGCCGTCGCCGTTAATATCCAGCGATGCGTAGGTTGCGCCGATGCACTTGAGCAGGCCAAACAGAAGCGAGCCGAATGCGATACCGACAGGCTTCCAGTTACCGAAGATCATAATGGCCAGCGCCAAGAAGCCCATACCGGCAACCGTACCCTCGGCCGTGCCGCTGGCAGTGGTTGCGATATATATATAGCCGCCAAGGCCTGCAAGCGCGCCCGAAATGGTGGTGCCGAGATAACGCATACGTGCGACGTTGATGCCCACGCTGTCCGCTGCCTGGGGATGCTCACCGCACGCGCGCAGGCGCAAGCCGTACTTGGTTTTGTATAGCAGGATGGACAGCACCACGAACAGCGCAATGACGATATACGTGGAGATAAACATCTTATCAAAGAAGGGCTTGAACACGCCGTTCATATCGGGGTTGGAAATGATAAATCCGAGTGCCTTGGGCATGGAGAGTCTGTCCTGCATGGACACGATCTTAACAATCAGCAGCGTGACCGCGGGAGCGAGCATATTCAGCGCTGTACCGCCAATGGTCTGGTCTGCCTTGAGATTGATGGCCGAGAACGAAAGCAGCAGAGAGAACAGTGCACCCGCAAGTGCAGCCGCCAGCATGGCGATCAGAAATACGATCTGCGTATTGTCGCCAAACATGCCGCCCGTTTGCATGATATACACGGCCAGAGCACCCACGAACGAGCCGAAGATCATAATACCGTCAAGTGCGATGTTGATGATACCGCTACGCTCCGCAAACACGCCCGCAAGCGCGACGATCATGAGCGGGATGGTATAAACCAGCGTTTGTTGAATGAGAAAGGTCATTTGTTTTCTTCCTCCTTCCCTGCTTGTGCTGCATCATCTGCTTTTTCCGCCTTGGCAGCCTTTGCGGCCTTGCGTCTGGACAGCAGATCCTTGATCAGCTTGGAAAATCCGGCAAAGTAAATGATGACCGCGATGATCAGGTCGGACACGTATTCGTTGTAAGCCGTAAAGCCTGCAAGGTTATATCCGCCCTTATCAATATAGCGCAAGAATCCCGAGCCGAAGATGACACCCAGCGGATTGTTGCTTGCCAGCAGCGCAACGGGGATGCCGTTAAAGCCGGTATCCGGCAGCTTACCGTAGGTATTCCATGCAAGCTCTGCGCCGCCGTTGAGGTAGTAGAGCGAAGCACCCAGCGAGGCAAGGCCGCCTGCGATGGCCATGGAAAGCACGATGTTGCGCTTTTCGTTCATGCCGGCATACTTGGCTGCGTTTTTGTTATGGCCGCAGGCCTTGAGCTCGTAGCCCAGCGTGGTTTTATTGAGCAGAATAAATATCAGGATCGCGATCGCAATGGCGATAAAGATGCCGATATCGATATTCGAGCCCGGGAACAGCTTGTCAAGTCCCAGCTTGGGGGTAGACACGCCGTTGGCCGTAGTGGGCAGCGTGTACGCCGACTTACCGCCCGCAGTATTGATAAACTGCTTTTGGTTGTAGAACACCCAGCTGACCACATTGGCTGCGATCCAGTTGGTCATGATGCACACAATGACCTCGTTGACGCCAAGGAATGCCTTGAAAAATCCGGGAATCATGCCCCACAGCATGCCGCTGACCATGCCCACGAGCAAGGCAAGCAGCCAGACCCAGAAGGCGGTTGCGGGGGTGGTTGGGATGGCCAACGCGACGATGACCGAGCTCATAGCTCCCATGAGGTACTGACCGGGTGCGCCGATGTTGAAAAGGCCGGTTTTGAACGCGATGGCAACCGAAAGACCGGTCAGAAGCAGCGGTGCTGCCTCAAACAGCATATCTCCCAACACAAACGCGATATTCTGGGAGCCGCCGCTGGCAAAAGGTCCTGCTAAGATGATGGCAAGGCCCTTGAACGCGTGAGATACGGGGATCTTATCCGAAAACAGCGCAAGCGCAAGCAACACGAGCCAGCCGACGAAGATGCCCGCTGCAATGCAAAGCAAGGACGAAAGAACCGATTTCGTGCCATCCTTTGCCAAAAACGCTTTGATTTTTCCTTTCACTTGGTTGCCTCCTTTCCTGCCTGACGCTTGGCACCTGCCATATAAAGACCGAGCTCCTGTACCGTGGTGGATTTGGGATCCAGCTTGCCCACGATCTCACCCTCGTACATGACCAAGATGCGGTCGGACAAGCTCATGACCTCCTCCAGCTCCAAGGACACCAGCAGCACCGCCGTGCCGCGATCTCTGGACGCTACGATCTGCTTATGAATATACTCAATTGCGCCTACGTCCAAGCCGCGCGTAGGCTGAACGGCGACCAGCAGCTTGTGCTCGCGATCCATCTCGCGCGCCACGATCGCCTTTTGCTGGTTACCGCCCGACATGGAACGCGAGGAAGTCACCGCGCCCTGTCCCGAACGCACGTCAAAGCGCTCGATCAGGTCGTCCGTGTACGTGCGCACCTCGTCAAAGCGGATAAATCCGCCCTTTTGGAACTGCGGCTCAAAATATCTTTGCAGCACCATATTCTGCTCCAGAGAATAATCCAGAACAAGGCCGTGCTTATGTCTGTCCTCCGGAATATGGCTCATGCCGTGCGTATTTCTGTATCGGATGCTCTTTTTGGTAATATCCTCGCCAAGCAGTCTGATGCTGCCGCCCGAGGTTTTGCAAAGACCGGTCAGCGCATGCACGAACTCGGTCTGTCCGTTGCCGTCGATGCCCGCAATGCAAACGATCTCGCCCTCGCGCACGTTCAAGGACACGTTGCGAACCGCATCCTTTTTGCCTGAGCTACCCTTGACGCTCATGCCGTTGATCTCAAGCACGGTCTCGCCCGGCTGTGCGGGCTCCTTATCCACCACGAACTTGACGTCACGTCCCACCATCATGTTAGAAAGCTCTTCCTTGGTAGTGTCCGCCACGTTGACCGTACCGATATACTTACCCTTGCGCAGCACGGTGCATCTGTCCGCGACTGCCATGATCTCGTTGAGCTTATGCGTGATAAACAGAATGGATTTGCCCTCTGCTGCAAGCCCGCGCATAACGCCCATCAGCTCGTCGATCTCCTGCGGTGTCAGCACCGCGGTCGGCTCGTCAAAGATCAGAATCTCGTTATCGCGATACAGCATTTTGAGAATTTCGGTTCTCTGCTGCATGCCCACCGTGATATTTTCCACCAGCGCGTCCGGATCAACGCCCAAGCCGTAGGTTTCGGAAAGCCTTAACACCTTTTCCCTTGCCTGCTTCTTTTTCAGAAAGCCGGCCGTATTGGGCTCAACGCCGAGAATGATGTTATCAAGCACGGTAAACACGTCAACCAGCTTGAAATGCTGATGCACCATGCCGATTCCCAGCGCGTTTGCGTCGTTGGGATCCTTGATGGTGACTGCCTTGCCGTCCTTTTTGATCTCGCCCTTCTCGGGCTGATACAGACCGAACAGCACGCTCATCAGCGTGGATTTTCCCGCACCGTTCTCGCCAAGCAGCGCGTGAATCTCTCCGCGGCGCAGCTGCAGCGTGATATCGTCGTTTGCGATAATCCCCGGAAATTCCTTGGTGATGTGACACATCTCAATCACGTAAGGATAATCCGACGCAGGGGCAGTCGCATCCTTTCTTTTTTGCTCACTCATATCAAGTGCTCCTTTTTCTGTATATTCCGATATTCTGCCTTTTTCTTGCCTGCACGCACGTGCAGATAGCCAAACGTGCAGATAACAAAAAGGAAGAACATCCTCCGCCCTTCCCTTTTTCAAACCGGGCCATCGGGGCTTTCCCGAGGGAAAGCCCCGCAGCCAAATTTATTCAGTTAAGATTTTCTGCGTTTGAACCGAAAATTATTCAAACTCAACGATTACAAACTCAAAGCCCTTGAGCCACTCAGCGTTGTTTGCGTCAGCGGGAACTTCAGACTTGGGAGTGACTGCGCCGCTCTTGATCTTTGCAAACAGCTCGTTGTACTGCTCGGCGGTAAAGCCGTCGATTCTGGAGGTTGCGATGGGCAGACCGGTTGCATCGTCAGCAGCACCCAGGTTCTGAGTCTTGCCGGACAGATCGGATTCCCACTTGCCGTTGTAGTACTGATCCAGTACCTTAGCAACGGATTCCTTCAGGCCCTTGACTGCACTGGTGATAACCAGGTCGGAAGCAAAGGACTGGTCAACGTCAACGCCGATGATCTTGGAGCCGGGGTTAGCCTCTGCTGCTGCCTTAACGGACTCGAACATGGAGCCGCCGCATGCGAATACTACTTCAGTACCGCTGCTGTACCAGCCGTTGATCTGAGCCTGCAGCTCGGGGGATGCGCTGAAGCTTGCGCCGTGCTGATAGCTGTACTTTACGGTAACTGCGCCTGCTTCCAGACCGAGGTCCTTAGCTGCTGCGTCAGCACCCTGAACAAAGCCGTAACCGAAACGGTTGCATGCGGGGTTAGATCCGCCGCCACCACCGGTGTAGCCCAGCTTTCTGTAGCCGCCCATAACGGCTGCATAGCCTGCCAGGTAGCCGGATTCCTGCTCCTTGTAAACAACAGCGGTTACGTTGGGGAGAGGATTTCCTGCTTCGTCGGTCAGAGTCCAACCGTCGATAAATACGAACTTAACTTCGGGATGCTCGATTGCAACGGTGGTCATAGCGGTTGCCTGGAGGAAACCGGGAGCGATGATGATCTTTGCACCGTTGGTGATTGCCTGTCTCATAGCAGCGATACGGTCGTTATCGGTTGCATCGGAGCCGTTTGCGGGCTGATAGTACTTGTAGGTCTTGCCGTTTGCGAGTGCGTAAGCCTCTGCACCCTCCCAGGTGCCCTGGTTGAAGCCCTTATCCATGAGCTGTCCAACGTCGGTTACAACTGCGATCTCATAGGTATCGGTCTTGTTACAAGCAACAAGGCTCAATACAGAGAAGACCATAAGGAGGCACAAAGTCAAGCTTAAAACTTTTTTCATTTTTCCTCTCCTGTTTTTTGGGATTTTCCCATATTTCAGCATTTTTATGCTATCTTTATTATAATTCAATTCGCGCAAACTGTCAATACTTTCACATATATATTTTCAAGCTTTCTTCATAATTTTATCAAAAATGCACAAACAAAAAGCTGCGTCTCTCACCCCAAAAGCGATTGACGCAGCTTTTTGTTTTATTTTCTGTAAAAGCTGTTTCCGCCGATAAACTCGCGCACAAGGCTCGTGGGCGGAATTTCGTCGTCCACGTCTGCCTCGTGAACGAAATTGAGCACCTTGACGATGGCGCGTACCTCTTCATAGTACTCGTCGTCCGGCTCGATCTGAACGAGCAGCGGGAAAATATGCTTTTTGAGCACGGCCAGCTCGTAAAGCGTGGCGCTGTTGAAAATGACGTCGGCTTGCTCCTGGAACGGGAAGATCCAGCGCGCCTCGCCGCGTCTGACCGAATCCCACATGGACAGCGTGCGTCCGACCGACGCGCCACGCGTTTCAAAATCGCGCACGATGCGACGAAGCAGGCGCAGGTAGCTTGACGGAATGCGGTTGTGCAGATCCAGATTGAGCGGCAGCAAGGGGCAGACGAACATTTTGAACACAGCATCCCCCGGCAGATCGCTTGGCAGCATGACGGGATTGAGCGCATGCAGGCCTTCCACGATGATCACCGAATCCGCATCCAGCTGCAGCGCGTGCCCCTGCCATTCCCTTTTACCTGCTTTGAAATTGAAAGAGGGCAGCTCGACCTTATCTCCGTTCAAGAGCGCACGCAAATGCTTGCCGAACAGCTCGGTATCAATGGTGTTGATATGCTCCAGGTCGACCTGACCGTCAGGGCCGGGCGCGATCTTGTCGCGGTCGATATAGTAATCGTCAAGGCTCATGAGAATCGGCTTTTTGCCGTGCACGCGCAGCTGCGTGGCAAGGCGGTTTGCCGAGGTGGTCTTGCCGGACGAGCTGGGTCCTGCCAGCATGACTGCACGCGCGCCGCGCTCGCAGATCATATCCGCCACCTGCGAAAACCGCTTTTCATGCAAGGCCTCGTTGACGCGGATCAGCTCGCGCACGCTGCCGGATTCCACCATCTCGTTAAGATCCGCCACTGTGCGGCATCCCATCAGATTGCCCCACGCAATGCCCTCACTGTAAACGTTATAGTAGTTCTCCATCTCGCGGTAAGGCGCCACTCTGTCGGGATTCTCCACGTCGGGAAATACGAACACGAAGCCATCCGCGGTAGGAAAGATCTCCCAGGTGCGCAAATATCCCGTGCTCGGCGCCATTTCGCCGTAATAGTAGTCGGCAAAGTCACCGTATTCGTACACGTCCAGCGTGGGATAGGTGCGGTAGGAGAGCAATTTCGCCTTATCACCCTGACCGCGCTCGGTATAAAGCCTGATGGCCTCGGCTGTGGGAATGCGGCGGAAGGTCAGCTCAATATCACGTGCGACGATATCCGCAACGCGCTCACGCAAACGGTCTGCCGAAAAGTCCTCCACCTCGCTGACCTTGATATATAAGGCCGATCCCAGCGTGCAGCGCATGGTGGCACGTGCGCTCGGCCACAGCTCGTGTAAGGCCAGAAACAGTACGAATTGCGCGGTGCGCGTATACGCCCCTCTTCCCTGCGCGTCAGAATAGCGTAAAAGGCGAATTTTTCCGCCGGAGGCGGCCATTGCCTTTCTTTTGGACTCACGGTCAGGCAGCACATCCTTGTGCCGCAGCGGAATATAATTGAGCGAGAACACGTCTCCCGCAATCTTTGCAACCAGCGGCTCGCTTGACAGCTTGCCCGTGCAAAGTCCCATTTCCTTGATAATATCCAGAAGCGACTGCCCGGGGCGCGCTTCCACCTCTCTTTTATCTATGATCAGCTTCATGTATTGCCTCCTCTTTTGTTCGGTAGTCTATCATTCATGATATGAAAAATCCCCAAAATTATTCCAAAATAACAAAAAACGGCTGACTATCGTTACACACGGTAGTCAACCATTATCGGTGGTCTGTAGAAACGCCTGCCCTTATCGCAGGCTTATACCAGGATATCAAGGGATCTCTCCTTGTCCCCAGTATATCATATATGACAGATTTTGTCAATACCCCTGCCCCGATCGGGGGCAGGGGTATCATTTCATCAGCCTTGCTGATCCAATACTTCTTCAAAAGATTTATTGATCTTTTCCACGTTCTTCTTGACCGTTTTTTCATTTCTGCGGAGCAAAGAGCCCACAGTATTGGTACCGGATTCATGAATGGAACGGACGTTGGCACTGCCAAAGGCAAAGGATACGCTGAACAGGTTGACGGGGTCGATCGCAACACTGTTTACCACGCGGTCCAGCATGTCAACAGACTGCTGGTCCTTGCAGTACTTGCTGGTCAGAGCCACCTCGTAGTAAGCGGGCTTGACGCGGTTATAGCTCTCGGAGCCGTAGGCTTCCAGGAAAATACCCAGCTCATCGATCTGATCGTAGCAGGTGGAGGGCACGCCGTACAGAATGACCTCGACCTGAACGTGGGTCTTGTACTCCTGGGATTCGTTCAGCTTGGGGATAGGCAGAATACCGTAATCCTTGGTCATATTACGGATGGTGGGATCCTCGACCGCGATCAGACGGTAGGTGATCAAGGCGGCCTCATCCTGCGCAAACTTGGTCAGCACGTCACCATCGCCCGCGTTGGTGGTAGCGGTAAACGAGCCTGTATTGTTGAGCAGGCGAAGCACAGCGTCCAGAGAGTCGGAGACGCGCGCCTGATCGATCTCATAGGTGTACATATTGTCCGCATCCTTTTTGAGAATACAGATATCAGAGCCTTCCCAGAAACCGTCCATCATGGAGCTGGTCGGGCCGATACGTGCACAGAAGCCGTAAAGGTCAGCGGCGTCTCTGCTACCGCTGCCGTTGAGATCCTGATAGAAGCGCTCGGCAATGCTTGTCATGTAGTCAATGGTCCATTCACCGTTTTCCACAACCTCGTAGAGCTCGTCGCCCATGCCCTCGTTCTCCAAGAGGAACTTATTGAACATGGTCACGAACATGTAGCGGTAGTAAGAGAGCGACATGGGACCTGTGACAAAGAACTGCGAATCCTTGAAGGAAAGCGCATCGTTAAAGCCCTGGGACCAATAGTTCTTGTCAAAATCGATATAAGACGTGGTGCGCAGGTCGGTCATGCGGCCCTCCATCGCAAGCGTCATAGAAGTATAGGACGCATTGGCAACGATATTGTAGTCGGTACCGCCTGCGATGACCATGTTAGAAACCGCGTCAACCGCTTCGCCTGCAATACTACCCGGCTCAGGCAGCAGCTGCACGACCTCGATATTGCACTTCAAACGCTCCTCCAGTGCAAGATTTCTGTTATAAACGGCATCGTTGATGGGGTCGGAGTCCATTTCCTCCACGTAAACCTCGCTTTGGTTTACGCCCTCGACACGCGAAATGATGACGATATCGCGGCCGCCCAGATCGACCTCGCCAAGATCGTCACGGTCGTTGCTGGTTACGATCTCCTCGCTGAGTGCTTCGGAAGAGGATTGCTCTTCTTGTTGTGTGACGTCGCCCTCCACGCAAGCCGCCAGCACAGACAGCAGCATGATTGCAGCCAACGCCCAAATGATGATTTTTTTCATGTTTTCCTCCATTCATTCATAAGAAAACTGTACTTCATTTTACATTATAATCCTTTCTGCCACAATTGTCAAGATTCTTCTTGCAGATCGCTATGATGTATGCTATAATGAAAATAACGTCAACAACGGAGGACCGATTATGAAAAAGATTCTGATTCTCTTTTTGTGCGCTCTCATGGTTACCTGCGCTCTCGTCTCTTGCAATCAGCAAGCACCCGAGCAGGGTGTGCCCTCGGAAAGCGATACGCAAGCTGCCGAGATCACACCGCCCGAAAATCTGCTGCCGCCCGAGCAGGTGGTAGCGGCTTTGGATGCCGACGCGACCGTCATGGAAATCGGTACAAGCACGCGTCAGGTGCTGTTGTACGAAACCGAATGGGCAACGCTTACCGAGGCATTCTTGTCGGCAGGATACAGAGAGGCCGAGGTAACTCTGCTTGCAAATACCAATCTCCAAACCATGGTGCTTTACAGCAATGACGTCATCGTCACGCTGCAAAAGGGGAATGACGGCGCCTATGCGATCTGGGAGCCCTACAACGCATCCGCCCTTTCCCTGCTCATGCCCAACAAGAAAACGGATATGGGTGAGGTCACGCTGGCGCAGTTGGGCATTGCCCGCACGGAGGAGACCGACAATCCCATGAACGGCATGTGCTATATCTACAAGCTCTCGGACGGCTCGGCCGTGATCATTGACGGAGGCTTTAACACCAAGGCCTGCCGCGAAAACATCATGAACACGCTGCAAAAGCTGGAAATTGCCAAGAATGCCGAGGGCAAATACCGCATTACCGCCTGGATTCTTTCGCACGGACACAAGGATCACCGCGCCGCATTTACCGGCGTTGGGAACAACTTTGCCGATCAGATCGAGCTTTCCTACGTGCTCTACAACTTTCCCACAAGCCCCGGGCCTCTGACCGCCTCCACGTTTGACCTTTCTAATTTCGAAACCAAAATGGCCGAAAACTTCCCCAAGGCACAGCACGTGGTGGCGCACGCAGGCCTTGCTTACCACTTTGATAACCTGACCGTGCGCGTGCTCTACTCCCCCGAAATGCTGTACGCGCCCGAAAGAACCATTGCCTATTACAACGATACCAGCCTGATTTTCATTGCCGATTGCGCCGGTGCGAGCACGCTCTACATGGGTGACGCAGGTGAGAGAGCCTCGAAAATCACTTGGACTTCCTACGAAAAAGAGGCGTTTGAAGCGGATATGCTGCAGATCACGCACCACGGCTTTAACACAGGTGACGGATCACATACCTGGAGATTCGTCAAGCAGATCTACGAAAGCACCGGTGCTTCGTTCGGTCTGCTCCCCATGGGCAGCCAATTTGAGGGCGAGGAGCGCAATGGCAGACACACCGTGATCGTCGGACATGGCGATACCGGATGGCAGATGTCCTTTGTGGTAAATAAAAAAGACAGACACGGCCAGGGCAGCGTTTCGCAGGAATATTACGAGCAATTCGTCGCTTCTGTTGCCGCAGGCAACAACAAAACTCCGACGCTGTTCGGTTACGACGGCATCAACAAGATCGTCAGCGACAAGGGGCTTGTGACCTACGCCTCGGGCAACGAATCCGAGTCTATGATCACACTGTTCACGCTCTCCGCGAGCGGCGTCAGCGTTTCGGACAATCAAGTGCTTTCCGAGTGGTTAAAGTAAAATTACACAAGAAAAATTCCTCGTTTTTTTTGATATTTATTGAAAAAAACTCTATACAAAAGCGCAATTTCGTGATACAATAAAGTGTAAATTTATTCCGCAAAGGAGCTTCTTTTATGAAACTGGTTTATAAAGGCAAAACCAAGGACGTATACGAGCTGGACAACGGCAACGTAATGCTCAAGTTCAAGGACGACTGCACCGGCAAGGACGGCGTGTTTGATCCGGGCGAGAACAGCGTTGGTCTGACCATCGACGGCATCGGCAAGGCAAATCTGATCTCCTCTATTCACTATTTTGAGCTTTGCAAGAAGGCAGGCATCAAGACTCACTACGTCAGCGCAGACGTGGAGAACGCAACCATGGAAGTGCTCCCCGCGGAATGCTTTGGCAAGCCCCAGGGCGGCGGCGGTCTGGAAGTCATTTGCCGTCTGGTTGCAACCGGCAGCTTTATCCGCAGATACGGTGAGTATATCAAGGACGGCACTCCCCTGCCCGGCGGCTACGTGGAATGCACCTTCAAGAACGACGCAAAGGGCGACCCGCTGGTAACCGGCGAAGGTCTGGTGGCACTTGGCATCATGACTGCCGAGATGTTCGAGTCTCTTAAGGCACAGACCCTGGCCATCACCAAGATCGTGGCAGACGACCTCAAGTCTATCGGCCTTGATCTGTGGGACATCAAATTTGAGTTTGGCTACCATAACGGCGAGGTTGTGCTGATCGACGAGATCGCATCCGGCAACATGCGCGTCTATAAGGGCGACACCATCGTTGATCCCGTTGAGCTGACCAAGCTGATCAATAACAGATAAGAAAAAAGTGAAGCCTGCATCCGCACGGATGCAGGCTTTTTGTTTATAAAACACCGGCAGATCGAGGAAATCTGCCAGTATTTCTTTTACGATGATTTTTCAATTTTGACAACACAAAAATCCTTATACTGCTCTGTTTTTCCTTCAAATACTTCATTCATCAACGCAATATCCATACTCCACGTTGAAATCACATAAAAACGCCCTGATGGTTTTAATACACGCAAGCACTCTTTCTCAAGTAAATCCCACTGCGTATACACGTGCGCAAATGCATTGTACATGATCACAGTATCAAATGTACCATCGGAATAAGTCATATGACAAGCATCCATTTTTTGAAAATTTACATTTGAAGGCATATCTGTTGGAACTCGTTGTGTTTCAATATCAATGCAATCTACGCTTTTGGCATACCTTGCAGCGGAAATTGAAAACTCTGCGCAACCGCACGCTACCTCAAGAATACTCTTATCCGCGATATCCGAAGATAAAACTTTCACAATTAAATCGGTCTTTTTCATACAAATCGCTTCTTTATCTTCTGAGCATGATCTCAATAATTTCCCTATCGGTATCCTTCATGCCCTCGCGTGCCATATCGCTGACGTTATCAATGGTGTTCTCCACGCCCTTGGTCACAATGCCGTCGCCGCCCACGAATTGCTTACCCTGCATGTACATGTGCATACCAAGCAATCCTGCCTCGACACTGGATGCAATTTTAGCCGCGCAGCTGGCCTTGGCACCGTCGCAAATGACACCCGAATTGATGGCCAGGCCATTGACCACGGTGTGTGCGATCTCGCGGTACTTGCCGCCATGCAGATACATAACGCCCGCAGCCGCGCCGCAGCCCGCGCTGGTGGCGCCGCAATACGCGGACAGCGCACCGATGCCGGTTTTTAGACGAATGGTGGTCAGATTGGAGACCAGAAGCGCGCGCAGCATCTGCTCGTGCGTCACGCCCATTTCTTTGGCGTAAATGATAACCGGCAACGAGGTGGTCATGCCCTGGTTACCGCTGCCCGAATTGATGACCACAGGCAGCTCGCAGCCGTTCATACGCGCGTCCGAGCCGGCTGCCGCATACGCCTTTGCCTGATTGGCCACGCCGTCACCGTACGCTGCCAGCAGCACCTTGCCAATCTCCGAGCCGTAGTGCCCCGAAAGGCCCTCGTTGGCAATCGCCATATTGTATTCAATCTGTCTCTCCAGCACGTCAGAGACGTCCGCAAGATCGGCCGTATCGGCAAATTCCACGATCTGTTCAACATTCAGCAGATCGTAATGCGCCTCCTCGCGCTCAACTCTCTCCGGCTTGGCCGCAAACAGCACCTCTCCGTCACGCTCCACGCACTCCACGTGCGTGTGCTTATTGGTCAGCAGCACGCTTGCGCTGCTCTGCCCTGCAAACACCGTAATGCGAATGGAAAATACGCAATTGCCGTCCATACGCACCACCTCGATGGGCGTGCTGTCACGGTATGCGCTGATCCTTTCGATCTCCGCCTCGGTCACGTGCGAGATAACCTCCAGCTCGGCATACGGATCTCCCGCCACGATGCCCGCAGCAACCGCTGCTTCAATGCCCTTGAGGCTGCCCGTGTGCGGAATAAACACGCTCTTGACGTTTTTGATCACGTTGCCGCTGACGTCCACGCGCACTCTCTCGGGCACGGCCTTCAGAGCCGCTTTGGCGATGGCGGATGCATACGCGATGGCGATCGGCTCGGTACAGCCCATCGCGGGGATCAATTCTTTTCTCAAAATGGCGCAATACGCGTCATAAATCTGCTTTTCCATAAAAATCCTCTTAAATTCCGCGGAATCCCTTACCAATGATCTCGCTGCTGTTGGAAACAATGACAAACGCACCGGGGTCAATCTGCTTGACGATCTTTTTGAGCCTTGCGCCCTCAACGCGACGGCAGACGGTCAAAAGCACGGTTTTCTCCTCGCCCGTATATCCGCCAATGCCCTGAATTTTGGTAAAGCTGTGGTGAATGCTCTCGGTGATGTAGCTGCTGATCTCCTCGGGCTTGGTGGTAATGATGGTGAAATACTTGGACGTATTCATATTCTCGATCACGCCGTCCACCAGGAACGCCTTAGCAAACAAGCCCAGCAGCGAGAAAAGTCCGGTCTGCATACCGAACACCCAGAACGCGCTCAGCGCGATCACAAAATCAGTAGCCAACAGCGCTTTGCCGATATCCAGATTGGTGTACTTTTTGAGAATCAGCGCAACGATGTCCGTGCCGCCCGAGGACGAATCGGTAAAGAACAGCATGGCCGAGCCGATTGCGGTCAGCAAAATCGCGTACACCAGCTCCAAAAAGGGCTGATCGGTAAAGGGCTTGGACATGGGCCAGACGTGCTCCAGCACGAACGTGCCCAGCGAGAAAAGCAGGCTGCAGTACACGGTTTTGACCGAAAAACCCTTCCCTAAAAAGATAAAGCCCACGATCAGGAGCAGCACGTTGATGACGGTCAGAATATTTGCCGAGGTGAAATACACCGCCAGATCGGGGAAATAATGCCCGACCGCGCCCGCAACTACCACCGCGATACCGCTGACGCCGCCTGTGGAAAACCCGTTGGGTATTTTGAAAAAGTACACGCCGACCGTGGTCAGCAAAATACCCAGATTCATGATCAGAAAATTCTTGAGCTTTTGTTTCATACTAATCTCCATGCCGCCTTTGGCGGCTCAAATCGTTTTGAAAATTCACCGTGGAGCTTTGCTCCAAAACCGGGTTTGGTCCCATTTTCAGGTGAAATTTATGCGTGAACGCATACAGAACAAACAGGTAGAGTCATCTTCCACGCCAAATCTCCTTTTGAGATTTTTCCGAGTCTTGACATTTCTCTACATCAGTATATATGGAACGGCTCAAAAAGTCAAGAGCTACCGAAAAAAACGTCGCAAAAGAAAGGGCTGACCTTGCGGTCAGCCCTTATGTTTTTGTGCAAAATTACTCTGCGTCGGAGCCCTCGGTGGGAGCAGTTGCCTGCAGCTTGATTGCATGACCGCCGGTCAGGGTGATCATCTTGATTGCCTGCAGCGAGAAGCTATGAGCCTCAACGGTCAGAACCTTATCCAGGTCGCCGTCTGCCAGAATCTTGACTCTCTTGCAGTCAGAATCAATCAGCTTCTTCTCCTTGAGCACGTTGATATCAACCTTATCGCCGGTTTCAAAATGCTCGTTCAGAGTGCCTACGTTAACAGCACCCATCTTACCGGAAGCAGCCTCTGCTACGGTTGCTACCAGCTCAACTGCGTGAACTGCCTGTGCGTCGGACATCAGCTCGTCAACCTCAGCAGCTGCTACGTGCTCAACGATGTGGATCTCTTCCTCAACGGGAGCAACTACAGCGTGATCCTCCATGATCTGTGCGTCGGTTACCTCTTCCTGCTCGGGAGCGGGCTCTTCTTCGGGAGCGGGGCTCTTCGGGAAGATCTTGTGGCCGTACAGAATGTACGCAACGATCAGGATTGCGATGAGAACCAGCAGGATGATCAGGAAGATCCACCAGCCGTTCTTATTGCCCTTGCCGCCTGCTACGTCGGTAGTAGACTCTTCATCGGTGGTGCCTTCACCGGGAACGGTGGTGCCTTCACCGGGAGCGGTAGTGCCTTCGCCGGGAGCGGTAGTGCCGTCGGGAGCGGTAGTGCCGTCGGGAGCAGTAGTGCCGTCGGGAGCGGTGGTGCCGTCGGGCTCGGTAGTGCCGTCGGGAGCGGTGGTGCCGTCAGGCTCAGTAGTGCCGTCGGGCTCGGTAGTGCCATCGGGAGCAGTGGTGCCATCGGGAGTGGTTTCATCGGGCTCGGTGGTCTGAGCAGGAGCTTCCTGTCCGCAGACGCACTTGCCATCGGTGAAGGTGTGCTCTTCGGTTTCTACGTATTCGCAAACCGAGCACTCACGCCAGTGCTTTGCATCGTCTTTCTCGTATGCACCGTAGGTATGCGCCTCGGTCTCGTGAGCCTCCTGGAATGCGTAATCGCGAGGATTCTGCTCAAACTGCTTGACAGGATCCACACCGGTCTTGGAACCGTACTTCCAGGATGCAACGTAGTGGCCTTCTGCCACGGGATCAGCGACTGCGGTAAATGCAGGAACGTCTGCTGCAGTCAGGGTGTCGCCGTTATCGGTGTTGATTTCAACAACCTTGATTTCATTGCCGTCCTTGTCCAGGAACTTAACCGTGAACATGAACTGCTCGTAGTTGATTGCGTAGTAAGAGAAGTGAGAGGTGGTGAAGTTCAGTTCGGTCTCACTCTCAGTAGCAGTCAGCTTCTCAACAGCGGTGCCGTTGAGGTAGTAAACGTAGCCGTGGAATCTGTGGGATTCCTCGAAAGGAACGGTTACGGTTGCCTTGCCGCCGTTCGCACCGTCAAATGCGGAACCGATCAGGTCAAAGCTGTATACTGCGTAGTAGTCCTCGAAGGTGGGGCAATCATCCTCTGCAGCGATCAGAGAAGATACTGCAATGGTGATCTCATCCTCGGTTGCGTTGTCCTTGATGTTGAGCAGCGCCTTGTTGTCCAGCAGAATGGTAACAGCGTGTGCACCCTCTACTTCTTCCTCAGCGTGAGCAACTACCTTCAGAGCAACCTCGGGATGACCCTCTGCCAGCTCAAACAGAATTGCGGGAATGATCTCGGAAGCGGTTACGCGGCTGCCGGACTGAACGTACTCATTCAGGACCAGCGTGTAAACGTTGCCTTCGCGAGAGAGATTAGTGTTCTCTTCAAAGTGAGAAACTGCGGTGAACTTTGCATGGTAATCGGTGTGTGCGGTAGCGTAGCTCAGTGCAGTACCGTTAGCCTGATACCAACCGTCAAATTCGTATCTGTAATCCAGATCCATTGCCTTGGTGGGTGCGGTGGGAGTAGCGGGAGCGACACCGTAAGGAGTCTTGATGCTGCTGACCAGCGTGTCATCCACGTAGAAGTTGATGTTTGCGGTATATACGGCTACGTAGGTTGCGTCACCGGTAACTGCAGGCAGTGTCAGGCCAAAGCCCTGCCAACCCTCAAAGTTCAGGTGAGCAAGCGTTGCGTCGTAGGAAGGAATCTCACCGTACAGATACTGACCGTAGTAAAGCTGGCCGAGAATATCAAAGGTAATGATGTAGGTTCTTGCGGTTGCTTTGTAAACGGCAGTGTAGGTTGCTTCGCCGGAAACTACGGGAAGCTCAGCGGTGTACAGAGTGTCCTCTGCATCTGCCCAACCAAGGAACGTATAAACGGTGGTCTCGGTTGCAGCCTTTGCGGGAGCATCGTAAGGATATGCGGGAACGGAATCGTATGCGAAGGGACCTGCATACAGAACGTCGCCGTTATCATCCTTAAAGGTGATGGTGTATTCGTTGGGAATATACTTAGCGGTCAGAACGGTATCCTCACCGGGCATGGTGGTCAGCTCTTCGTCGAATTCGTTGATCCAAACGAGCGTGTAGCCTTCCTTCTCAGCGTCGGTTACGTAAGGAGCGAGCTCTGCACCGTAAGGCAGGAAGCCCTCAAATACTACCTGATCCTCTACCTTATAGGTGACGGAGTACAGGTCGGTCACGTGCAGGATCACGGATACGTCGGAGTTGATCTCGCGAGTGGGAACGTAATCGCCCAGCACAACGCTGATGCCGTATGCCTTGATCTCTACCTTGTCAAGAATCTTCTTGAGCCATGCACCGGGGTTATAGGTCTTATTGAATGCAAAGCTGAATTCGCCGTCGCCCTTATAGGTGTCGGTCAGCTTGGTATCCTGGAACTTTGCGGGGATCTTGTTGTATACCAGATCGATCAGATCGAAGGTGTACGCGTACAGATCCTTTGCCTTGGCGGAATCGGGCATCTTATCCTGATACTTACCCAAAGCATCTGCCAGAGTCTCAACAAGCTCCTGTGCACGGGTGGTGCTGATACCGAACTTGGTAGCAACGCGGGAAACAACGTTCTCAACGTATGCGTTGTTTGCCAGAGCGTCCATCTTCTTGAGCTGAACGATGATCATCAGATCGTCGTAGGAAACCAGCTGAGTCAGCTCGTAAACAGACTTGAAGGTCAGGGATGCTTCCTTACCGGAAACGGATACGGGAACCTTATCGATCAGAATATTACCATATTCCTTAACCAGATCGAAAGCAGGACGCAGCTCTTCAATTCTCTCGATCAGAGCCTGCTCCTTATCGGTAGCTGCGGGAAGTTCGTCAAGCAGAGCCTCAACCAGAGCATTGAACTCGTCAAAGTCGAGCAGATCGAACAGATCCATCAGCTCGCCAACGGTTGCGCACTCGCTGATGCCTGCAACGATGGTCTGCTTGGTCTCTTCGGAAACGGAGGTGCTGTTGAGAGCCTTAGTCAGCGTCTTGGTGAACGCTGCGGGAACGAAGATCTCAACGTGCAGGTCGCCGTTGGTGTCCAGAACGTAATCGGATGCGGTAATGATCGCATCGGCAGCCTTGCGGACCAGATCCAGATTGCCCTTCAGAGCGATCTGCAGCTCAACGTCAAAGTCAGCCTTGCCGTCAGCACCCAGGGTGATATCGTAAGCACCGATCACACCGTCGTCGCCCACGTTAGCCACGTCGGAGGGAGTGATGGGATTGCCAACGATTGCCTTCTTCAGGCCGCTTACGGAAACGATCTCGCCGTAGTTGCCTGCCTGAACGGTGTTCAGAAGCTCTACGAGCTGGGATGCGCCGTAGCCGTCGATAGCAAAGACCTCGTAGCCGTCGATTGCGATGGTGTTGGTCTTGCTGTTATACATCTCCATAGCAGAGGTCTGTACAAAGGCCATGATGGCTTCCTTGTATGCGCTCTGCACGTTGCCGCCTCTGACGTCGCTCAGAACGTCACGGAGAATGTCCTCATAGTTGCTTGCGGTAACGTTGACGTACAGAGTAGCAACGCCGTTCGCATAGGTCATTTCGTATTCGCCATAGTTCATGGGCAGGCTGTTGATCTCATCCACGATGGTCTCAACGATATCAACAGTCTTACCGTAAATGGTAACGTCATGATCGGGCATGAGCACGTAGGTCATATCCCAGGATACGTACTTACCTGCGCTGATGCCGCTGACGGTGGGCTGCGAGATCAGCTTCATGTAGTCGCACTTTGTGGAAGCAACGTCTCTGCCATCCAGATTCCAGGTTACGTAAGTAGGATCGGGCTCAACGTAAGCATCGCCCAGCTCTGCCTTTTCCTGCTCAACCTTCTGCTGATGGTTGATGGATTCCTTCAGGTCTTCTATGGATGCGCCGTTCTGAACAGCGTCCACAACCTCGTCAATGCTGCCGAAGTACTCTTCAACAGCCTTGCCGCTGGTCAGCAGGTCGGACCAACCCTTGGACTTTTCCGCTCTGTCGTACTGAGCAGTCCAGGTGTCGCCGTCAACGGACCATTCTCTGAAGGTGTAGGTGTAGTTGGTATCCTCGGGCTTTGCTTTATCCAGCGCGTCTGCAAATGCCTGTGCAGCTGGCAGATCAGCGAACTTTTCCACAAACGTACCCTTTGCGGTAACAAAGGTTACGGACAGAGCGCCGGTGGCAGCAGTGTTCTCAACGGTGAAAACTGCAGTATAGGTAGCGTCTGCCTTGGCGGGAAGAACTACGGGAGTCCAGCTCTGGAATACGTAGGTGTAATCACCGACGGAGGTGCTGAGAGCAGCCAGATCGCCGGGGAATACGGGGGTTTCGCCATAAGGAACGTTTTCGGAAACAATTTCCGAGCCGTTCACGATCCAAGTGATGGTAAACGTATCCTTGAATACGTTCTCGATCACTGCGTTCATGTTATCCAGCGTTTTGTTTTCTTCGCCTTCTGCTCCGCTGCTGCCTGCCAGGTTGTCAGCGGATTCTTTAAAGCTTTCGTCGTTGTTGTACTTTTCCTCGACGTATTCTTGCATCTTCTCTGCAGCCTTGGGGTCATCCTTGACCTCATTATACTGCTGAAGCATATCCATCAG
This sequence comes from Eubacteriales bacterium, assembly GCA_045594445.1. Taxonomy (GTDB): domain Bacteria; phylum Bacillota; class Clostridia; order Oscillospirales; family CAG-272; genus SVQP01. Next base: position 19,623 of record JAZNYL010000028.1, read on the forward strand.
GAAACCGAGATCGGTTCCGGACAGAGAAGAAATGTCGGGGATTTCAGCAGCGAACGTGGGAACCGTGATTACAGAGGCCAGCATTGCAAGGCAAAGCAATGCAACAAGTACTCTGCAACCGAGTTTTGCGGTTTGCTTCATTGGTCTTTCCTCCGAATAAAAAGATTTTTAAGACTTGGGATATAAATACCCCTGCCGGTTGGCCGGCTCGGGCGCCTTAACATTATAATGTATGCATGGCAGTCGGTATACCTGCAAATAAACATAGTAAGCCCACTCCCCTACAATATGAGCATTATATCACATTTTTTCCCAATTGTCAAGAAACAACGCTTCATATTATTTATTTCATGCAGAATTCACCTTGCGGCGCTCCCCGGATCGACACCAAGCACGTTTTTTTGTCAATTTAGCCATTTTTTTCGCACATTATACAAACTTTTTGCCCAATTGTTACATATTTGTGACACATGTATCATTTCGCGAAATTGCGTTGTTCCGCCGAAAATGACTTGTTCATATTTTTTTTACAATTAGCCACAAGCACTCCCGACAAACGAACAGCCACACAAAAAGCCCCAGGACCTCGGCCGCTTTTCATCTCATACGCGCCGTCTGTCCAAACGCTTCTCTTACGCGACGGTCTATTCTTTGTTTATTATTCTATCATTTGTTAATTTTGCGTATCGCTTATTGAACACCCAAAAAAGAATCAAAAAAGCCCGTGCATCCGGGTTAAGGATGCACGGGCAAGTGCACTATGTATCAAGGATCAATCGATCCTTTGGCCACTAAGGAGAATCAGTCCTTCTTCTTAGCAACTACGCAAGCACCCAGAGCAAGAACTGCTACGATTGCGCCAGCGCCAACGATACCGCCGCAGCCGCCTTCCTTAGCGGGAGCCTCGGTGGTCTGCTCGTCCGCAGGAGCGTCGGTTGCAGGAGCATCGGTTGCGGGAGCCTCGGTCTTGGGAGCCTCGGTCTTAGCCTCGGTCTCGGGAGCCTCGGTGGGAGCCTCGGTGGGAGCCTCGGTGGACTCAACGGTGATAGCGGTCATGCCATCCAGAGTCAGAGTCATACCTGCGTTCTCGGGATACCAGCCGTCGCCGCCGGACAGAGCGCCCAGAGCGTTGGAGGTGCCCCATGCGCCAACGATACCTGCATCGGAGCCGTCCTCGTTAGAGTCGTGATCCAGGTAGCAAACCAGCATGTTCAGAGAAACCTTGTCTTCGCCGCCGGTCCATGCGGGAACTTCCTCTTCACCGATGATCAGCTTGTTGGAGATGTCGTTGTACAGGGTCTGCCAGGAAATAGCGAACTCGGCATACCAGCCGGAGCCGTCCTCTGCCTTCTTGGTAGCGCCCTTAACAAGGCCTTCTCTCCACTCGTCTTCATCGTCGGAAGCCATGGTGTAGTCTATGGTAGAAGCGGTGTCGCCCTCGATGCACTGAACAGTGATATCAACGGTGCCGTCTTCCTGCAGACCGAAGGAATAGAATACTGCTCTACCGAAAGCTTCGGTAGCTGCTGCCCAGCCGTTGAAGTCGAGCTGGATCTGGAATGCGTCCTTATCGTACGCACCGTCAGAAGAATACTGAACGTCGGGGTCATTGATCTTGAACGCGATGTACAAGAATTCAGCGTCTGCGCTGAACCACAGGTTGATGGACCAGTCGTCCTTGACTTCGCCAACCCAAGCATCCAGGTTGTACTTATCGATGTCGTATCTCTGGAAACCGCCGTTCTGCCAGTCAGAAACGTCGCCGTCAAGAGTGATCTGAGTAGCCAGATCTTCTACGTACTCTGCCTTAACTTCGCCAAAAGCGTTCCATTCGGACTCGTCAACAGCGTTAACGGTCAGAGCGCCCAGAGAAGCCAGCATAGCTGCTACTACGAGCATTGCAAAAAACTTCTTCATTAGAAATTCCTCCATAAGATTATTTTTTGTAAACCGCTTCGCCGCGGTTGATTACCTTACTATAGTACAGAGATAATATGACCGCATTATGGACTATTTGTTAACTGTTTGTAACCTTGGTGGCATTTTTTGTGCGCATCGGTATACTTGACCAAACTGTGAGTTGGAATTTTGTGCACTTTGCCAATCAGTTCTCAAACACCAGTTGAAGTGGCGTTTTGAGCAGCGTTTCCTTGTCCAGCCAAGTGCTCGTGCAAAGTGGGATCAGATCGCAGTACCCGTCACGCATGACGCGGTTTTTAAACGGCGTCGGATCAGCAGCCTTGCCAAGCATCAGGTCTCCCAGCATCAGCACGTATCTGCCCTCGCCGACAGCAGGCTTCTCCTTTTGCACGTGCAGCTCCTCGCTAATTTCCACCACGCCGTTCGCATCGGGTGCATAGGTGCAAAGTCCCTTACCGGGCAAGTAAACCGCAAGTTCAACGCCCGCGCGCTCACCGCTGACAGTATATGTTGCACGGCAGGCGTAAGGATACTCGGTTTTGCAGCAAACGTGTACTTTTTTGCCCGAAACGACCAGCTCCGCCTCGGAATCGGTCATGTACGGCACGACAATCGTACCATCTTTTATCATGTACGCGTAACGCGCGCACGAGGAAAGCCCTTCGCCGCCGCGCATCGAGCAACACCACCATGCCTCGTAGTCGGGGGCGGTCAGCACGCCGTCGGTCGCGCAGGAGTCGCAGCCAAAGCCGCCATTGCTTCTTTGGGTGCGCAGCATGCCGTTATACAGAATGCGGTTGATGATGGGCAGATATTTCTCATCACCGGTTGCCGCGTACAGCTGCGAGGCCACCATAAAGGAGTCCACAATGGCGCAAGGCTCGGTCCACTCGGGGCGCAGGAACCAGTTCTGATTTTCGTAATTGACGGTCATACCGTGCGCCAGGTACAAATCAAAGATGTGCTTGGCCGCCTCAAGATATTTTTCCTTACCTTCGGCAAAATACATGCGCAGAATGCCGCGCGTTGCGGTCAGCGTGGCGTGCGTCTGCAGCTTCATGCCCACGGGATCAAGCGAGAGGAACTTATCGATCATCTCCTCAAGCATTTCGCCAAGCTTCTGCTTCAGCGGTGACTCGGGATAGACGCAGTACACATGGGAAAGGCCGTCCAACGGGATATACGCGCAGCCCGTATCGGTAGAAAGATGCCAGTTGCCGCTGGTAGCAAACACGTGCCCCGATGCAGCACCGCCTCCCGTACGCAGCGCGGGGTCGGTGGGATACTCGCGATAGGTCTCGCGTAAGGGCAAGAACAGATTGGAGACCACGCCCTCGATCAGAAACAGCGTGACGTCCGATTTTCTGTATTCATAATAGGAACAAAGCGCGCGCAAAAGCCAGCCGTGGCCGGAGAGCTGCTGCTCGTCCGCCTGCGGGTGCGGCAGCTTACGGCCAAGAAAGCCGTTGCCGTTCAAGGCTTTTGCAAGCTGCTCCATGGCAGCATCCAGGGCGGCAGGCTCGCGCCCGGTCGCCATAGCGGTCAGCGTTTGCGAGAGCATCGCTCTACCTTCCCAGTCGCCCGGCCAGGTGTCGATAGATTGGCTTTCGAACACCAGCGGAGGCACGTACATGTCAGATTCCAGGCGAGAGATCTGTCGCGCAAGTCTTTCGGCAATCTCGCCATTCTGACGAACGGTACCGTGGGGTGCGAATTGAAGCACGGAATGTTTCATAGAGCCCTCCTATAACTTAATCATTGGTTTATTATATCAACTATTTCGATTGGTTTTGCGGCAATATAGGTCGCGCCTGCGTGCTCCAGCTCCTTGCGGCTGCCGTAGCCGAACAGCACGCCGACCGTGTCAAGCCCATGCGCAACACCACCCAGCACGTCGTGCTCGCGGTCACCGATCATAACGCAATCCTTGACGTCGGGGTTGCCCAACAGCATGAGCGCGCGCTCGACTACCTCGGCTTTTTTGGTGCGCGTGCCGTCCATTTCGCTGCCCGCAACCGCCGTAAAGTAGCCGTCCAAATTGAAATGCTCCAGAATCTGCTTAGCGTAAATCTCCGGTTTGGAGGTGGCAAGACAGATTTTGACACCGCTTTTCTGTAATTTCTCCAGCGCCTCGGGGATACCGTCGTACACGAGGTTTTCAAAAATGCCCTTGACGGCGTAATATTCGCGGTAGCAATCCACCGCCTTCATGGCATCGGGACGTGAAAAGCCGTAATAGACCTCAAAGGACTCGTGTAAGGGAGGCCCGATAAAGCAGAAAAGCTCTTGACGGTTTTCCACGTTGATTCCGAATTTGGCCAGCGCATACTGCACCGATCTGGTAATGCCCTCGCCCGGATCGGTCAGCGTGCCGTCCAGGTCAAAGAGGGCGTATTTGTACTTGCTTTGACTCATACTCAAGCGCCTCCTTCCTGCGCGCGACGCCATTCAATGAACTCCTCGTACGTACCCGCGCGGTCTACCCAAGTGCCATCCTCGCGGATCTCAATGATACGATTTGCCACGGTATTGACCATTTCATAGTCATGGGAACTAAACAATATGTTACTTTTGAAATCACTAAGGCCATCATTGACCGCGGAAATAGACTCCAGGTCCAGATGGTCGGTGGGTTGATCCACCACAAGGAAGTTGGAGCCGAACATCATCATGCGTGAGAACATGCACCTTGCCTTCTCGCCGCCCGACAAAACCTCCACGCTCTTATAGACGCTGTCGCCCGAGAACAGCATGCGACCCAGGAAGCCGCGCAGATAGCTCTCGGTCTGATCCTTGGAGTACTGGCGCATCCAGTCCAGGATATTTTCCTTGTGTCCGTTGAAATACGCGCTGTTATCGTGGGGATAATACGAGGTAGAGATGCTCACGCCCCACTTGTAGCTGCCGCTGTCCGCCTCGTCCTCCTCCATGAGCACGCGGAACAGTGCGGTAATCGCCATCTCGTTGCCTACGAAGGCGATCTTATCGCCCTTGCCTACCATAAAGGACAAATTTGTAAACAGAGGCTTGCCGTTCTGCGTCTTGGACAGCTCCTTGACTGTCAGAATGTCCTTACCGGGCTCTCGGTCCATGGAAAAGCCGATAAAGGGATAGCGACGCGAGGAGACCGGCAGCTCGTACACGGTCAGCTTGTCAAGCAGCTTACGGCGGGAGGTTGCCTGGCGCGACTTGGACTTATTGGCCGAGAAGCGCGAGATAAACGCCTGCAGCTCTGCAATCTTTTCCTCGGCCTTCTTGTTCTGATTCTTGATCATGCGCTGCATGAGCTGCGAGGACTCGTACCAGAATTCATAGTTGCCCACAAACATACGGATGGCACCGTAGTCGATGTCCACGATGTTGGTACACACGTCGTTGAGGAAGTGACGGTCGTGCGAGACCACCAGTACCGTGCCGAAATAATCGGCAAGGAAATCCTCCAGCCAGGCTACTGCGTCAAGGTCAAGGCCGTTGGTGGGCTCGTCCAGCAGAATGATATCGGGGTTGCCGAACAGCGCCTGTGCAAGAAGGATTTTGATCTTGTCCTTTTCGTTCATATCCGCCATGCTCTCCCACAGGCAAGACTCGTCAAGTCCCAGGCCCTGGAGCAGCTTGGATGCATCCGACTCGCTCTCCCAGCCGCCAAGCTCGGCATACTCGGCTTCCAGCTCGGAGGCGCGCACGCCGTCCTCGTCCGAGAAATCTTCCTTCTCGTATATCGCGTCCTTTTCCTTCCATACATCGTACAGGCGGCGGTTGCCCATAATGACCGTGTCCAGCACGGTATATTCGTCAAAGGCGAAGTGATCCTGACCAAGCACCGACATGCGCGCATCGGACGGAATGCTGATCTCGCCGTGTGTGGGCTCCAGCGTGCCGCAAAGCAGCTTTAAGAAGGTAGACTTGCCCGCACCGTTCGCGCCGATGACGCCGTAGCAGTTTCCGGGCGTGAATTTCAGATTGACGTCCTTGAACAGTACCTGTCCGCCAAACTGAAAGGATAAATTCGTAACTGTAATCATTGTGTCATGTTCTCCGTGTGATCATATTCTGTTTTATTATACCAAATCAAATGCCCTCGGTCAAGGGCTGATGGGAGGATTGTCGTGAAAAATCCGTTTGCCGAAGTCACCATCCCCGCATACACGCGCGGTGAGGAGCTTTTCAATATGATCTCGCACGTTGTCGGTGGCGCTCTGGGTGTGGCAGTGCTGGCTCTTTGCGTGGGCTCGGCCGCGCTGCGCGGTGACATTTTTGGCATGATCAGCGGTGCTGTATTCGGTGCTTGCATGATCCTGCTTTACACCGTCTCCAGCATTTATCACGGACTTTCTCCGCGCACCAAGGCCAAGCGCGTGCTGCGCGTGCTGGACCATTGCGCGATCTACTTTTTGATCGCGGGCACGTACACGCCCTTTTGCCTGTGCGCTATCAGAGAAGTCAGCGCTCCCCTGGGATGGACGTATTTCGGTGTGGTCTGGGGGCTATCCACCATCGGCATTACGCTCTGCGTGCTGGATATGCACCGTTTCCGCGCCCTTTCCATGATTTTATATCTGGGCATGGGTTGGTGCGTCATGCTCTCGTTTGACGTGCTGCGCGCGGCAGTTGAGGTGCCGGGCATCGTGCTTTTGCTCGCGGGCGGCGTGGCGTACTCGCTGGGCGTCGTTTTGTTCGGGCTTGGCCGCTTTGTCCCTTATATGCACTCGGTCTTTCATTTGTTCGTGCTGGCGGGCAGTATTCTACATGCTGCGAGCGTGATTTTGTACGTTTTGTAAAAAATTTGACGATTTTTTTGTGCAAGGTACTTGACAAGCGGATTTTAGTTTGCTATAATGAGTGCAAATTTTCAAAGGCTATGACAAAGACGGGACAGTCAGGGATTGGCACAGAGAAGCGGCGTTTGGTGAGAGCCGCGGCAAGACAGACCGTTTCCCCATCACTTTCGAGCCGGTCGTTCGATAGGTAGGACGACCCGATGCGGCGCCGCGTTAGTGCGCACAGGGGTCATGCGCCCCGCAGAGTGACACCCTTTTGGGTGTAATTTGAGTGGTACCGCGAGTTTTTGCTCGTCTCAAAAGAAAGTTCTTTTGAGGCGGGTTTTTTTTCAGTCAAACCATCCGATGCAGAAATCGCTGCTTCGGGAATGAAAGGAGATCATAAAAATGGATTACAGTTTGAAGGAAGTCGCAGGGAGAATCAAGGACCTACGTGAGGCAAAGGGCTATTCCCCCGCAGAGCTGGCAAAGCTGACCGGTGTATCGGTCGAGGACTATCTGCTGCTGGAGCAGGGCGAGACAGACTTCAGCTTTACCTTTATTTACAAGTGCGCCAAGGCGTGCGACGTTGAGGTGGTGGACCTGCTGGAGGGTCGCAGCACCACGCTGACCTCCTTTGCCATTACCAGACGCGGTGACGGCTTGAAGATCCTCAAGCAGCACGGCGTTGAATATAACAACTTGGCTCCCAAATTCAAAGATAAGCTGGCAGAGCCCTTCTTGGTCAAGTTCCCCTACATTCCCGAGGAGCAGAACGCGCCCATCCATCTGAGCTCGCACAACGGTCAGGAGTTTGACGTCATCGTCAAGGGCTCGCTCAAGGTGCAGGTCGGCAATCACGTGGATATTCTGCACGAGGGTGACTCCATTTTCTATAACAGCCTGATCCCCCACGGCATGATCGCGGTCAGCGAGGGTGGATGCGAGTTCCACGCCGTGGTACTCAACCCGCAGGACGGTCTGGTCAGTGAGGAATACCCCGAAACGCCATTCGTTGCGCCCAAGGCAGCAGAAGTGGAAAAGGATACCGCAACCGTTGCGGACAATTTCGTGGAGTCCTATTACGACCAAAACGGCGTTTTCAACGGCATCAAATTCAAGAACGAGGACAAATTCAACTTTGCATTTGACTGCGTGGACGCCATTGCCCAAAAGTCGCCCGATAAGCTGGCTATGATGTGGGTGGCCAACGACAAGACCGACCGCAGATTCACGTTCAGCGACATGAAGAAGTATTCGGCCAAGACCGCCAACTACTTTGAGTCTCTGGGCATCAAGAAGGGTGACACGGTCATGCTGGTGCTCAAGCGTCACTACCAGTTCTGGTTCTGCATGCTGGCACTGCACAAGATCGGCGCTGTGGCAATTCCCGCAACCAATCAGCTGGTTGAGCACGACTTCTCTTACAGATACAAGGCTGCAGGCGTCAAGGCCATCGTGTGTACCGCGGACGGCGCGGTTTCGGACGAGGCTGAAAAGGCGGCAGCAGAATTCCCGGATATGTGCAAAATCCTCGTGGGCGGCAAAAAGCAGGGCTGGCACGATTTCAACGTAGAGATGGAGCGCTTCAGCACGCACTACTTCCGCACCGAGAACACCCCCTGCGGCGACGATCCCATGCTCATGCTGTTCACCTCGGGCACGACCGGCTATCCCCGTATCGCAACCCACTCCTACAAGTACGCGCTGGGACACTACCCCACCGCAAAGCATTGGCATAACGTCAAGCCCGGCGGCCTGCACTTCACCATCTCGGATACCGGCTGGGGCAAGGCACTCTGGGGCAAGCTGTACGGTCAATGGCTGTGCGAGGCGGCAACCTTTACCTACGACTTTGACAGATTCCATTCCGAGGATATTCTGCCCATGTTCGCCAAGTACGGCATCACCACCTTCTGCGCACCTCCTACCATGTATCGCTTCTTTATCAAGGAAGACCTTTCCAAATACGATCTTTCCTCCATTCAGTACGCCACAACGGCAGGCGAAGCGCTCAACCCCGAGGTTTCGATCCAGTTCAAGAAGGCAACCGGACTGACCATCATGGAGGGCTTCGGCCAGACCGAAACCACGCTCTCAATCGCAAACTTCGTGGGCACGACACCCAAGGTCGGCTCGATGGGCAGACCCAGTCCCCTTTACGACGTGGTGCTGCTGGATCCCGACGGCAATCCCTGTCCGACCGGTGATACGGGCGAGATCTGTATCCGTGTCAACGATAACGTTCCCTGCGGCCTCTTTATCGGCTACTATCAGGACGAGGAACGCACCCGCGACGTATGGCACGACGGCTATTACCACACGGGCGACCAGGCAACCATGGACGAGGACGGTTATCTCTGGTTCGTCGGACGTATCGACGACGTCATCAAGTCGTCCGGCTACCGCATCGGCCCGTTTGAGATCGAATCGGTCATCATGGAACTGCCTTACGTGCTGGAGTGTGGCGTCAGCGCAGAGCCTGACGAGATCAGAGGTCAGGTGGTCAAGGCCAGCATCGTGCTGACCAAGGGCACCGAGCCTACCGAGGCACTCAAAAAGGAAATCCAGGATTACGTCAAGTCTCACACAGCCCCCTACAAGTACCCCCGTATCGTGGTATTCAGAGACGAGCTGCCCAAGACCATCAGCGGTAAAATTATCCGAAATAAGCTTTGATTTTCATGGGTATTTTTTGCAACTTTACCAAATGAAACTTGCGAAAAAACCTTGACACGGTCATGCATCTATGATATAATTATAGGTAATTTCTTGAAAGGCAACGACGAAAAATTTGCGAAAAGCCTCATTCCTCAGAGAGTCGGCGGACGGTGCGAGCCGACGGGTGATTTTTTGCAATCTGATTTCCGAGCCGAGGGAAGAAAGCGTGCGTCACCCGGGGTGGCAGACAACGCAAGTAGACCCCTCCGTAAGAGCCGCGTTAAGGCATGGGATCAAGCATCCCCAAAGTGGCGCATCACGCGCAATTTGAGTGGTACCGCGGACATATTTTTGCCCGTCTCAAGTTGACTTGAGACGGGCAAACTTTTTCCCCGACACCCAACCGAATTACAAGGAGAATTATCAGACATGAGTACTCTGACAGGACTTGAACAAAAAATCATAGAAATGGCAGCGCGTATCCGCGAGCTGCGCGAGATCGAGGGCCTTGGCGTGGAATACATGGCCAACGCCACCGGCGTGAGCACCGAGGAATACCTTGATTGCGAGGCGGGCAGGCGCGACCTCAACTTCGCCTTTATCTACCGCTGTGCACAGGTGCTGCGCGTGGACGTGACCGAGATCATCGAGGGCTCGGCGCCCAAGCTGCAGACCTATACGCTGACGCGCCGCGGCGCAGGTCAGAAGATCGAGCAGGCACACGGCATGAACTACTACAACATGGCCTACACCTTCAAAAGCAGGATCGCAGAGCCCCTGTTCGTGCGTGCCACCTACAGCGAGCAGGCCGAAAACGCGCCCATCGCAGTCACCAGCCACCAGGGCCAGGAGTGCGATATTGTGATTGACGGCCGTCTGAAGGTGCAGATCGGTGACCACGTGGAGATTCTGAGTGCGGGCGACACCATTTATTATGACTCGTCCATCCCGCACGGCATGGTTGCTGTTGGCGGCAAGGACTGTACCTTCTACGCCATCGTGCTTGACCCGGACGCGGCCGAGCAGATCAAGGCGGTCGAGACCGGATCTGCTCCCACGCTGCCGGTACGCGACGACCAGAAGCGCGTTTACCACAATTTCGTGGATACTGTGGAGGACGACAAGGGTATTCTCAAGTCCATCTCGTTCAAGAATACCGACCGCTTCAATTTTGCATATGATATCATTGACACGCTGGGCCGCGAAAAGCCGGATAAGCTGGCTATGCTGCACGTCTCGGGCGATATGACCGAGCGTCGCTTCTCGTTTGGCGATATCAAGCGCGCCTCTTCCCAGTGCGCCAACTACTTCAAGTCGCTTGGCATCAAGCGAGGCGACCGCGTCATGCTGATCTGCAAGCGTCATTACCAGTTCTGGTTCTCCATGCTGGCTCTGCACAAAATCGGCGCGGTGGCCATTCCCGCCTCCAACCAGCTGCAGGAGCACGACCTCTCCTATCGCTTTGAGGCTGCGGGCATCAGTGCCATCATCTGCACGGCAGACGGTGACGTAGCGCATCAGGTTGAGCTGGCAGAGGTCGTCAGCCCCACCCTGAATACCAAAATTCTGGTCGGAGGCAAGCGCGACGGCTGGCGCGACTTTGACAGCGAATATTCGCTGTTCAGCGGCAAATGGGAGAGAGACGAAAACTCCCCCGGTGGCGACGATCTGATGCTCATGTTCTTCACCTCGGGCACCACGGGATATCCCAAGATCGCGGCGCACAGCTACAAGTACGCGCTCGGTCACTACATCACGGCGCGCTACTGGCACAACGTTGACCCGAACGGCATCCACTTCACGATCTCCGACACCGGCTGGGGCAAGGCACTCTGGGGCAAGCTGTACGGCCAGTGGCTCTGCGAAAGCTGCGTCTTTGCGTACGACTTTGAAAAGTTTGACGCGGCGGACATTCTCCCGCTGTTCCAGAAGTACGGCATCACGTCCTTCTGCGCGCCGCCGACGATGTTCCGCTTCTTCATCAAGGCGGGCATCGAGAATTACGACCTCAGCTCCCTGAAGCACTGCACCATTGCGGGTGAGGCGCTGAACCCCGAGGTATTCCACAAGTGCAAGGAGTACACGGGACTGTCCCTCATGGAAGGCTTCGGTCAGACGGAAACCACCCTCGCAATCGCAAACTTTGTCGGCGACACTCCCAAGCCCGGCTCCATGGGCAGACCTTCTCCCATGTACGATGTTGATATCATCACTCCCGAAGGCAAGTCCTGCGAAGTCGGTGAAACCGGTGAAATCGTCATCAGCACCAAGAACGGTGTTCCCGCGGGTCTCTTCAAGGGCTACTACCTCAACGAAGAAGCAACGAAGGA
>JAZNYL010000029.1:0-3719 GCA_045594445.1 Eubacteriales bacterium
TATGTCTCACTTAAATGATTTAAGAGAAGGTAATCAATTTTATAAACCTATATATGACTTTGTTACTCATTCAAGAATGAGTGAATATGAACTTGTAGAACCATCTAATATTATCATTGTTGAAGGAATTATGGCATTTGCTTTAGATAGACTACTTCCTTTATATGATATTAAAATTTACGTTGATACTGCAGATGATATAAGATTTATTAGAAGACTTAAACGTGATATGAAAGATAGAGGTCGTACGTTAGAATCTGTTGTTGAACAATATATGGATACTGTTAGACCAATGCATCATGCTTTTGTTGAACCATCCAAAAAATATGCTGATATCATTGTACCTGAAGGTGGACACAATAATGTTGCCTTTAGTATGTTAATGTCAATGATAGAAAAAATACAAAACAAATAAAAACTCTTCCTTCTCTCTGCATTCTTAGCGGAGAAATAGGCAGGCAAAAAACTTCGGCAGAGAACTTGTTTTCTCTGCCGATTTGTGATATAATGGAACAAACAGAAAGCATTCCTCCAGAGGAAGGTGGCACGGCGTAGCCGTGACGGAAGGAGTCTGCGAAACTTTGAGTTTGGAGTAATCTCATTGTAACGCACTCTCCCTCAGTCAGCTTCGCTGACAGCTCCCTCCCGGAGGGAGCCTTGGGATACGTGCAACCTTAGGGGTATGGGCTTCGCCCGAAGCCTTTGTAATACAAAGGCGAAACTGGCGATAAAGCAGAACGATAAATAACAAATTCGTTGAACGGAGGTAGTAAAGTGAAATCGGCAAAAATCGTCGGCATTGTTTTTGCTGTATGCGGTATTTTATTTGCAATCATCGGAACAGTTTCAGGTATTGTTCGCTTGATGGAAAAAGATGATTGTAAATATGCAACAGCTTACATTGTAAAAATCGATGAGAAAAAAACAGGAGATCCCGAATTTCCTATCGAACATACAACATATGTTGAGTTTGATATAAACGGAAATCGAATTACAACTAAATTGAATACGTACAATTCAAGTTTCTATATTGGAAAAGAAATTGAAGTGTACTACTTTGAAAACGATTTGCAGACGGTATATGAAAATGGGAGTGAAGCTCTTTTCATAGTTTATGCATTAGGTGGAGTGGTATTTGCGGCAATAGGGTTGCTGTTAATAATCAAAAATAAACATTCAATGCAAGAGTAATATATGTTTCATACATAATAAGCAATCCCCGACAGACTTTAAATCTGTCGGGGTATCTATTTGTTTTCTGCGTATCAACTTTTGATTATCCGTAGGGGAGACCTGCGGTCTCCCGCGGGCGAACGCAGTTCGCCCCTACCGGGTGTTAGGTAAACTTCCTTATGAGAACCAGCCTTTATGAGCGGTTTTTCTTACCTTCATTCTGCATTTTGCATTTTGCATTCTGCATTTTAGTACGCCAGCGTCACGATCTGTGCGCAGGTAAACTTGTCAATCGTGAATTTGCAAAAGCCATTCTCGCAGGTAAAGGGAATCTCCTTATTCTGCGGCACTGCGGTCACGGCTTTGATCTGCTTATCGGTCTTGATTTGGAAGGTGGTATCATAGATAGGTACCAGATCCTCGATCACCTCAATACCGCTGCCGCGCTTGATGGGTGTTGCGTACAGCGCGTGCAGCACGTAGCGGCTCCGATCGGGCTGCTCGTTGAGTGTCACAACGCCCGCACTGGGCAAATTGGTGACCAGCGTCTTGCCGTCACCCAGAATGGTATCGATAGTGCGCAGCACGATTTCTTTCAGAATAATGCTGCCCTTGTCTGCGTATTCCGAGAAGATATCCCAGGCAATATAGCCGCCGTCCTTGCCGATGACTACCGCAGGGGCGGCGTCCTCTGTCACAAAGGGCGTGTGCTGATGCGAGCAGAAATAGCCACGCTCACGGTTAAAGAAGGGGTAGCGCGTATATCCAAGCACCTGTGCATCCGCGTCTGTCTGCGCCAACACGTAATTGGGGTAGTACATGACGTAGCTGGTTACGGGAAGTCCAAGAGCCTCGAAGGTAGGGCGCAGGTAGGTGGGCTGATATGACCCCTTGCCTTGCCAATCCGCACCGAAATCAAACAGCATCTTGGAGCCGTCGGTGCCCGAGGTGCCCGAGCAGAGCAGCTTACCGCCGTTCGCCACGAAATTCTTGAGCTTTGCAAGCAGGGCAGCGTCCGTAATCACAGCCGCATCGGGCAGGATGAGCAGCTTGTATTTGGAAAAATCACAGTCGGTATCCAACACGTCGTAGAGGTATTTGCCCTCCAGCAGCATGCGTCCCGAGCCGGTGTCCGCGGGGTGATTGCGCGCCGTACCGATGATGGATTCAATCGAAAGCACGCCAATGTCGGCCACAGTCTGCACGTCATAGCAGTATTGCTCCACCTTTTCGGCCTCGGCATAGGCAATGCCGATCAGCTCGTAGGTCGCCTCATCAAGGAATCCCTCGGGGTGCATCTGATCGCCGATCGAGCAGCAAGCACCGTTGGCAAGCGAGAGCGCAACCTCGTATTTCAGCGCATTCGGGTGCTTAAAGCCGCCGAATTCGCCCCAGGTGGTGTGGAATTTGCCGGTCATGCCCAGATATTCGTCGCCAAGCATGGCAGCATACTTGGCAGACTTGGGGAAGTGGTCATATCCCCAACCGCCCGTGGGCAGGCTTTCAATCTCCTGGTGGGTGTTGGCAGAAGCAAAATCACGTCTACCGCAGGGAATGTGCCCCTGATTATGGAAAATGCGCACGTTCGGCTTGATGGCGCGCGCCGCCGCGTTGACGCCCTCGTAGTATTTTTTGTAGGTCACGCCTGCCAACTTGTAGTAGCTTGCGTGATCCTCGGGATCCCAGCCGCGCTTTTCAATCTCTGCACGGCAGTAAGGGCAGAAGCAAGCGCGCTCGCCCACGATATCAAGGAAAATGCCGATGGGATCGTATTTGCGTACGACTTCCTCCACTTGCTTTAGCAGCACGTCAAAATACGGGGAATTCATGCAAAGAATATGGTATCCCGGGCCGTGCTCGGGCACGTAATGCATGCCGTTTTCCTCCACCACGTTGGGGGTTGCCCAGGTGGGCGTGTGGAAAACGCTGTGGTCGGGATGCTCGTAAAAATATTTTTCGTCAAGACCTGCGGAAATGTATACGGGAGCTTGCACGCCGATCTCTGCGCAAGCTGAAAGCATCTCGCCAAGCAGGTCAAAATCAAGATGCGGGTGCAGTTGGTTGGTTTCGGAAGGGAAGTACGCCCAGCCGTGGTGGCACTTGGCGAATACCGTGATTGAATTCACGTGTCCCTTTTGCAGGCAGGCCTGAAACTGTTTGCGATCAAATTTGGAGCCGATGCCCGGCACGTGCTCCGAGGTATGAAAATCAAGATGAACCTGTCTTTGCGGTAAAGTATGCATGCGGTAAACCCCTTTCGGTTGACTTTATTTTATTGTATCACAATTATGGAGAATTTGCAATACAAAAAAGGCTGATGCATGGGGCTGAGAAATTAGCGAAAAAGAGCGCAATTTCCCTCGTGTCATCCTGAGCGGAGAAAACATCCCGTGTGGATGTTTTCGCAGTCGAACTTTCAAAAATCTGCAACAAATTGCTGATTTTTGAAAGTCAAAACGCTTGTAGCGTTTTGAGGATCTACGAGGGGAGTGTTTATTGCCCGTAAATCCCGACACTGCGTGTCGCGCTCCGCGTTCGACTCCACT
>JAZNYL010000030.1:0-13404 GCA_045594445.1 Eubacteriales bacterium
GCTTCATACCCTAAGCCAAGAGGTGACGGTATGAAGCGGATTCTTTGTTTGGTCTTCATTTTGATTCTGGCGATCCCGGTCCGTGGAGAGTCCATCACTGGTGCCGAAATCCGGAGGTGGGATAGAATAGAAAAGAGATGAAAAGATTTTGTAACATTTCTATTGCTAAATGAAAAGTGTTATGATACAATAATATAGTATGAAAAATCATATGACAAAAGAAAGACTATGGCTTGAGAGTTTGTACATAAGGAGATGTAGAGTAAGATGAAGCTCGGAATTGTGGGACTTCCTAATGTGGGAAAGAGTACCCTGTTTAATGCGATTACCCAGGCGGGGGCAGAATCCGCCAATTATCCGTATCGAAGTGGTCATAACGGGGCTGACTCGAAATCAGTTTGTGCTAACGCACACGAGGGTTCGAATCCCTCTCTCTCCGCCATAAAGGAAAAGGACGAACCTTGTGTTCGTCCTTTTCCTTTATGGCGGAGAGAGAGGACTCATGACGACCATCTTTTTTGCGCAGCAAAAACAGGGTTCGCATTCGCCGCTCGCAGATCGGCAAGCTCGCTTGCCGGGCGCAGAGAGCGCGAATTCTCGCCAAAGGTGAGTACCCCTCTCTTTCACTTTTTTCTTGACTTAACAAGTAAAATAACCCACCGCATCGCGGTGGGTTATTTTTGTTTTCTCCCGATCGGGAGACTATTTTTGAATGATGAGATAATACGGCACTGTCAGCACAGCGGTATTCGAAGCATCTCGAATGACCACCGACAGACAGAAGTCGCCCTCGTCGAAAGATCCCAGATTGCTGATCGTCAGGGTATTTGGTCCATCACTCAGCACCTGCGAAAGACCCGTGGAGACGTATCCGTCCGTGCCGTGCTTTTTGAGCAGCGTTGCGGTTGCCGTATAGCCCTCGGCAAGTTGGATTTTAATTTCGCCACTGATCGTATCGGTCAACGAATAGATGCGTTTATCGCCATCAATCGTGATCTTTGCCGCATTCTGCGCGCGAGGCGCGGTCGTCAGGTCCAGATTGATAGGTTCACCCAGCAGCGGAATACCGTTGGACGGTGCGCACCCCTTGTCGGCCGCGTACGCCGCGACTTGGAACTCATACGTAGCGTTCTCAAACATCTGCGACTGCAGAATGATCTCCAGCTTTGTTGCAGCAGGATCAATCGGCACCACGAATCTGCCGTCATCGTCGCGGGTGACGGTGGTGGATTTGGTAGTCGAACCGACCGTCTGAACCACCTTGACCGATACGTCAATCGGCAACGGCTTTGCAAGATTTGCCTCAGGAGTCAACACAATCGCAACCTCGCGGTCTGCCCACTTGGATGCAGGTGCACTTCCCTGCGCGTATCCGAATTCCACAGTTGCACTCGCTCCGTCTACTACAGGAGTCTCCATGCGATGCGAAACGCTTGTAAAGGACACACTACCCGGATCTTCCTGCAAATCGGGGGCATATTCCTTTTCTTCCTCAACGACCGTTGCCTTCAACTCAAAGGTAAGCGAGCTTTGAGAAATGCTTTCATCCGAGAAGTCCACGATAAACTGGTATTTCAGCGACGCACCCGAAGCTTCGGGTCTGGTTTCATCCCCGCCTCCCATTTTCTTGAACGAGGTCAGCTTGATTGCTTCACTGCCTCCATGCGCATACCAATAACTGCCATCCGTTTTGTCTATCATGATCACGGTAGCACCCACGGGCAGCGCTTGGTCAAACGACAAGGTCAGATCGCCATATACAAGAGGATCATAGTAGTTGACTTCAAAATACGCGGTAAACGCCGAGTCTTGGGACACGGTGGTGGGCGTATTGCTGATCGCACCGAAGTTTTCGTTAGGGGCTACGTACGTATCCACCGTCGGCTTCTTTTTGGCACCTTCGAATTTAATCGTAATCGTTCCCGAATAATTCAATTCAGACTCAAAGGGCTCAACCTTGTACGAGAATACTCCATTCACAATGCTTTTTTCAAAGTGTTCCATAAGCTGATCATTCGTCACAACCACAGCACCAGACGTCACGGTATTTTCTATGATTGTAAAACAATACCCGCTGGAAAGATAATAGTCACTATAACTGGTAGTTACAAGGGCCACCTTTCCGTCATCGCCTGCAGTAGGAATGGTTGAAGAAATGCCGTCCTCATTTTGGATGATAATACTAATACTTCCGGGGAAAATATACGTCTGGTCAGAAACAGCAATATCCGACTTCAGATAGTTGTTGCTTCCGGGGTAATATGCTGCAACGTAGTACAGCGTCCAGGAAGCGTCAAAGTTTCCCAGGCTCGCAGATTCCGTCCATTTTGTTTCGTCATTCACGTCGCCGTTCATGTTGCCTTCCCCATCTACATAGATCAACATAAACTTGACCTTTGTCCCTGCTGAACCCGAACTTCCTGCCGAAGGCTTAGTTACAACCAGCGTTTCCTTTCCGTCCACGGTTTGCACATCAAACTGCGGTCTTTCCGGCGCAGTCTGTGTTGCCTGCGTGATGTCAAAGGTCACCGAAATGGTCTTACCGTCAAACGTTACCTTCGCGGTATATTTACCTGCGTTAATTGTATTGCCAACAAGGCCGGGTTCGTTTATGATCGGCTCATAGTCGTACGAAATTGTAAGGTTATTAAAGCTGTCGCCCGCCTGATTCTTTTGTGTGATTTTGTTTTCCGTAAAGCTGCCGCCGTTGTCATTGGTGTATACGACGGTAGCGGGATGAGGGTCCCCGTTATACTTCAAGCTGCCGGTCGGCGGGACGATGGTAGCCGTGACCACGTACGCGCATTGGCACGTGCAGGTCATAGAGGATTCGTCCACTTTTGCAAACACGAATCTTTCCGTATCTACGTGGTCGCAAATCTCCCAGACCGCATAGAGGGTGATCACCTTGCCAACCTCTTGCGTCAGAGCCGTTTGGAGCACCTGCTTATCGTCATACACCTTTTCACCGGAAGGGCTGGTCGCCCAGCCGACGAATTTGTAGCTGCGGTTCACGTATTGGTTCGGGAGCAGAGTCTCGCCTTCTGCTGCGCAGAGGTAAGACTTCTTGTGCTCTGCGTCACCCATCGTGCCGGTATAGCTCTCGGTGTTGGGATCAAACTGAATCCAATAGAAGTTGTCTTTCCAAATAGCGTACAGCGAAAGTGTGACACTGTCTTCGGGAATAAAGGCCTCGAAATCCTTATATTCAACCACGGAGGAAACGCCGAACGTTTTGCCACCTGCTTCTTCTCCTCCGGGATTGGTATTCCAACCTACAATAGTCTTACCCGAGTGGAAATAGATAACGCCCCAAATCGTATGAGGCTGATCCGTAGGTGCCTGATGCACCGTATACTGACCGGTCGCCTGCGCGTCCGATTCATTTTCCTTGTAATTCTCGAAATATCTTACAACGTAGTACTGCGTCTGACCTTCTCTTTCATCGTTCACACGCACATCATTGAACGAGCCTCTCGCTACACCGTTTTCACCGACAACGTCAACTGTAATCGGTGCAAAAATAGCGGGATTGGTAAGCGTGCCCTTGACTGTCAGGTCGCCGCCCATGACGTGAATCGAGCTGTAGATCACGCTGTTACCGAAATAAACGTTGCCACCTGCATCGGTTGCAGAGATCAGTACGTTACCGCCGTCAACCTTCAAGAAGTCGCTCAAGGAGGTTTCCTCGCTATCGGCAGCGTTGCCCTCGCCGCGGTTACCGGATTCTGTAATGCAGAAAATATTCAAATAGGTCTGATCAGTACCCGTAATGTAGATCGCGCCGCCCTCCAGAGCACACGTATTGTCCTCTACGACCGGGCAAGTGTCATCATAAACATTATTGCCGTTATGGTCACACGGAGGCACTGCGTCTGTGCCATGCGGATCGTAGTGCAATTCGTTGACACCGATCTGCACCGTAATGGGCTCGTTGGTGCCTTGACCGTCTACACAGATCGCACCGCCGTTGCCGGTCGCACTGTTTCCGCTGATCCTGCCACTCCGTACGGTCACCTGAAGGCTCGTGCTACCCGTGACGTAGATGGCACCGCCGTTGCCGTTGGTGGCATCATTGTCGGTAATCTGACCGTCCAGCATGGTCACCGTACCGCCGACCACGTAGATCGCGCCACCCTGATTGGCCGAGCATCCGGTCAGCGTGCCACCATTTACGTTGGCATCACCGCCCGAAACGTATACCGCACCGCCAAGCGCCGCAGACGAATTGTCAACGGAACCGCTGCCGCTGATGGTAAAGGAGCCATCCTCTACGCAAACTGCGCCGCCGTTTTCAGCTGCTGTACATTGAGACATCGTACCGCCGGTCATGATTACGTCACCGCCACGCACGTATGCAGCACCGCCGCTTCCCTCAATCGCCTTGTTTTCACTCAGCGTACCACCGTTGATGGTCAGCGTACCGCCTCCAAGATATGCAGCGCCGCCGTTAACGGTTGCTTGGTTGTTGCTCAGCGTACCGCCCGAAACGGTCACGGTTCCGCTTTCCAGATATGCCGCACCGCCGTTTTGCGCGGTGTTCTCTTCAATATTCGCAGTACCGCCAATCTCCAGCGTACCGCCTGCAAGATATGCTGCACCACCATTGTTAGTAGCCGTGTTTTGAATGAGCGTGCCGCCGGTAACAGTCATTGTACCGGTGCCTGCAAGGTATGCAGCGCCGCCGTTAACGGTTGCTTGGTTGTTGCTCAGCGTACCGCCCGAAACGGTAACGGTTCCGCTTTCCAGATATGCCGCGCCACCGTTTTGCGCGGTGTTCTTATCAATATTTGCAGTGCCGCCGATCTCCAGCGTACCGCCTGCAAGATATGCTGCACCACCATTGTTAATAGCCGTGTTTTGAATGAGCGTGCCGCCGGTAACGGTCATTTCACCGGTGCCTGCAAGGTATGCAGCACCACCGTTCACGATTGCTTGGTTATTGCTCAGCGTACCGCCCGAAACGGTCACGGTTCCGCTTTCCAAATATGCCGCACCGCCGTTTTGCGCGGTGTTCTGGGTAATCGTACCACCGCTCATAGTCAGCGTACCGCCACCCATGTAAATCGCACCGCCGTTGGTTGCTTGATTATCCCTGATTTCGCCACCGGAAACTTTCATAGTTCCACTTTTGATATATATGGCACCACCATCGGAAGCAGTACAATTTTCAATCAACCCGCCTGAAATTGTACATTCGGTATTCTCATTGGAAGCAAGATAGATTGCTCCGCCATACTGCTCTGCCCATGAATCGCAAATAACGCCGCCATCCATTTTAAATTTTGCAGCGCCCGCAATATGAATAGCACTGCTTCTTTCCGAAATACGATTACTGATTATGGCATCACCCGTAACCGTACATGAACCCTTTTCCATAAACACGCGACCATAAACAGCGCCACCGGAAAATACCGCTGTGGTACCGTTCATTAAATAATAGTCACCATATAGTGTGCCGCCCGTTTTAGTAAATTCAGGACTTGAGCTACTAACAACAGTTCTGACATTGCCGAAAATCTCACCACCCGAGAAATTAAACTCACTTCCTTCTCCGGTCGTAATAATTACATCTAAAAAATCGTCATTTTCATCTTTGGCATATGGGTCTTTTGAATTCGGATTCATGTTGTTGTCAATGATCAATCCATTCTTTACCTCGAGAACGCCGGATACCGCAATCGCTCCGGCGAATTTATTCGCATAATTACCGACAATAACGCCTTTTTCCATAACAAACTTTCCGCCATAGGCAGCACCACCGCCTCGAGCGGAATAATTGCCGACAATCGTACCGCCATTAAAAGTTGTTATACCTTTATAACCAGTTTTGCTTCCTGCACCTGTATCAATCGCTCCGCCGGCAGCACCACTCGTATTGGGGTTATGGCCTCCGGTAAGAATGCCGCCCGGAATCATAAAATATCCGGTTTTATCTGTTATATCAGATAAAAGCTTCCAAGATGATGTTTTACTACTCTCAAAATAATGTACGTTGCCCGTAGGATTGGTATCAACGATAGTTAGCTTCGCATGTTTAGTTGAATTTTCAAGAGAAATAATGCAATTTTTAGTGGTCGCAATGATAGCATAACCATTTAAATCAATCGTAACGTCAATGTTCGCCGCGACTGATAAATAGCCCGTCAGTTCAAGATCTGAGTAAAGTCTATATTTCCCCTTGGAAAGAGCACCTTGGGTTTGGGTTAGTGGTTTATAACTCGTATCATCCGTTTCGGCTTTTCTTTCAGCAACCAATTCAGAATGGTTATAATATTTCTGCAATAGATCAATATGTACCTGTCCCTGCTCAGGAGTCGGATTAGAAAGAGAATAATATAGCGCCGAAGCACGTGTAATCAGATTCAAAACTTGTTCTTTTGTGAATCCTTGCACCGCATCGTTGGTTACTCGACTGTTCATCACTTCTAATGACTCAGAAGCCATCAGCATATCATACAGAGTTGTATCAGCGGCAGATAATGGAAGATATAAACTGCCTAGCATACCGGCAATAAAAATCACCGACAACAATGCAAGGAGTGCTTTTCGGTAATATTGTTTTTTCATACAATCATCCCCTTACTTCAGTGTGCTATCAGCCGTCTTAACGCCACAGCCAACAGGCTTCACATCATTCTTTTCCCATTGACAGTCGCTTGCGCCCTACCATCAATTTGTTTCTGCTACTGCCGGGATAGTGTCAACGGTCACCCCAAAGTCAGTCGCATCATACTCTTCATTATCCGAGTCCGCAATAAAAAACCTATAAGTCCTCGAAGAATAAGGCAGGACAAAGCTTTGATCATCGGAAAAGCTTTGAGCACCAGTGGTCACGCCTGCCAGGATCGGGTCGGTATTATCGGGGATCAGACTTGCGGGCGGCTGAATGGTTGCCGTGCCCGTCACGTTCTGCGTCCAAACGGTCAGCAGCACGTAATAATCGGTTTGCTCCATGCTCATAAACACGCCGGTCTCGGGCGCCTGCACGGTAAAGGTTGCGCTCAGCGTGGTGGAAAATCCGTTCGAACCGGTTGCCTCCACGATATAGGTCTGTCCGCCCTGCAGGCCGGAAATTTCAACGTTGACAAACTGCTGACTGCCTGCTGCGAGCGTTCCTTGTGCGTTGGTTACCGTTACCGTATTCACAACATTTCCTGCGCTGTCCTCCACGGTTACGGAATAATCCACGTCCAGCTCGCTGAAGCGCAACGCATCGGGATAATTGCGCAACTGTACCGTTACGCTATTGCCCGAAATGGTGTATGCAGCTCCCTGCTCGGTCAGATAGTCGCTTGCAAAATACATATTTTGGGAGCTGACAAGCTCCTCTGCCGCCTTGCTTTCGCGGAGATACTTTGCATACGCGCCTCCAAAGGCACCCAAAACCACCGTTAACGCCAAAACGATCAGCAACGGGATCAAAATGTTATGCAATTTGCGATTTTTGGTTGTAACGGCCACGTTTCTTCCTCCTTTGCTCGTATTTTATCAGTTGATCTGCTCTGCAGTCACGAAAATTTCAATCAGCTCGATCATATCGCCGTATGCGGGATCATTCTCGTTTGCAGGCCACGACACGAAAAACCGCACGGTTTCACTCTCGTTCGGCTCAAGCGTGATCGTCACAGGTGACATTTCAAGGGGCAGATTGTTGATCGATGCCTCGCCTCTGACGCTGAAGCGCACAGCCACCTCGCTGTCGTTTTGCACCGCGAAGGTGTAGGTCGTGCTCTCTCCGGGAATCAGCGAGTCCTCAAACATGGTGAAGCTGTTGACCTCGTAACCCTTGCTGTCGGTCACGGTCAACGTATCGGTCACCCGGAATTTCGCTACGCGCGCGCTGTCCGAGGACGTCGCACGCGTGGTATATCTTGCGTACAGCCCCGAGGTCATGTAGACGCTAATCAGAGTCAGGCACGCAAGCACGATACCAACGTAGAACACGATGGGTGTTTTCTTATTCGATTTTGACATACACTCCACCGCCTTTCCGTTGGATTTTTTGCTTTATTTTTGTTCTTGCTCGCGTTTGAGCTTTTCAATTTCTTCGCGAATTTGTCTGAGCTGATCGTTTTCCTGCTGCTTTTCCTTTGCAAACGAGCGCTCCATCAGGAAAATGGCCAAGCCAAGCACGATCAGTACGCCAAGCGGCGTTTTGATTACGTTGACCGCGTAGCCCACCAGCGGCACGGCAAACACGACCTTGCCCTTGATCAGCGAGACGTCCATGGGCTCATCCTCGCCGCTGTTGGCGTCGCCCATGGTAATCACCGTGTCACCCTCCATGCGGATGATGCGGTGCACGACCGAAGCGCGCCCCTCCTGAAAGACCACGACGTCGTTGACCTCGTAAGCCTCCTGCTCGGCAATGATCAAGAGATCGCCCACCGATAGCTCGGGCTCCATGCTGCCGGACAGCACCACCGACGCACCCACCCCAAAGGGCATGGGCACGGCGTTGCCGCCAAGGCGTGTGGCGTTGATTTCATAAATGCCCAGACCAAGCACCAGCGCGATCACGGCCAGCGCTACGATTCTGATTACGGCTTTGGTTTTCTTTTTCAAAACTATTTCTCCGTTAAATTCGGACGACTCAATCCTTGATAATTCGGACGTCACCGCCTGCGCGCAGGATCACGCGTCTTGCCTCGTCGGAAATGCGGTGCGTTTCTACGGTGAATGCCTTTTCAAGCACGTAGTGTCCCTTGGACAGGATCTTGAGCGTGGTGGCCTCGGGATGCATCAGACCCTTGCGTTTCAGCACGTCAAGGTTGATGAACGCGCCGTCCTCAAAGTTTGCGTCCAGTACGTCAATGCGGATGATGTTTCTGGATGCGGACAGACCCATGGCCAGAATTGCGGGATCGATTTTGTCGTCCTCTTCCACGGGCTCGGGTACGGGCTCTGCCTCCACCTCGGGCTCGGGCTCGGGCAAAATTTCTGCCTCGGGCTCGGGATCAACAGGTGCGGGAGCCAGCTTTTTGCGGAAATAACGCACAACTGCAATGATCAGCACCACGATTGCCGCTACCAGCAGCACCATAAAGACAATGATATAGATGACGTCGGGCGTCTGATAGCCAAATGCGCCGCCGTTGAGATCAGCATCGGTATTGGCCGTGGCATGAATGGCGAAGGAAAGATCCGCGCCAACCTCGCTATTCAGCGTGGTATTGCCAAGCCAGGTGTCGTATTCGTCGTTGCCTGCGTCGTAGGGCCACTTCCATTGGAAATAGTATTCCACGGTCTGGCCGGGCAGCAGAATCTCCTTGCGCTGCACCTCGCTCATTTGCTCCATGGGAGCCCACTCGGTAGCAGAGCCTACGATATACTCGTTGTTATAGTCCAACAGACGCACCACGATGGGCAGCTCTACGTCGGACAGGAAGTTGACCTGCGGTGTCAGCGAAAAATCAATGGCCATCTTGTCGGTGTTGCGAATGCGCACGGTGTATTCCACCGAGGCACCGGGAGCCAGCACCTTGTCACCGTCCGAGCCCTTGATCACGATATCGCCCGAGTCGTTTTCATATTCCAGCGCGAATACGTCCAGCGTTTCGTCCATGTTGGTGGAGAGCGAAACGGTGCGGTCGTCTACCTTGGAATAATCAACCAAGCGTATGGACAGCACGACGATGCTGATGATCAGCAATACGCCCAGAATGCCCAGCACCACCCAAAGCAGCTTATCCACGTAGCCGCCCTTTTTGGGCTTGCCGTTCTCTTCCGGCTGTTCCGATGCTTCCGGCTGCTGCGCGTCCGCGGAGTCGGGTGCCTCGCAAGCATCCCCGTCCTGCGGAGGTTGTGTATTCAATTGTTCTTCTTCGGCAGTCAGAGCCGTTTCAAGCTGTTCGGACATCAAAAGCCTCCATGTTGGTTTTTGTTTTTTCAGCGACTCCAAGTCGCCTTGGAAACACTGAAAGAGCAAAAACGCAATAAAAACGGGGGTAGATACCGCCCAAGCCACGATGGGCGGTATCTATTCGTTTTTTAAGTAATTCGTGGTTTAGGGGTCTTAATCAGTTGAGCTGAGTTACGGTAATGGAAACGTTGAAATTGATAGCAGTGCTTGTGCCTGCGTGCGGAATAGCAATCAATCCCGCAGCAACGTCACCAAGATAGGTGTCCTTTGCATCGTTTACATCATTATTAGAGGAGAAAGCCCATTCCCAAGACAGAACAAAAGTCTTATCAAGAGTAGTATTTGCAGCATACTCATCGGAAAGTGCTTCCAATTCAGCCTTAATTTGAGTAAGTGTACCCTTGGCAATTTCCTGACCAGAGGTCTGATCCTTCAGTGTAAACACAACAGGAGTATAAGCTGCATTGAGTATTTCTCCATTAACATTAGCACCGGCAGGAATAATAACATCACTTGTAACTTCCATTACAAGATCAACTTTCACAGCAACCTCGGGAGTTCCTGCGATGGAGAACTCAATAGAGCCCTCGGTACCAGGTGCGACCAGATTCGCGCTTTCCTGAGAGTTAACCACAACAGTATTTACAATGGCATCGTCGGAAATATTTGCATCAGTTTTTGCGTATTCGTCTTTGAAAAGATTCAGATCTTCAGCAATAGTTACGGTTACGCCCCACTTAGCAACACGAGCGGTGTCGGAACCGGAATCCGAAGTCACGTACTTTGCGAACGTGCCGCTGATTGCGCAGGTGGACAGGAGAACTGCTACCAACAGAACGGAAGCAACTCTCATCATGGTATTCTTCTTCATAATTGTCAATCTCTCCTTTCGAGATATTTGCCCTTTCGGGCCGAAAATTCTTCCCTTGTCGGGGAGTTGATTTTTTGCCGGCAGTGCCGGTGATTTTGCGGCTACTGCCGCGGCAATTTATATTCAATCCCCGGCGTGGCTTCCGAGGGAAGAACATATAAAGTAAAGAGTGAGGGTGGCTCCGCCCTCGTGTCATCCTGAGCGAACAAACATCCCTGTGCGGATGTTTGTGAGTCGAACTTTCAAAAATCTGCAATAATTTGCTGATTTTTGGAAGTCAAAACGTGGTACACGTTTTGAGGATCTACGAGGGGCAACATCATTCGCCCGTAAATCCCGACACTGCGTGTCGCGCTCCGCGTTCGACTCCACTTCGTTCCGCTCAGGATGACACGGGCGGGATAACACGGGTGGGATGATACGGGTGGGATGATACGGGCAAGGGGTGGCTCCGCCCTCGTGTCATCCTGAGCGAACAAACATCCCTGTGTGGATGTTTGTGAGTCGAACTTTCAAAAATCTGCAATAATTTGCTGATTTTTGAAAGGCAAAACGCTGCCAGCGTTTTGAGGATCTACGAGGGGCAACATCATTCGCCCGTAAATCCCGACACTACGTGTCGCGCTCCGCGTTCGACTCCACTTCGTTCCGCTCAGGATGACACGGGTGTGGATGTTTGCTTGGTCGTGAACCATAATAATCATCAAAGATCGCAGGACCAATCATCCCATTTTGGATTTTTCATAAAAACAAGAGCGTTCTTTTTTGCACGCCTCCAACCCTTTAACTGTTTTTCACGTGCAATCGCATCATTGATTTCGTGATATTCTTCATAATAAACAAGCTTGTGTATGTGATATCTTTGCGTATATCCTGTAATAATCTCGCTTTTGTGTTCATTTACACGACGTTTAAGATGATTTGTCACTCCAACATACATATATCTATTAGTGACATCCGTCAATATGTATACGTAATACACAATAAATCTTTCTTATCGGTCGAGGCAATTATTCCTCATCCAACGGCTTAAACTCGGACTCCTCATTTTGCTCTCTGCGCTCTTCACTCTGCGCTCCATTCTGCGTTGCAGCTGCTTGGCGCAGCTGCTCCAGCTCTGCGCGCAGCGCATCAACGTCTTCGGTCTTGTTCTTTTCGTAGATCTTTCTGCGAATGATGTCATAGCCGACAAGCAGGATGATGGGAACAACCACACAAACGATTAAGCCCGTGGTGGTTTGCATGAACAGCGCGATGTTACCCAAGAAAGGCACGCGGATGCCCGTAAAACGGCCAACCAGATTTGCCTCGGGAACGGGTGTGTCGTCGGGCGTGTTGTTATTGGTACCTTGCGTGCGGAAGGAGCGAGCGCCGTTCTCGTCATACAAGATCTCTATTACTTTATGCGTGACCACAGTGGTGCCATTCCCCTCGGGATCAAAGAAGGAAATGACCTGCCCGACCTCTACGTCGTCGGCCTCTACCGAGTAGCAAACGATCACGTCACCGCTCTTGATCTCGGGATACATGGAGTCGGTCAGAACGATCAGCGGCAATACGCCTGCGAACGTGGGAACCTCGTCCTTGTTGATCATGCTCTTGACGATCAGCGTGCAGTTGACGATCAGAATCGGCACTAAAATGACGCACAAAACGATACCGATCACGGTCAATACTTTATTCTGTTCGGAAATCTTTTCCTTCATGATATTTCACCTTCCTCTGTATGATCGGGCGTGGCTGCGGGACGTACCAGAATGGGCTCCAGAAATGCATAAACCCTTCGGCATACGTTTTTCTCTAAAGTCAGATTGTTCTCAATCTCTCCGCGCAGCACTCTTGAAGCCGTTGGAAAGACAACGTCGTATATATGGTTGACCGCCTCCCATGCCTCCTCGCCGTCAATCATGTATGCGTCCAGCTGCAACAGCACCGGCTCGTAGGCATGCTTGCGCTCCTCGGCGGAGTAGTCTTCCATATAATAGTGGGAATAATAGTAACCGATGAAAAACAGACATTTTTCACGGTCCTGCTGCACGAATCTCCAAAGATCCTGCGTGACTTGGTTTCCGATCTGCTTGGTGTCGCCCGACAGCTCCTTGGCGTGGGCAATTTCGTCCTGCCAAAAATCCACCAGCTCGGCATCCAGCGAAGCAAAGGTCTTTTTGAGCAGATCCTCCTTGCCGCCAAACAAACGGTAAATGTACGCCTCGTTGACTCCCGAGGATTTGGATAGTGCTTTGGTGGTTGCTTTATGAATTCCCTGCTCTGCAACCACGTGGATCGCGCTTTTCATCAGCGCCTTATGCATATTGTCCTGTCTCATGTTGGCCCCTTCCCTTTCTTACCTTAGCAATCATAGAAATTTCTGACCTGTTGAGATCCTAAAATACGCCATGATGATAAATCTTAGCCGAACGGGAGCCGAACCAAGTTGGTTTTGACGTGCATATTTCTCCGATTCCTGCATCTTTCCCCTTGGACATATTGCCTATATGCCCTGCGGGAAAAGCTTTTGGGATCGAAAAAATCTGCTGCGTCAAAACTGCTCGCACCCGCCGGCGAATGCATTTTTGATAGATTTTGGTGTGATTTTGCGAAGCAAGATACCAATCTTGCGAGTGAAAGCACGCCGAAAGATGCGAAAATGCATCGTCGTCGGGCAATT
>JAZNYL010000031.1:0-20837 GCA_045594445.1 Eubacteriales bacterium
ATACCGGTCTACCTGGGAAAACAGAGGCTTTTGGAACAGCAGACCCGGCACATAATAGATGATGAAGATCTGCAGCATCAGCGGCACGCCCCGGATGATCCACACGAAAACCTTGGACACAGCCTGCACGGGCTTGCAGCGGCTCATAGAGCAAAACGCGATGGGCAGACCCAGAGGAATGCCGCACAGCAGAGTCACCGCAAAGATCAGCAGCGAGATCAAAAAGCCGTCCATAAGGAAGGCAGTTACTTCCATAAAAGACATAACATTGTCTCCTTTAAACGCACCAGCCGCCCGGGGCATAGGCCCGGGCGCTGTATTATTTTTGATTACTTCTGATCAGAGAAGTCAGTGATGGCGGTGTTGGCTACGTCGTACTTTTCAGCCAGCTGGGCGATGGTGCCGTTCTTAGCCAGTTTTTCCAGCGCCTTGTTGACTTCGGCAGTCAGCTCGCTATCCTTCTTGAAACCGATGGCGTAGTATTCCACGTCGCTGGACAGACCGTCCACAACAGCCAGTGCCGCATAATCACCCTTGCCGGCGTAGCTCTTTGCCAGCTGTGCGTCCAGTACAGCAAAATCGGCAGAATCGGAGAGGACTTCCATCAGACAGTCGGTCTGCTTGGAGCAGCCCTTGGTGGTGACGCCTTCAAAGGAACTGGCGTAGGTCTCGCCGGCGGAGCCGGATTCCACAGCGGTACCCCCGAGGGGGATTATTGACAATCCGGGTATGGGGATCTACACTTCTTCCAATTTCCAAATACTCTGACTGCGCACGCGCTGTTTGGCTACCTGCCGCCCCCCGCGGGGGATAAAACGTCATCAAGCACTCTCCCTAACTCGATGAACTTGAATTTGTGAACTTGTTTGTCACGCGCTGCGTGACAAACTTCCGCATTCGGTTGGTAGACATCTTGCCCGTAATATGATATAATGAACTCAAACTATTGGGCAGGGAGGTAATCGTTATGACACTTGGGCAGAGGATACAGCAAATCAGAATCGAGCATGGACTTTCACAGGAAGAGTTTGCAGAAAAGCTTGGCACAACGAGGCAAACCGTTTCTCGTTGGGAGCTTGATCAGACGTTCCCGGAGATTGCCAAAATCGTACTTATCAGCAGAGTCTTTTCTGTCAGCACCGATTCCATTTTAAAGGATGGCATCAGTACCTTTGATGCCGACGTTGCGCATTTTACCTGCGGCGTCTATCGTGGCCAGAATTGTGAGATCGTAGAAACAGAAAAGTTCTCACTTGTGATGTATTGCTCCTCGGACAAAAACATATTGGGGACAAAGCTTTATCGTGGCTACGAAAATAAAAAGTGTCTTGTGGCGATCTGCGAAAGAGATTTGGTGAGCCAAAAAACGGAATATGCATATTTTGTGGAAGATAGTGACCCTCATACAATAATTCGCAATAGTGAATTGGCATCGGGATTGGGGGAGGCCTATGACCCGAGTTTGAAGAACTCAATGCGACGTCTGGAAACCTTTGTGGTGGATCATAGCGGCACACCGCTACCAACGGTAAAAGAAGCCGGAATCCCCAAATGCCTTACTTTGTGGAGAATGGCTGACAGTTATCATGCGACACATGATGATTTTAGCTTTTTCTTATGTACGGGAAAGACAGAGTACGTTTTCTCGATACAAGCGGAGAATACCAATATTTATTGCGGGGCATCGTACAACATCGTTTTCGACCTCGGTCTGTTTAGCGGCGGGCAGTTTTTCAGGATTCGGAATTATAAGGACAATCGTGAGAAATGGTGTAGATTCCATTGTGATTTCTCTTATGAGTCAAGGGATATACAAATCCCGACCGAGCAATGTGAGCTTGGAAAAAGCATTATGACAACAAAAGGTCTTATGTGGTGTATCAAACGCTATACAGATGATGAGATCATTCTGCAGGGATGCGGAAATGATGAATATACCTATCGCCGCACCGACAAAAGAACTGAGCAGTTTACTACTATATAAAGTACGGAGGCGCGAAATCGTTCGCGTAACTCAACCAAAGCAGGGCAAGCCTCGGATTTCTCTTCCCGCGATCAAAAAGCGCAAAATGGGTTGACTTTTATTCTGTTTTATACTATAATGATTGACAAACCGCTTTTGCGGTGTTATGGACAGTTAAAGGAGGACTTGGATATGCAGATTATTGAGATGGGCAGACCCTTGACGGAGAATGAGCTTTTGGGTGTGAAACGCGCGGATAAGTACCTGAACGGATGGGGAGATTTTGCCATGATTGGTGAAAACGTATTCTTGTCGCTGGACAATGCAGACGTTGCCAAGGATCCCCAGGGCGCTTGCCAAGAGGCAAGGGAACAGATGAAATCCATTTTGAACAGACATCCGGACTTTTCCACGATGATTATGAAGGATAATCACATGCTGATCCTCATGGAATTTGCCGGCGCATTTGGGCGCGAGGCATTGAGCAAGGAGGAGTGCAAGGATTCCAAGACTCGACTTGCACATTCGCTGGCATTGCGTAACGAGCTGCTTGCTGCTTGTGAAAAGGGCGAAATATTAGCCCTGGTTGATATTGCGTAATGGCGCGGCGACCGGTTTATCGTGTGAGCGGCACAGCCCCTTATTTTGTGTGTGAAACCGTTGAATTTACTTATAACGGGGGCTTTGCCGTCAGTCAGAAGCAGAAGAATATCGTCGCCATTCACCAAGCCTTTGGTCGGATGCATCCTAAGGAAAGTGTTTTGGAGATCTCTACCAAATCCCTTCAATCGTTGGGAGTGGAGCTGAGCGCGTTTCGCCTTTTAAAGGACGTTGAGTCACTTGACAGCAAAATTCCCGTAGAAAACGTGTTCCAGGGCGGCAAGGTCTTTGCCGAGGGGGGGCCGTTTTCGGATTTGTACGGCATGAGCCCGCGAGAGGCAAAAAGGGATCCGCGACTGCGGGAGAGTGGACGGCTGACCGCCTTTTATTTTGAGGGGGAACGTTATCCTACCGAGCCAAAAACTGCGTTTTACGATTGGATTTATGCAAATGCTCTTTTGGAGAATCCTGACCTGGCAGAGGCGCTGGCGCAATACGATGCCTTTTCCGACGTGGAATTCAACCCGCAAAAGAGTCTCAACTGCCAAGCCAAGGCCGCAGCGATTTTCGTTTCGCTGTATCGTTTGGGAGAGCTGGACGTCATACGGTCGTTCTCGACCTTCGCGGCGATATACAAGTAAATAACAGAGAAGGACAGCGCAATGGAGCTGCGGAATAAGTGGGAAAAGCGCAATACCCCTCGTGTCATCCTGAGCGGAGAAAACATCCCGTGTGGATGTTTTCGTAGTCGAACTTTCAAAAATCTACAACAAATTGCTGATTTTTGAAAGTCAAAACGCTTGCAGCGTTTTGAGGATCTACGAGGGGAGTGTTTATTGCCCGTAAATCCCGACACTGCGTGTCGCGCTCCGCGTTCGACTCCACTTCGTTCCGCTCAGGATGACACGGGCGGGGCTACGCATCATAAAAACCGAAAGCAGAAGCCATCAAAGACTTCTGCTTTCGGTTTTTTGGTAAATCTATAGCCCGCTTTCTCCGTTGCTCTTTTGTTTTGCAATCATTGCAAACTTTATCTCTCAACTTCCTGCATGATGAATGCTTCCAGGATGTCGTTGACGCGGATATCGTTGAACTTCTTGAGTGCAATACCGCATTCGTAGCCTGCGGCAACCTCGCGGACGTCGTCCTTGAAGCGGCGCAGCGATGCGATCTCGTCTTCAAAGATCACGATGCCGTCACGAACTACGCGGATCTTGGACTGACGCGTGATCTTGCCGTCCTGCACGTAAGAGCCTGCAATAAAGCCAACGTTCGGCACGTGAATGGTCTGTCTGACCTGTGCGTGGCCAAGCAGTGCCTCTACGAACTGAGGTGCAAGCATACCCTTCATTGCAGCCGAGATCTCCTCGATGCAATCGTAGATGATACGGTAGGTGCGGATATCAACGCCCTGTCTCTCTGCACCGTCCAGCGCAGACTTGTCGGGACGCACGTTGAAGCCGACGATAATGGCGTTGGATGCTGCTGCCAGCATGACGTCGCCCTCGTTGATACCACCAACGGCGGTGTGAATGATGTTGACCTTGACTTCCTCGTTGCTCAGCTTCTGCAGCGACTGCTTAACAGCCTCTGCCGAGCCGTCCACGTCTGCCTTGATGATGATGTTGAGGTCCTTGACGCCCTCGGAGATCTGCGCGAACAGATCGTTGAGGTTTGCTCTGGAGTTGGCCTTGAAGACCTCTTCCTTTGCCTCAGCCTTTCTCTGCTCTGCCAGCTCTCTTGCCATCTTTTCATCCTCAACGGCAGCAAACTGGTCGCCTGCCTGAGGAACCTCTGCAAGACCGGTGATCTCAACGGGAACCGAGGGACCTGCCACCTTGACAGCTCTGCCGGTATGGTCGGTCATGGCTCTGACACGACCAACTGCAGTGCCCGCAATGACAACGTCACCTGCGTGCAGCGTACCGTTCTGTACCAGCACGGTAGCCACGGGGCCACGGCCTCTGTCCAGTCTGGACTCGATGATGATACCCTTTGCGCGGCGGTCGGGATTTGCCTTGAGCTCCTTGACCTCTGCAACCAGCAGTACGCTCTCAAGCAGATCGTCGATACCCTGCTTGGTCAGCGCGGATACGGGCACGCAAATAACGTCGCCGCCCCATTCCTCGGGAACCAGATCGTACTTGGTCAGCTCCTGCTTGACCGCATCGGGGTTAGCCGTGGGCTTATCCATCTTGTTGATTGCCACGACGATATCAATGCCTGCAGCCTTTGCGTGGTTGATTGCCTCAACCGTCTGGGGCATGATGCCGTCGTCTGCTGCGACAACGAGAATGGCAATATCGGTTGCCTGTGCACCGCGCGCTCTCATAGCGGTAAACGCTTCGTGACCGGGGGTATCCAAGAAGGTAATATCCTGATCGTTGATCTTGACTCTGTAAGCACCGATGTGCTGCGTAATACCGCCTGCCTCGCCTGCGGTGACGTTTGCATGACGGATTGCGTCCAGAATCGAGGTCTTACCGTGGTCAACGTGACCCATGACGCAAACGACAGGCGCTCTGTTCTGCAGCATCTCGTCGGTATCCTCGGTCTGGTCAAACAGCTTTTCTTCAATGGTGACGACCACCTCACGGGTATACTCTGCGCCCATTTCCTCGCAGACCATAGCCGCGGTATCGTAGTCGATGATCTGGTTGACGGTTGCCATCACGCCAAGGCCCACCAGCTTTTTGATAACCTCGCCCGCAGTTGCCTTGAGTCTGCTTGCCAGCTCGCCAACCGAGATCTCCTCGGGAATTTCCACGCGAACGACCTGCTTGACCACAACCTGCTGCTTCTTATTGCCCTTCTGGTTTTTACCCATGGGCTTGCCGGGCATTTGCTTTTTGCCACCGCGCTGGTTGCCGTTTCTCAGGTCTCTGTCGCTCTCGGTGACAAAGGTGTCCAGCTTTTCGTCGTACTTGGAAAGGTCGACCTCGGTGGTTCTGGTATCTACCACGCGTACAGCACCCTTCTTGTGCTGGCCGTCGCCGCCCTTGGGCGTCTGGCCGCGCACGATGGCCTGTACCTGGAACTTTTCTCTGGGTGCGGAGGGTACGTAATCGTCCTTATCTGCGCCGCCTCTGGGATTGAATCCGTTATTGGGTCTCTGATTATTGTTGGGACGGCCGCCGTCTCTGCCCTGTCCGCCAAAGCCGCGATCCTGACCGAACGCAGGTCTCTGACCTTGTGCGTCACGGCCTGTGCGATCGTTCTGGCCCTGTGTGGGACGCTGACCGTCACGGCTTGCGCGATCGTTCTGTACGGCAGGTCTCTGACCGTCACGGTTGAAACGGTCGTTCTGCATAGCAGGTCTGCGATCGCCCTGTGCCTGCGCAGCTCTGCGATCCTGACCGTCTCTTGCACCGGGTGCGGGACGGCGATCCCCTGCTGCCTGCGCGCGCTTATCGGCTGCAGCCTTTTGCGCTGCTGCCTCGATTGCTGCCGCTCTTTCAATGGCTGCTGCTCTTGCGGCTGCCTTTTGCGCTGCCAGTGCATCAGTCGCTGCCTTCTCTGCAGCTTTAGCCTCTTCTGCTGCCTTCTCGGCCGCAGCCTTCTCGGCCGCTGCCTTTTCTGCTGCTTTAGCAGCTTCCGCTGCCTTTTCTGCCGCAGCTTTCTCGGCTGCCGCTTTTTCTGCCGCTGCTTTTTCTGCTGCCGCCTTTTCCGCTGCAGCTTTCTCGGCTGCAGCTTTTTCTGCCGCCTTGGCTGCATCCACCTCGGGCTTTTCCTTCTTGGTAACGCGGGAGGGAATATAGGTCACCCCATCTAAGTAATCGTCGATATTATCCACCTGACGGGATTTGGTAAGCGCGTCGAAAAGAAGGTCAAATTCACCGGGCTCGAGCACCTTTTGCGTTTTGACGTCCATGCCCTTTTGTGCACAGAGATCCACGATATCCTTGCTCTTCAGGCCCAGGTCCTTGGCCAATTGCATAACTTTAAATTGCGGGTTTGTTGCCATAATTCCTCCTTAAAATCCCCTTGAGGTCGTACGTGCTCCCGCACGTACGTCAAAGATCACCCCGGCTCCCGATCGGGAAGGTGCGATTCGACCGCGCGCATCAGCTGTGCGTCGGTTACTGCTACGGCACCGATGGGGGCATCCTTGCCTACGGCGTCTGCCAGCTGCTGCGCCGTACACGGCAGCCAGATCAGCGGTACGCTGTAGAATTTGCATTTATCGTTGAGTTTTTTTCTTGTATTGTCCGATACGTCAGACGCCGCCAGCACCGCCTGCACCGCTCCTCGCTTTTTCAGCTCGGTGCAGATCAAGGGCACGCCGCAGATCAGCTTTCCCGCTCTTCTGCAAAGCCCAATGGCGCCAAGCAGCCGATCCCCGCCGCTCACGCGTTCTCCTCTGACGCAAGCGCTTGCTCAATGCTGTCAAACACCTCGTCCGGAATGGTGCATTCCAACGCTCTTTCCAGTCGCTTGCTCTTTTGCGCTTTGCGCAAGCAAGCACTCTTGGGACAAACGTATGCGCCGCGGCCGTTTTTCTTGCCGGTGGTATCCGCAACCACCTCTCCCTCGGGTGTGCGGACCACGCGGATCAGCTCACGCTTGGGCAAATGCTCGTTGCAGCCCAGGCACTGACGCATGGGAATCTTTTTTGCTTTTTGTTCCATATATACGGTTTATTCAGACTTGATATCAATCTTCATGCCGGTCAGTCTTGCAGCCAGACGCACGTTCTGACCCTCCTTACGGATGGCAAGGGAAAGCTGATCGGGATCTACCAACACGCGGCAAGCGCGCTCGCCGGTCATGACTACGTCCAGCACGTGTGCGGGAGCAAGTGCGGCTGCAACGTACTCCTCGGGCTGCTCACTGTACTTGACGATGTCCACCTTTTCACCGCGCAGCTCGTCAACGATGCTGTCGATACGCATGCTGCGGTTACCGATGCATGCACCCACGGGATCCACGTCGGGATCTCTGGAGAATACCGCGATCTTGGTGCGCGAGCCTGCCTCACGGGAAACGCCCTTGACGATGACCACGCCGTCCGCGATCTCGGGAACCTCAAGCTCGAACATTCTGCGAACCAAGCCTGCGTGCGAACGGGAAAGCGTGACGATGGGACCCTTGGACTCCTTGTTGACTTCCTGCACGAACACCTTGATCTTGTCGCCGGGATAGAAGCTCTCACCGGGGATCTGCTCCTCTGCGCGAAGCACGGCTCTGCCGTCGTCGGTTGCCAGCAGCACGTTGCCGGTCTCATAGTCTACCTTATCAACGGTTGCGGTGATGATCTCTTCTCTCTTGTTCTCGTAAGCCTCCTGCATAGCTCTGCGCTCACCCTCGCGAATGCCCTGGATGATGACAGACTTTGCAGCGGCTGCGCTGAGTCTGCGGAAATTCTTGGGCTTGACCTCGGTTTCTACGATCTTGCCCACGGTATATCTCTTGCTGATCGCCTTTGCGTCTGCCAAGGAAATCTGCGTCTGAGGATCCTCAACCACCTCAACGACCTCGTGCTGCTGATAAACGCGCACGTCCTTCTTGACCTCGTCGATATGAATTCTGACGTTGGTGCCGTTGCCGTATTCCTTTTTGAACGCGGACAGGAGCGCCGCCTCAATCTTTTCGATCATGTACGCCTTGGGGATTCCCTTTTCCTTCTCCAGAAGCTCCAGAGCGGCGAAAAATTCGTTATTCATGTTTGGTTCCTTCCTTTTCTCAATTTGCGCTGAAATCGTAAATCGTCTGCAGCTTTGCCACCTTCTCGGCGTCAAACTCCAGCAGCTTATCGCCTTGCTCGATAAGCACGTTGCCCTCCTCGGTCATTCCCACGAGAATGCCGCGGTGCACCTTTGCGCCGTGCAGGGCGGAATAAAGTCTGATCTCTACCGTATCACCCAGGCACATTTCCACGTGATCGCGGGTTTTGAGTTCTCTCTCGATACCGGGAGAGGAAACCTCCAGAATGTATGCCTGCGTGATGGGATCTGCCTCGTCCAGCACCGGGTCAATGGCGCGGTGAAAACGCTCGCAGTCATCAATGGTAATGCCCTCGGGATGGTCGATGGTGATACGCAGATAATAATCCGCACCCTCCTTGACGAACTCCACGTCCCAGAGAATATACTCCAGCGCGTCGGCCGTGGGAAGCACGATTTCCCAAACTCTTTGTGCAATACTGCCCTGGCGCTTTGCGCCTTGTGCCGTACTCATGCTTTGCATCCTTTCCGAAAAGCGATTTGCACACTTTTCATGATAAAATTTTTGGAGTGGATTTGCTCAACCCACTCCAACATACTATCTACTGTAGGCATTATAACACAAGTTTTGGCCGTTTGCAATACCTTATGCAAATTTTTTTGAATTTTTTGCAGAAATATTTCTGAAATCGGGAACCTTTCGGCCCCAAAAAGCGTTTTTATTCCATGAAGATCCGGACTCGGACGTCCTTGACAGGACGGCGGATCTGTGGCATAATATATGCAGACCGACAGGGCAAAGACACAAACGAAAACAAAAAGGAGAATGCAAATGACTGCACTCAAAACCAAACCCGAAGCGCAGGCCGAGCTTTTGCCGTCGCTTACGCAAAAGAGCGAGCGCAACATGGGCGTGGAGCTTTTCCGCATCGTATCCATGCTGCTGGTCATTCTTTTGCACGTCATGGGACACGGCGGCGTATACACGTATGCCGATCCGCTTTCCACCAACTACACGGTTGCGTGGTTTCTGGAGACGGTGGGCTATTGCTCGGTCAACTGCTACGCCATCATCTCGGGCTTTGCCAACGTCAAAACCAAATTCAAATTTCGCCGCTTTATCCACCTCTGGCTGGAGACCGTGGTGCTGATTCTGGCCATGACCGCCATCGCGCACTTTTTCATTCCCTCCCTTGAGGTGCAGCGCGAATGGTGGCGCTCCGCCATCTTCCCCATGTCCACGCGCGAGCTGTGGTACATTTGCGCCTATTTTTTGCTGTTCCCGCTCATGCCGCTTTTGAATAAGGGCTTGCACGCAATCTCGCGTTGGCAGCACGTCGTCATCATTCTCTGGCTGCAGGTTCCCACCGTGGTCAAGCTGATCATGCACAAGGACAGCTTTGGCGTCAGCGGCGGCTATTCCACCATCTGGCTGATCTCACTTTACGTCATAGGTGCCTATTTCCGCATGTACGGTGCACCAAAATGGGCAAAGTGGTTTGTCACGCTCCCCTCTTTTTTGCTGTGCGCCCTTGCTGCGTGGTTCAAGATGATCTACATAGAAAAGCAAGAAGCTCTCGGCCTTGTGGAAAAGGATTCGGTGCTTTACCAATTCCGCGACGATCTGATCAGCTACGTCTCGCCGCTCATGGTGATCATGTCGGTCATGCTGCTCCTGTTTTTCATGCAGCTGCAGATCAAGGGGAAGCCGATCAAGTGGCTGATTGCCAATTTCGCCAAGGCAACCTGGGGCGTATTCGTGATTCACGTTTGCTCGGCAGGATGGTACTGGGATGAGCTGTGGCACTCCTTCCGCAAATTTGCCGATTATCCCACGTGGAAAATGGTGCTCTGCTCCCTGGGCGCGGTTGCAGCCATTTACCTTGTCACCTCACTCTTTACGCTCGGTAAGATCTACCTATTCAAGCTGCTGCGGATAGACAAAGGAATCGAATTGCTTGCAGATCTTTGCGCAAAATGGATCAAAAAAGGCAGTAAGCAGCCGTCCGAGCCCTCATAAAACGCATTTTTCGCCCGTCGGGAAACACCCGACGGGCCTTTTTTGCGTTTTTTTCAGAGAAAATTCACCTCAATTTCTTGAATTTGTCAGGATTATTGTTTACAAATGCAAAAATATATGTTATACTATTATAATGGTATGATTGTGCCCCTATGTCTTGTTGCGGGCACGGAAAGGAGAAGAGATGGATACTGCTACCAATACCACCGCACCAATCGTGCAGCGCAAGCCCACATCCGTTCGGGTGCGCATCTTTTGCACGCTGATCTTTCTTGCTTGTCAGATCGCACTCCCCGTGCTGATCTTTTATATCAACCGCATCGATCCCGAAACGACTGCCGGACTGAATACGCCCGCAGCCATCGCGCTCGGCGTTCTGGCACTTTGTGCCGCGTTCGTGCTGATATTCTGCAGAAGGCCGGTCTTTCTGACCTGCTGCGCCGTCGGACTTGTCGGATCGTTTCTGATCAGTCCCTGGTTCTGCGCGCTGTTTGCCTCTCTGCTCTGCGCCGTCGTATCGGGTGCCGCGCTGCTGGCTGACGCCAAGGGCGCTGCGTACCTGCCCTTTGCCGTAGCCGCTCCCGCAGCGTTCGGCATCGCCTGCCTTTTGACGCACAGTCCTCTGCTCTCCCTGCTTTCTCTGTTGCCCGCGCTCGGCGCGCTTGCGCTGGCCGTCTGCTTTAAGAATAAGCTTTCCATCATCGTCACCGTCGGCACGGTCACGGGTACGCTTACCGCTACCCTTGTGCTGCTGATTCTGGCAGATCTGCACCTTTCCGGCATGCCCTTGAGTGTGCAGGGAATTACCGACGCGATCAAGGTCTTCCACACCTCGGTCTCGCAGCTCTTTGCCGAAGCCCTGCAGCTTATGGCCGAGAGTGAGGAGCTCGCCGTGCAGGTGGAGCAAATGCTGGGAGGTAAGCTTGACGCACAATCCGTTGCGGCGTTTGCCGACTCGGTATCCTACGCCGTGCTCGGCCTGCTGCCCGGCTGCACGAT
This sequence comes from Eubacteriales bacterium, assembly GCA_045594445.1. GTDB lineage: Bacteria > Bacillota > Clostridia > Oscillospirales > CAG-272 > SVQP01. The sequence goes on from JAZNYL010000031.1 coordinate 11,246, forward strand.
CATGGTGCTCTGGCTGATCTCCTTTGCGGCACACCGCGGTTTTACCGCCGTTCTGATCTTCGGTCAGCCCAAGGAAGCGTGCCCCGCTCACCTCTCGCATTACGCGCCCTCGGTTCCCACAGCCGTGCTCATGATTCTCGGCTACGCGGTGCTGCTGATTGGCTCCATGATCCCCCGCGCAGAGACAGTCGTCTTTATTGCACTCAACGTCTTGTGCGTGCTGATGCCGATCCTGGCCATCATGGGCATTTCCATCGTGATCACCAACATCAAGCGCGCCCCCGTCAAGTGGCCGCTGATCCTGACGTACGTCATTGCATTTCTCTTCCTTGGCATTGCAGTCATTCCCATGCTCTCCTTCTTCGGCGCGTTCGGCGTGATCATGCAGGCGCTGGCGCAGGTGCTGGAGAAAAAGATGAACGACTCGCAAAACAAGCAGTAACAATTTTGAGCCGCAGCTTGCGGCATGGAGGTTCAGATGAAAAATCATTCCGAGCATCATAGAAACGGGCATTATTCCGGCAAAAAGGATACCTTGTATATGGATTTGCGCGTTCCCTTCGGCATCAGCACCGCGACAGGTCTGCTTTTGCTGATCGCGTACACCGTCGTCGGACGTCTCAAGCCCACCTTCATCAAAACGGGCTGGTTTGGCATCGGTGCCATTTCCCTGTTCGTGCTGACCGCCACCATCGTGTTCCTGATCTACCTGATCCGCTACCTGCGCTTGCGCGAGGCGATTCTGGAGGCAGACCGCGTGGATACCGAAATGTACGATATGTTCCGCTACGTCGTGGACGTGCCGTACGCCGTGATTGGCCGTGACGGCGTGGTCAAGGTTATCAACAGCGCGCTGCAGGATATTCTTGGCTATCACTCCCCCGTTTGCAACATCCGCCTCTCCGATTTTTGCCCCATCCCCGCAGAGATCATTGCAGTCTCCGCACACGGCGCAAAGTCCTCGGCAAAAAAATCCGACCTTCTGCCCGAGGGCCCCATTACCTGCCTTGGTGACGGCAAGAGATACGAGCTGCAGAGCTATCCCATGCGAATGGACGGAGAGGAATACTTCTTTACCGTGTTCCGCGACGTCAACAGCCTGCTTGAGATCAAGGAGCGCTCCGAGCGCGAAAACCCCGTGGTGGCATACATTGCCATTGACAACCTGCAGGAGCTGACGCAGTTCGTCCGCGCTAACTACCGCGAGGCCTCGATCCGCATCGACCAGATCATGATGGAATGGGTGGCAAGCCTGAACGGTATGATACGCGAATATGACAGAGATAAATACCTGGCCGTTTTCACGCAGGAAAAGCTGGAGGACTGCATTGCGGACCGCTTCAGCATTCTGAACACGGTGATGGACGCCAAGATCGGTGACAACTCCTTCCCCCTGACCATTTCCATGGGCATTGCCTCGATCGAAGGCTCTATGGAGGAAAAGGACACGGCGGCTTACGCCGCGCTGGAGGTTGCCATTTCCCGCGGCGGTAACCAGGTCGCGCTGCGTCGTGACGTGGGCGGCGGACTGGAATACTTTGGCGGTACGCATAAGATTCTGGAGAGCAACTCCTCGATCAACTCCCGCGTCAGCGCAACCGTTCTGGAAAACAAGATCCGCGAGTGCGGCAACGTGCTGATCATGGGACACGCCAACCCCGACTTTGACTCGATCGGCGCTTGCGTGGGCGCTGCCAGATTTACCATGAGCGTGCTGGCTGCCAAAGCGGCCGAGCAGGGTCCCGACGCCAAGGTGATACCGGACGTACACGTGGTCATTGACCGCAATTGCGACAGCTTCCGCACCTGCTACGAGCATCTGGAGGGCATGAAGGAATACGCCGAAATGTTCATTGACCGCGAGGCAGGCATGAACGCCGTGACCTCGGATACGCTCTTGATCGTGGTGGACGCCAACAACCGCTTTATCTTTGAAGCACCCGATCTGCCCGGTGCCGTTGCCGACATCGCGCTCATCGACCACCACCGCCTGCTCAAGGAGCCGGATTTCTCCCCCTTCCTCAACTATATCGAGCCCACCAAGTCGTCGGCCAGCGAGATCATTGCAGAGATGATGCAACAAAGCAAATATGCCGACAGCCTGCAAAAGGGCGAGGCAAATCTGCTGCTTTCGGGTATGATGCTGGATACCCGCAACTTTACCAGAAACGCAGGTGCGCAGACCTTTGAGATCGCGCACTACCTGTACTCCAGAGGCGCACACACCAGCGTGGTGCGCGAGTTCTTCAACCAGGATCTGGAGGATATGCGCATTGCCAGCGCATTTGAATCCAAGGCGCAGATCTACCGCGAGGGCGTTGCCATCACCCGTCTGGATACCGGCAAGGAGCCCACGCCCGAGGATCGCGTGGCGGCAGCAAAGGCAGCCGACAGCCTGCTCTCTCTCAAGGGCATTGAGGCCTCCTTTGCCATGGTGCTCATGGGCGATACGGTAGTCATTTCCGGCCGCTCCAAGGGCGAGATCAACGTGCAGCTGATCTTGGAAAAGCTGCAGGGTGGCGGTCACTTTGACGTGGCCGGCGCACAGGTCAAGAACGCAACGCTTGACAGCGCGTACGAGCTGTTGACCGATGCGATCGACGAATATTACGAATACGATTACAAATCCGAAGACAATAAATAAATTCCCGGGAGGTATAACATGAAGGTTCTTCTTTTACAGGACGTCAAGGGACAAGGCAAAAAGGATCAGATCATTGACGTTTCCGACGGCTACGCACGCAACTTTTTGTTTCCCAAAAAGCTGGCGGTCGTTGCAGATAACAAAGCAATCAACGAGGTAAAGAATAAAGAGGCTTCCAAGCAATACAAGATTGAGACCGAAAAGGCCGCTGCCAAGGAAATTGCAGCAAAGCTTGCAAATACCGTGGTCAAGATCTCGGTCAACGCTGCGGCAGACGGCAGACTCTACGGCTCGATTACGTCCAAGGATCTGGCAGAGGTGCTGGCAAAGCAGCACAATATTCAGATTGACAAGCGCAAGATCGTAATGCCCGAGCCCATCAAGGCTTACGGCACCTACAACTTTGACGTGCGCCTGTACCCCGAGATCGTGGGGAAGATCAAGGTCACGGTCGGCGCGTAAAAGCGCACCATTTTCTAACATCGCAAGGAGGCTTATATGAGCGAGGAACTTGTACGCAAGCTACCCTTCTCCCTGATTGCCGAGCAATCCCTGCTTGGCTCGATCCTGATCGATCCCAAAGCGCTCAACGAAATTGCCGACCTGATGACGGCCGACGACTTTTATCTTGAGGAGCACCGCCAGATCTACCTGGCATTTCAGGATCTTTTTACACAAAACAGCGAAATCGACGTCGTCACTCTGATCGATACCCTCGTCTACAAGGGCATTTACGACAAATCGGGTGGCCAGGACTATATCCGCACCATCGCAGAGGTGGTTCCCAATGCGCTCAATATCAAGGACTACGCCCGCATCGTCAAGGAAAAGAGCACGCTGCGCCGTCTGATCGAGGTGGCCAACGACATTTCCGAAGCAGCCTACTCCGAGCAGGATTCGGTGGCAGGCATCCTTGAAAACGCGCAAAACAGCATTTACGCCATCGCGCAGGGACGCGATACCAAGAATTTCAAGCACATCCGCGAGGTCATCGGTGACGTTTACGCGCACCTGCACGAGCTCAAGGATAACAAGGGCGCCGCACAGGGCACGTCCACCGGATTTTCCGGCCTTGACCGCGTGCTGGCAGGCATGGGCAAATCCGACCTGATCCTGGTCGGCGCACGTCCCGGTATGGGTAAGACCTCGTTCTGCTTGAACATCGCCACCAACGTGGCCTCGCAGACCGGCAAAAAGGTTGCCATCTTCTCTCTTGAAATGTCGGCGGATCAGCTGGTCAACCGTGTCATCTCCAGTGAAGCTTTGGTAGACAGCTACGCGCTGCGTACCGGCGAGCTCGGACAGGAAGACTGGCGAAAGATTGCCGAGGCAACCTCACACCTTGCCAAGTGCGACGTGCTGATCGACGATACCTCCGGCCAGACCGTTACGGCCATGAAGGCCAAGCTGCGCCGCGTGGATAACCTTGGATTGGTGGTCATCGACTACCTACAGCTCATGCAATCCGACCGCAAGATCGACAACCGCGTGCAGGAGGTCTCCGACATCTCGCGAGCGCTCAAGATCATGGCAAAGGAATTGATGGTTCCCGTCATCTGCTGCGCACAGCTCTCGCGTGGCCCCGAAGGCAGAACCGACAAAAAGCCCATGCTTTCCGACCTGCGTGACTCGGGTGCAATCGAGCAGGACGCAGACGTGGTCATTTTCCTGTACCGCGACGAATATTACAAGACAGGCGAGGAAGCTCCCGAGGATTCCACCGCCGAGGTCATCGTAGCCAAGAACCGTCACGGCTCGACCAACACGGTCAAGATGGGCTGGGTTGGCCGCTACACCAAGTTCCGCACCATTACCGACGAGCAGGGCCATGGATAACCTGACCGTTCAACTGCCCGACGGATTTGCGCCAAGCACTCCCGTGCTGGTCGCTTTTTCGGGCGGCGCGGATTCCTCGCTGCTTTTACACCTTTTGCATAAGCACGCCCAAAAAGCAACCGCACCGCTCTTTGCCGTTCACGTACACCACGGCATTCGCGGCAAGGATGCAGACGCGGATCTGGCCTTTTGCAGGCAGGTGTGCAGAGATCTGCACGTTCCGCTCTTTGCCGTCAAGGTCAACGTACCCGCACTTGCAAAGAGATCGGGGCAAAGCCTTGAAGAGGCCGCACGGCACGCTCGTTACCGTCATTTTGCGCGGCTGATGCAAAAATACAACATTCCCCTGCTTGCCACCGCGCACCACGCGGACGACAATCTGGAGACCGTCCTCTTCCGCATCTGTCGCGGCACGGGCACGCAAGGACTGCGCGGTATTCCCGCATTCGCTCCCTTGCCCGACGCGCCCAAGGAAAGCGCCCTTTGCTTATTCAGGCCGCTCTTGCACCTGACCAAGCAGGAGATTCTGGACGCTTGTTGGGATTTGGAAATCCCGTACGTCACGGACGAAACCAATGCCTGTGACGACTACGCGCGCAACCGCATCCGCAACCGCGTGATCCCCGAGCTGGAGCAATTGTTTGCTCACCCGCAGCACGCAGCCGCAAGGCTGTGCCGCGCGGTGGCCGAGGATTGCGACGCGCTGGACGCTTTTGCCACGCAGATCTATCAAGAGCACGCAAAGGACGGCCGTCTTCCCTTGGCGCTTTTACGCAAGCAGCCACCGGCCGTTTCAAAACGGCTGATCCGCCTTTGCTATACGGCGTTTGCACGCCAAAACGGGATGGAATACGCCATGACCGAAGCGGTGCATCTGGATGCCGTATGGCAGCAGATTTGCTCCGGAAAGGTTGGCAGCATCAGCCTGCCTTGCGATATTTGCGCCGTGATCGATCGCGACGCCTTACACATGGCAAGGCACAAAAAAGAGGAGTCGTCCGCGCAATACTGCCTGCCCTTGCAAGAGGGACTGACCGAGATTTGCGACGCGGGCGTGGCGTTTTGGGCGAGTTTTCCCGAAAATCCTCAAACAGACACGGCTTGTGCAACAAATGTTTACAATTTATATACAGAACAAAACGTAAGATTTGATACAATAAAAGGACAGGTTTTTTTGCGGCCGATCCGAAAGGGCGACGTCATTCTCTCGGGCGGCATGCATAAAAGGATCCGCAAGCTTTACGGAGAGAAGGGCGTGCCGCTTTTCTTGCGTCCAAGACTCCCGTTGCTTTGCGACGAGAGCGGCGTGCTGGCAATCCCCGGCATTTGCGTGCGCGACGGCGCACAAGTCCGCAGCGGTGATCCTGCTCTTTGCATACGCGTTTATTTGCACAAAACAATTTGATACTTGAATGAAAAGGGGCATACCATGATAAAGAATGACATTGAAAAGATCCTTGTCAGTGAGCAGCAGCTCGACGAAATTTGCAACCGCTTGGCAGAGCAGATCACCAACGATTATAAGGACTCTCCGCGTAAGCTGGTGTTCGTGGTCATCCTCAAGGGCTCGATTCCCTTTGCAACCGAGCTGATGAAACGCGTCACGCTTCCCTTGGAAATAGAGGTCATGAAGGTCTCCTCTTACGGAGCAGGCACCAAGTCCTCGGGGGAGATCCGCATTCACACCGACCTGATCCGCGACGATCTGCCGGATTGCGACCTTTTGATCATTGAGGACATTGTGGACAGCGGCCGAACGCTGCAAAGACTGACGCAGCTTTTCTCCCACAGACTGGCGGGCAGCGTCAAAACCTGCACCATGCTTGATAAGCCCGAGCGCCGCGAGGTGGAGTTCGTTCCCGATTACTGCGGCACGGTCATCCCCAACGAGTTCGTGGTCGGCTTTGGCCTGGACTTTGACGAAAAATACAGAAATCTGCCCTTCGTGGGCGTTCTTAAGCCGGAGATTTATACATAATCTTTCGGAATCATTGTACTGCGGCGCGATACGCGCGCCACAACGGAGGTTTTGCATGAAGAATAATTTGAAGGTGATCCTGTTTTACGTGATCTTTATTGCCGTGATTGCAGTCGTCGTCGTGATGCTGTTTGGCGGTGGCGGCAATAAGCAGGCGATCACCGACGTTGACGACTATCAGGAAGTCATTCAGGTCTTTGCCGGTACTGCCGATTCGGACGGCGACGGCGTGGCCGATACCGGCGTGAAAAGCTGTGTGATCAGCTTCCGCCACAGAACTCTGACCTATACCACGTACGAGGATCAGACTTATCGCTACGAGATCGCGGATATGGAATACTTCCAGCGTGACCTTAGCCCCATCATCGTCTCGCTCTCCGAGCAGGGACTGATTGAAGAGGTGATCAACGAGCCCGTGATCACGCTGCCCGGTTGGGTTTCCTATCTCCCCTTCCTTTTGATCATCGTGGTCTTTATCGTATTCTACTTTATTGCCATGAAGCGTGCAAACAACGAGGGCAATAAGATCAATAGCTTTGGCAAGGCGCGTGTCAAGACGCCCGCACCCGACGAAAAGAACAAGGTTCGCTTCAAGGACGTGGCAGGCGCAGACGAGGAAAAGCAGGAGCTGCAGGAGATTGTGGAATTCCTCAAGGCTCCCGGCAAATTCTCCAGACTCGGCGCAAAAATCCCCCATGGCGTTCTGCTCATGGGCCCTCCCGGTACGGGTAAGACGCTGCTTGCAAAGGCTGTTGCAGGCGAGGCAGGCGTACCCTTCTTCTCGATTTCCGGCTCGGATTTCGTGGAAATGTACGTCGGCGTCGGTGCTTCCCGTGTGCGTGACTTGTTTGAAAGCGCACGCAAGGCCCCCGCATCCATCATCTTTATCGACGAGATCGACGCCGTCGGCCGTCACAGAGGCGCAGGTCTTGGCGGCGGTCACGACGAGCGTGAGCAAACGCTCAACCAGCTCTTGGTGGAAATGGCCGGCTTTGGCTCTCACGAGCGCATTATCGTCATCGCAGGCACCAACCGCCCCGACATCCTTGACCCCGCGCTGCTCAGACCCGGCCGCTTTGCCCGTCAGATCACGGTCAACTACCCCGATATGAAGGGCAGAGAGGAAATTCTGCGCGTGCACGCCAAGGGCAAGCCGATTGAGGAGACCGTAAACTTTGCGGAAATCTCCAAGCATACCCCCGGCTTTACCGGTGCGGATCTTGCCAACCTGCTCAACGAGGCAGCGCTGCTGGCCGCACGTAAGAACAAATCCCTGATCGGCATGGACGACATTGACGAGGCGTACCTCAAGGTCGTGCTCGGCCCGCAGAAAAAGAGCCACATCCGTACCCCCGAGGACAACAAGCTTTGCGCATATCACGAGGCAGGCCACGCAGTCGTATCCTTCTTCTGTCCCAAGGCCAACCCCGTATCCTATATCACCATCATTCCCGCAGGCTCTGCAGGAGGCGTAACGCTCACACCTCCCACCGAGGACAGAATGGGCAGAACCAAGGGCCAGATGTTGGACGACGTTGCCGTTGCGCTTGGCGGCCGTGCTGCCGAGCAGCTGGTGCTGGAGGATATCTCCACCGGCGCATCCAGCGACATTCAGCACGCAACCTCCACCATTCGCAGCATGATCACCCGCTACGGTATGTCCGAGACGCTGGGTACCGTGCTTTACGGCTCGGCGCACTCCAGCTCCGAGGTATTCCTTGGCAGAGATTTCTCGTCCGGCAAGGAGTACTCCGAGGAAACGGCTGCAACCATTGACCGCGAGACCAGACTGATTATGGACGCGCAGTACAAGCGCGCGATTGAAATTCTTTCCGCACACATGGATAAGCTGCACTTTGTTGCAGAATATCTGCTGAACCATGAAAACATGGACGGCGAGCAATTCAAGGCCGCTATGGAGGGCAACCCCACCGCAGAGGAGCTTGAGCAGATGCTTGAGGAAAAGAAGCGCAAGAGCCGCGAGGAAAACGAGCAAAGAGAGCAGGCTGAGCAGGAGCGCGCACGTCGCGAGGCCGAGGAAAAGGCAAACGAAAATCCCTTCCCCTACGCACAGCCCGAGGATGACGAATCGTAACAAAAAGCCAAGGACGCAAAGTGTGTTCTTCTTAGCGGAAAAATCATCTAATACACGGTAGGGGCGGACTGTGTTCGCCCGCGGGAGACCGCAGGTCTCCCCTACGGATAAAAATGATTCGCAGTAAACAAATAATTACCCCCGACAGATTTTTGAGATCTGTCGGGGATTTGTATTATTCTATTCGTCAAATTGGGAATTGCTGTTATATATCAATATTGATTTCGTACTGATCTTCAATGAATATATAGTTCACATGATACCTCTGTGCGAGTTCTAATGCTTCTGCATTATCTGCCAATACGCTCTCCATGGTACACCATGCATCATCCACGCGGTTTTCAATGGCATTGGCATATTTTTTTATGTCAGCAAAGTGATTTTTGATATATTCCTCACTCATTACAAGGCAGAAATATTTGATATTTTCAAGATATTCGGAGTCAAAGTCCTTTTGCCAATCAAACGGAATATAGCAACCTTCGACAATTAAGTTCTGCTTGTTCTCAATTGCAGTTTTAATCATCTCACGAATAATAGGCCACAAGTATGCAGTCAAATCCTTGTCGTCGCTCATGGGAGTGAGCCCGGTATTTCCGCTACGAATCAGCCCCATTTTAAGATGGTCGATTGAGAAATATGGGTATTTATATTTTTCGAGCAACTTTTGAGCAAGTGCTGTTTTGCCTGTATGCGAGGCTCCCGTAATTAAAATAATCATTATCTCACCTAAAAATTCTTATTTATCGTTCCGTTTATCGTCAGTTTCGCCCCTGTGTATTACAAAGGCATAGGGCAAAGCCCATACCCCTATTCTTCTGCATATAATTCGTCGTAGTACCATCGCATAGGGTTCTCATAAATATATCGCAAATGCTCATCATAGTCCTGACGGTTGCGAATGATGTGATCGTGAAAACCTCTCTGCCATATCACAGCATCATCATATTTACCATGTATCTCTTTAGACGCATTCATTTTAACGTATCCAATTACCTTTGAAATAACGGACCGACCTCGTAGGGGCGATTCACGAATC
>JAZNYL010000032.1:0-6071 GCA_045594445.1 Eubacteriales bacterium
CCTTTATCCGTTGCTTTTGGACCGTCGAGGACGCCGGTCCCTACAGGCACATATTTCATTACACCTTATTCCCTTGTTTTTTCTCACCGGTTAACCTCTTTTGAACCACGCGACTATCGCGTGGTTTTCGTTATACAAAAAGAAAAAGCCACTGTATAGTGGCTTTTTCTTAATTCATGGGCACCTCGCCCATAAAGATCTTGTTATTCTCGTAAAGATAATCATACAGCATTTGGTCGTAGCAAAGCTCGCGGATGATATTGCGTTGCTCGGCATCCAGATATGCCGCCACGTCCTCAACCGTTACCTTACCGCCCTGACCGCTGCCCTTGCCTATACCGGGTGCAAATGTGCCGTAATACTTGGCCGCATAGTCGTGCAGTGCCTTGTCGTACGCCTCGTCCGAAATCTGCAGCCCGGCGTCCTTGACGATGGCGTAAAAGATCATATCCTTCTCGGCATACGAATAAGACAGCGTCATGATCTTGATCTCGTCCAGCTCAAACGCCGCCAGTACTTCTTCATAAGAAACACCGTTGGAGATTGCCATGCGGCGGTAGTAGTCCTCCATGGACTTCATGTAGTAGCTGACTGCCTCGTCGGGCACGGTCTCGGCCGTGCAATTCGCCTCGCAGGCATCCCAGAGCGCATCGTAAACCGCGTCGTAATACGTCTCGTTCCAAAGCTGCTCCTTATAATAAGCAAAGAATTCGTCTGCCTTGGTGCATGCACCGCCCGTATAGGCCGACACGAATTCGTCCGAAAAATCAAGATAATTGCCCTTGATATAGGAAACCGTTACGGTATAGGATGTCGTCTTTCCCTCGCTCTCCACGTTGACCAGCACGGGAATGCCGCAGGGCGCACCGATAAGCCCTTTGACGAAATCATCGGTCATTCTGCTCTCCTCGGCAAGCGTAATCTCCACGTCGTCTTCACCCACGGCAGTGCCACCGTCCGGGTGCATATAGGAATAGGAAAGCACCACCGTGTCTCCCCATTTTGCCGTGCCGTCGGTGATCTTCTCAAAAAAACCGTTGGCGGTCTTGATGCCGTTGATCGCCTTGCTTACCATCTCGTCGGTCAGCTGCACTCCCTTGACGCGAATCTCCTGCCCCGTATACGCGCCAAGCGTGACGTAATCGTCAAGCGGCATGGACAGATAATCAGGGATATCCAACAGATCTGTCGAATCCTTGGCAGGCGGCGTCAGATCAGCCGTCTCGGCCTCCAGCATCTCGTCCACCGAGGTGCAGGAGCAAAGCAAAAGCAGCAGCGTAAGCAGAGCTGCCACGATTTTGATATACTTCATAAAAACTCCTATAATGGCACAAAAGGATTCACCCCGCATAACGCTGATGAATCCTTTACGTGTGTTTTTGATGGTAAATAGGATTAGTCTTCCTTCTGCTTCAGGGTGATTACCTGCTTGCCGCCATAGAAACCGCAAACCTTGCAAACACGATGTGCCAATACCATTTCATTGCATTCGGGATTGGAGCACTTTACCATACCGGGCATAGCGAGCTTGGAGTTGTTGGATCTTCTCTTGTCTCTGCGTGCCTTGGATACCTTTCTCTTCGGTACTGCCATAATTACACCTCCTCTTTGGCGTACAGGCTTATACCGTACACCGCATTATATCAATTTTTTTATAAACTATATCTGTTACCGATTTCCGGTTACATTCAAATCAGTCATCGCTCTCTTCCAACAGCGATGCAAGCACCGCAAGTCTGGGATCAATCTCACGCGTGTTGCAGCCGCATGCGCCGTGCTTGAGCTGCTTGCCGCACTTGGGGCAAAGCCCGGGGCAATCCTCGTCACACAGGAATTTTGTGGGGAAAGAAAGGATCATTTCCTCCACTAGCTGCTCGTCGATATCCAGCTTACCGTCTCTTACGATGATGTATTCATCCACGTTGTCGTCAATCTGCTCCTGCGTCAGCGAACGCTCCTCTGCCACGGTGCGCTCAAAGCAAACCGTATAAACGCCGGTGACGTCGTCAAGGCATCTTGCGCAAATGGTCTTGTAAGGCATATCCGCCTCCAGCACCAGTCGCATGTATCCGCCCGTATCGGTTACCTTACCGACCACGTGTGCTTCTGCCGTGAATTCCACGCCTGCACAGGGCTCGGGCTGAATCGTATAATCCACGTCAAGGGTGTCGACCTCTCCTCGGAGCATGGGGCCCATGTCAAGAATCATACGCACACCTCCCAGCAATTGCAAAACGACATAAAAAGCGACAGTAATTATTATAACTGGTAAACGCAATTTTGTCAAGTGTTTTTTGTGATTTTCATGGTTTTTTTCACTTTCTGACAAGGCTTTGCTTGACATGCGGGCAAAAGGATGGTATACTGACCAAAGAAGAGGTAAAAAGGAGGCACGTATGACACGTTTTGCGATCATTTGCGAATATAATCCCATGCACGCCGGACATGCGTACCACCTGGCATGCGCACGCGAAATGGGAGCGGACGAGATCGTTTGCATCATGAGCGGCAACTACGTGCAGCGCGGCGAGCCTGCCGTGGCGCACAAGTATACAAGAGCGCAGACTGCTCTTGCGTGCGGTGCGGATCTTGTGGTGGAGCTCCCCTTTCCCATGGCCTGCTCCGGAGCGGAATTTTTCGCTTCTGCGGGCGTCTGCGCCGCCAACGCACTCAGATCCGACGTACTGTTCTTTGGCAGCGAGAGCGCAAATATTGACCTTTTAAAAGCAGCCGCGCGGGCTTCTTCCACCGAGCAATTCCAAGAGCGATATCAGCAGCACATCAGAACCAACGTGGGCACGGCAGCCGCTTTTGCCATGACTCTGGAGCAAGAGCTGGGGTGTGAATTTTCATCGCTTTCCAACGATCTTTTGGGGCTGGCATACTGCAAGGCAATCCTTGCAGGTGGCTATGAAATAGAGCCCGTATGCATCGCACGCACAGGGGCTGCATACAATCAAAGCGCGCTCAGCGAGGGCTTCCCCAGCGCAACCGCGCTGCGAAATATTCTTTACGAGCAAGGCTTTTCCCGTATGCGTAAGCACCTTCCTCCCGCTTGCGCGGAGATCCTGCAGCAAGCACACGACAAGGGTGAGAACTTTGGCAGCCAGGCTGTGTTTGATGTAGCCGTGCTTGGCATTTTGCGCACCGTGCCCGTAGAGCAGATTGAGGCAGCCGCGCTTTGCGCAGGCGGTCTTGGGCAAAGAATTGCGCAAGCAGCGCAGAACGCGACAAGCCTTTCGCAGCTATACGCGCTGTGCGCGCATAAATCCCTGCCCACGTCTCACGTGCGCCGCGCCGTTCTGTACGCCGCGCTGGGCATCACCGAGCAAGATCTGCGAGGCGCACCCGCGTATCTCTCCGTGTTGGCAGCAAACACACGAGGCAGAGCCATTCTGTCCGAGCTGCGCCGCACCTCTCCCCTGCCGATCATCACCAAACCGGCCGACGCACCCGACTGCAGACAGGCAAAGCTTTCCGACCGCGCCGACGCGCTTTATACCTTAGCCATGCAAAAGGTGCAAAGTGCAGGCTTTTTTAAGCGAAAATCTCCTTTTATGGTTGACTGAACGAACTTTTTTCGGAAAATCCTTGACTGCATGCGTTTTTCATGTTATAATAAATAAATGGTATATAATTCGCATCAATATAGATTCAAGGAGGTCACATCATGGCAAACGAAACTCGTGCCCAAGTTGGCGGCGAATACCTTTATTATAAAGATAAGCCCCTGGTTCGTGAGGGCAACACCATTTGCTACGGCGATATGAACGAGCCCTGCATTCTGATTTTGGAGATCATGTCCTACGTCAAGAACGACAAGGGAGAAGAAGTTCCCGGCAAGATCCTGATTCAGATCATTGATTCCAAGGATCCCACCAAGATCATCAAGCAAGGTCAGAAGGATGGCCTGCACGATGCTTTCAGCATGGGACTGATCTGGCTGGAGCGCGCTCTGCTGGCTCAATAATTGCAGAATGAAAATGTCTCTCCCACCAAAGGAGAGACGTTTTTTCGTAAAAAACACGCAAAATACTGGCCAAGATCAAAAAAGTATGCTATAATAAGACATCAAGACATGGAGGTATCGTCCTTGAAACCGCAAACAAGACACTCTATCATCTGGCGCACCTTGCGCGGCCCCGTAGCCCTGTTCTGTAAGCTGAAGTTCGGCTACACCTACACGCCCGCAAAAAATCTGCCCGATCACTATATCGTACTCTCCAACCACACCACCGACTACGACTGCGTGCTGGTCGCCTGCTCGTTCAAGAAGCAAATGTACTACGTTGCCAGCGAGCATATCGCGCGCTGGAAGCACGGCTTTGGAATTCTCAACTGGGCGCTTGCACCCATTCTTCGCAAGAAAGGCACCACGGCAGCAGCCACCATCATTGATATCCTGCGCAAGGTGCGCAAGGGAGCAAGCGTGTGCATGTTTGCCGAGGGCGTGCGCTCCTGGGACGGCAAGACCTGTGATATCGCCCCCACCACGGGCGGCCTTGTCAAGGCGGCACGCTGCGGACTGGTTACCTATCGCATCTCGGGCGGCTATTTTGCAAGTCCCATGTGGAGCACCAGTAACACGCGCAGAGGCTACTTACACGGCGAGCCTGTGCACGTCTATACTGCTGAGCAAATCGCGCAGATGAGCGAGGACGAGGTCAACCGCATCATAAGAGAGGATCTGTACGAGGACGCTTACGCGCGCCAGGCGCAAAATCCCGTCAAATACAAGGGGAAGAATCTCGCAGAGAAGATGGAAAATCTGCTTTATATCTGCCCCGTTTGCGGCAAGGTGGACACCGTGCGCTCCAAGGGAGATCGCGTATATTGCACCGCGTGTGATTTCTCCGCCACCTACGACGCCTACGGTTACCTGCACGGCGCGCCCGACAAAACGCTGACCGAGCTTGCTGCCCGTCAACGCGACGTAGCCAAGACGCTCGTAGCCGAGCAGACCGCCATTTTTGCCGAGGATGCAAGAGTTTACACAGTGGACAACCACGAGGAAAACGTGATCGCACAAGGAAAATTCGTCATGGATGCGGACGGCATCACATGCGGAGATTTACACGTGCCCACGTCCGAAATCAACGAGCTTGCCATGCGCGGCAGACGCTTCCTCTTGTTCAGCTTTGGCAAGACCTATTGCGAAATGACCGCCCCCGACGGCAACAATATCTATAAGTTCTTTGAATATTATCAGATTGTACAGGCACAGAAAAAGCAACAGGTAAGCAAAGAATAAAAAATAACCCTCGAGCAGTATTGGTCGAGGGTTTTATGCAGCAAAAACATGTTTTTGCCACCCGCGCGGGCGAACGCAGTTCGCCCCTACGGGTGTTTTTGTTTTGGTTTTTATTAAAAAAACCTTACACATATATCGTAGGGGCGAACTGCGTTCGCCCGCATCGGCATCACAACTCAAAAAAACCGCTCATCCGAGCGGTTTTTCTATTTCATTTGATTACATTTTATCTCTCCACGCGGTTCATCAAGGCTCTGCCGTTTTGCTTGAGCCATGCGTGTCGCGTCTTGTAATCCGGCATGACGCGCGTCATCTCGGCGTAAAAATCTTTTGAGTGATTCATGTGCTTGCGGTGGCACAGCTCATGCACCACGACGCTGTCCAGCACCTCGGGCGGTGCCAGCATCAAAAGGCAGTTGAAATTCAAATTGCCCTTTGACGAGCAGCTGCCCCAGCGCGTCTTTTGCGTGCGAATGGTGATTCTACCATACTCCACGCCCAAAAGTGCCGCATAATGCGTCACACGCGCGGGAATGACCTCTTTTGCCTGCTTTGCAAGGTTTTTCAGCTCTTGCTCGGTCAGCTTTGGAGCCTCCTGCCCTGCGCGCTCTTTTGCAAGATGCTTGACGATCCAGCTCTCGTGCTTGACTACAAACGCGTCAATTGTCGCCTTTGGCAACCTCATAGGCGCGCGCACGATCACCTTGCCGTCCTTGATCTGCAGCCCCAGCGTTTTGCGGCGCGCGCGTATCAACGTGTATTCTCTCACTTCTTCAGCTTGACCGCCAATGCGCACCAGCCGTTTTCCTCTGCTCTCTCC
>JAZNYL010000033.1:0-25499 GCA_045594445.1 Eubacteriales bacterium
CCTCATAGGCGCGCGCACGATCACCTTGCCGTCCTTGATCTGCAGCCCCAGCGTTTTGCGGCGCGCGCGTATCAACGTGTATTCTCTCACTTCTTCAGCTTGACCGCCAATGCGCACCAGCCGTTTTCCTCTGCTCTCTCCACGATCTCAAAGCCGTGGGATTCAAAGCAATCGATCACGTCCCGGCTTCTCTCCATAATGATGCCCGAAGCCAACAGCACGCCGTCGTCTGCAATGTACTTATGTACGTCCGGTGTCATGCGAATGATGATATCCGCCACGATATTGGCGCACACAAGGCCGTATTTTCCACCCTCCAGATCCACCGCGCGAAGCAGGTCGGACTGGTCGCAGGTGATATTGGTCAAGCCCGAATCCTTGATATTTTCACGTGCTACGCGTACCGACATGGGATCGATATCATACGCCTTGCACTCCCCTGCACCGAGTCTGGATGCACAGATCGCCAGAATACCGCTGCCCGTACCAACGTCCAGCATGCGCACGCCGGGTGTCGTATATTTCTCCAAAAGGCCGATCACGAGTCTTGTGGTCTCGTGCGTACCCGTACCAAACGCCATACCGGGGTCCATGCGCACGATCAGCTCGCCCTCTGCTGCCTCGTACTTTTCCCACGCGGGGACAATGACGATCTTGGAGCCGATCTTGATGGGCTTATAGTAAGCCTTCCAGGCATTTGCCCAGTCCTCTTCACAGAGGCCAATCATCTTGATCTCGCCCTCGATGCCGTCCTTTGCAAGCATTTCACGCAAAAATTCCACGTCCTCGCGGATGTCGCGCTCGATGGGCAAATAGACCGATACCGACGCGATGGTCTTGTCCGCGTTGAGAATGCTCTCGTCGATCAGATCGCCATAACAGGTTTTGAGATCGATATCGCTGTAATCCTCGATCATCAGATTGGTGTTGATCATGCTCATGACCGCGACCAGCGCGTCCAGCTGCTCAAGCTTGACAGTGACGCGGATCTGCGTCCACTGTGTGGTTTCGCCCCAATCCTCGCAAGTATAATCCTTATCAATCATGTTTTATTTTCCCTTTTTGAAGAAATTCTTTTTCTTTTTGTAGTTGCTCTCACCGCACGACTCGGCAAATGCGCGCATCGCGTCCTTTTGCTTGGCGGAAAGTCCTGTGGGGATTTCCACGTTGACCGTAAAGGTCAGATCCCCTCTGCGAGAGCTGTTGTTGAGGTTCGGAATACCCTTTCCACGCAAGGTAAAGGAGCTTCCCGACTGCGTGCCCTCCGGCAGATCGAATTTCTGATTGCCCTCCAGCGTAGGCACTTCAATCTCTGCACCGAGCACCGCCTCGGCTACCGTAACGGGAATCTCGCAGTAAATATTGGCACCGTTGCGCTTGAAGATCTTGTGGCTTTGCACGCTGATCTGCATGATCAGATCGCCCGCAGGGCCACCGTTTTTGCCGTCACAGCCCTGACCGCGCAGCGCGATCTTTTCGCCATGGTCAATGCCTGCCGGGATATCCACGGTCAGATTCTTGTTCTCGCGCTCCATGCCTGCGCCTCTGCAGCGCGAGCAGGGAGTTTTGATGATCTTGCCCGTACCGCGGCAGCGCTCGCAGGTTCCCGTAGACTGGAACTGCATGCCGCCCATATTATGCACCGTGCGCACCTGACCCGTTCCGCGGCACGCCGAGCAGGTCTCGGGGGCTTGTCCGCCCTCGCTGCCGTTACCGCCGCAATCGGGGCATTTGCGCAGTCTTGTATAGGTAATGGTCTTTTTGGCACCAAAAGCCGCCTCCTCAAAGGAGAGCGACACGCGGATCTGAATATCGTCTCCGCGCTGCGGTCCGTTGCGGCGTCTTTGACCGCCACCGCCGAACGCGCCACCGAAGAAGGAACCGAAAATATCTCCAAGATCGCCAAAATCCGTGCTGTATCCGCCGCCGTAGCCACCGCCAAAGCCTGAGCTCTGGTCAAATGCTGCGTGTCCGAACTGGTCGTACTTGGCCTTTTTGTCGCTGTCGGACAGCACCTCGTATGCCTCGTTGACTTCCTTGAACTTGGCCTCCGCCTCGGCATTTCCGGGGTTCATATCCGGATGGTATTTCTTTGCAAGTACTCGGTACGCCTTCTTGATGTCCGCATCAGACGCGCTCTTGTCAACGCCAAGCACCTCGTAATAATCTCGTTTATCTGCCATGTCAAAAATCCTTTATAACCTGCTGTAGGCTGCCGCACAAAGTGCGACAGCCTTAGCAATATTTGATTACTTGTTGGAGTTATCCTCGTAGTTTGCGTCGTAGTAGGTGCCGTCGCCTGCGTCGTAGCCGCCTTGGCCGCCCTGACCACCCTGGTCGCCACCTTGACCGCCCTGCTGACGGTACAGCTCCTCGGATACCTTATAGAATGCCTTTTCAGCAGCCTCGGTATCAGCCTTGATTGCCTCGGTATCGCTGCCCTTCAGGGTTTCCTTGAGCTTGTCAATGCCTGCGCGAGCCTCGTTGATCGCATCGGGGCTGACCTTGCCCTCAACCTCGCCAAGAGTCTTTTCCATTTGGAATACCATGGACTCTGCGCGGTTGCGAACGTCAACGGCTTCCTTCTGCTTCTTATCCTCTTCCGCAAACTTTTCAGCCTCGCGAACTGCCTTGTCAATGTCTTCCTGCGACATGTTGGTAGAGGAAGTGATGACAATGTGCTGCTCCTTACCGGTGCCCTTATCCTTTGCGGTGACGTTTACGATGCCGTTTGCGTCGATATCAAAGGTAACCTCGATCTGAGGAACGCCACGGGGAGCGGGAGCAATGCCGTCCAGAATGAATCTGCCGAGAGTAGTATTGTACTGTGCCATTTCTCTCTCACCCTGCAGCACGTGGATCTCAACGGAGGTCTGACCGTCAGCTGCGGTGGAGTAGATCTGGCTCTTCTTTACGGGAATGGTGGTGTTTCTGTCAATGATGCGGTTGAAAACGCCGCCCATGGTCTCAATACCCAGAGACAGAGGCGTTACGTCCAAGAGCAGCAGGTCCTTGACCTCGCCACCAAGTACGCCACCCTGGATTGCTGCACCGATGGCAACGCACTCGTCAGGATTGATGCCCTTGAAGGGCTCCTTACCGATGAATTTCTTAACAGCTTCCTGTACGGCGGGAATTCTGGTGGAGCCGCCAACCAGCAGGCACTTATCGATCTGAGAAACGCTCAGACCTGCGTCAGCAAGAGCCTTCTTGGTGGGGATCATTGCGCGATCAATCAGGTCAGCGGTGATGCGGTCGAATTCTGCTCTGGTCAGAGTTGCTTCAAAGTGCAGAGGACCTGCGCTGGTTGCAGTGATGAAAGGCAGGTTGATATCTGCGCTCATCATGCCGGAAAGCTCGATCTTTGCCTTCTCTGCTGCGTCCTTGAGTCTCTGCAGAACCATCTTATCCTTGCGAAGGTCAACGCCGTTTTCCTTCTGGAACTTGTCAGCCATCCAGTCAATGATTCTCTGGTCGAAGTCGTCGCCGCCCAGCTTGGTATCGCCATTGGTAGCAAGAACCTCAAATACGCCGTCGGAAATCTCCAGAATGGATACGTCGAAGGTACCGCCACCAAGGTCAAATACCATGATCTTCTGCTCGATTTCCTTGTCCATACCGTATGCAAGTGCTGCAGCGGTGGGCTCGTTGATAATTCTCTTGACGTCAAGACCTGCGATCTTACCTGCATCCTTGGTTGCCTGACGCTGTGCGTCGGAGAAGTATGCAGGAACCGTGATAACCGCCTCGGTTACGGTTGCACCGAGATAGCTCTCTGCGTCAGCCTTGAGCTTCTGCAGAATCATT
Source organism: Eubacteriales bacterium (assembly GCA_045594445.1). Taxonomy (GTDB): domain Bacteria; phylum Bacillota; class Clostridia; order Oscillospirales; family CAG-272; genus SVQP01. The sequence continues at coordinate 3,808 of JAZNYL010000033.1, forward strand.
GCGGAGATCTCCTGGGGAGTGTATGCCTTACCGTCAATGTTGGTCTTCTTGGCAGAGCCCATTTCTCTCTTGATTGAGATAACGGTTCTGTCGGGGTTGGTGATTGCCTGGCGCTTCGCTACCTGGCCGACCATTCTTTCGCCGGTCTTGGAGAACGCAACGACAGAGGGAGTGGTTCTGCTTCCCTCGGGATTGGGGATAACGATGGGCTCAGAGCCCTCGAATACTGCTACGCAAGAGTTTGTTGTACCTAAATCTATACCGATAATCTTTCCCATAATTGTTTTCCTCCTTATATATGGTTTGTTATTAGATTCAAATTAGTTTGCGACGATGACCATGGCAAAGCGCAAAATCTTATCACCCTTTGCATAGCCCTTTTGGTAAACCTCGGTGATCTCGCCTTCACCGTGCTCGCTGTCTTCTATATGCATCACTGCATTGTGCTTTTCCGGATCAAAGGTCTCGCCCTTCTCGCCAAAGGACGTAACGCCCATCTTAGCAAGTGCGTCCTCTGCGCCCTTGAGCGTCATGGAAAGCCCTTTTTGCAGCGCATCTGCCTCGTTATATCCAACAGCACGCTCCAGATTGTCAATAATCGGAAGAATGCCCCTGAGCGCGTCAGCATAAGCCTCTGCGTAAATGCCGTCCTTTTCCTTTGCGGTACGGCGACGGTAGTTGTCGTACTCGGCAATCATGCGCATATACTTATCGTTCGCTGCTGCAAGCTCGGCATTGGCCTCTTCCAGCTTTTTATTTAACTCGGCGATCTCCGCCTCAGCCTTTTTCAATTTTTTCTTTTCAGCGCGGCTCGTCTTTTCCTCGGGCTCGGCTTGTACCTCGGATGCTTCGGTCTGCTCTGCAGCCTCCTCCACGGTTTCATCCGTCGGTCTTTTGGTCTCCTCCATTATGCTCTCCTCCGTTTAGCAGTTTGTTGTCTTGCAGCATATCCGCAATATTTCCACTCAGGCTTTCCAGCGTCGCCAGCACCTTCGCGTAATCCATGCGTCGCGGTCCGATGATGCCGATCGCACCGACTGTCTTGCCGTCCTTGACGATATGCTTGTAAACCATAGCAGAATTGTTCATGGGTCCCGCCATGCCACCCGCGCCGAATACGACGTTTACGTCCTCGCGGTCGCCTTCCGAAACAAGATCCAGAATTTCGTCTTGGCCCTCCAGCGCACCAAGCACGTGCTTGAGTGTGTCGCGGTCCTCAAATTCGGGATATTGCAGCAGCTGATCAATGCCACTCCAACGCACTTCGCCGTCGTCCAGCTCGTTGAGAATCTCGTAAATGGCCTTAATCACGGGTCCAACAAAGACTGCATTCTGTCCCATTTCGCTTTCCATATTCATGATAATAGGCAGATTGATTTGCTGCGATGTCAGCCCTGCGATATTATCGTTGAGTACGTGTGCAAGCTGCGCTGTGACGTCTGCTGTGATCTCCACGTTTGTTCTGATGCTCTTTGTCTTGACGTCACCGGTTGCGGCAACCATAACCACGATGAACTCATTGGGACGAATATATATGATCTCAAAGCGGTTGATACGTGCAGCAGACGCGCGAGGCTTGATTGCTATACCCGTGTAATTTGTCAGACTTGATGCAACACGCGATGCAGCGACCAGTACCTCGTCAAGCTCGTGCATTTTTGCTTTGAGCAAGCCGCCGATCTCCTTGACCTCGTGTGCAGTCATAGCATAGTGTTCAATCAAGGAATCCACGTAAAATCTGTAACCCAGCTCACTTGGCACTCTACCCGCCGATGTGTGAGGCTGAACCAGGTATCCCATCTCCTCAAGCTCGGCCATTTCGTTACGAATCGTAGCAGAGGAGCAAACTATCTGCTGATTTGCCATCAGAGATTTGGATCCGACAGGCTCACCCTCGGCAATATGCGCTTCAACAATCGCCTTCAATATTAACTTCTTGCGTTCGCTCAGGCCGCTATACTTGTTATCCACGTTGATCTCCTCTCTTTTTTGTTCTTTTGTTCTCAGAATTAGCACTCTATTATCTTTAGTGCTAACTGCTGAGTATAATTTACCACTATTTCAGGCGTTTGTCAAGCCCTATTTGCCTTTTTCTTTGTTAATATTTTATGAACTCTGCTAATTTGTCTTGCAGAGTGCTAATATTCCGTATTATATTCTCCCCTGTTCTCTCTTAATTTATGAAGCAACAAATTGAATTTACAAAATCTCTTTTAAACAAAAAAAGAGAACAACACGTAACCGTTCTCTTCTCTGATTTTATAATATTTCCTCTGAAACCAAAAAACCCACCCCAACTCGATCCCAATGGAACCGAGCTAGGGGGTGGAGTTTTTAAATAATTAGGTGATTATTTATCTTTTTTTCTAAGAACGATAACAAATACAACAACCAGTGCGCCGATTACAACAACTGCACCAATGAGTACCCACAGCCAAGCCAGCGAAGTGGGGATAGCGGGGATCTCAGCGGTAGCATCAGTAATCTCGTTACAGGTGGTGCACTTCTTACCTTCAGTAGAACCGGGATTATCCTTGGTTGCTTCAACAGCGGGGATAACCTCTTCGGTGTGACCCTTAGGCTGAACAACTTCAGGAGCAGTGAGAACTACGTTGCAAACGGAGCACTTGGTACCAGCAGTAGAACCTGCGGTGGTGCAAGTAGCTTCAACAGCAGCGATAGCAGTCTCAGTGTGAGCAGCTACAGGAACGAGTTCCTGAGCCTGGAGAATGTTGTTGCATACTTCGCAGATCTTGCCAGCGGTCAGACCGGAGGAAGTGCAAGTAGCAGGAACAGCGTCGATCACCTTTTCGGTGTGAGCTGCCATAGAGTCAGCAACGATACGAGTGTCGGTAGCTTCGCAACGGATGCACTTACCGGTCTCGGTAGCGTTTGCAGTGCAGGTAGCATCGTTGTTGGATGCATAGTCTGCAAAGGTATGACCCAGAGCTGCAATCTCAGTCTGCTCAACGGTAAATACACCGCAAACGGTGCACTTCAGACCAGCGGTCAGACCGGTTGCGTCGCAGGTGGGAGCAGTTGCAGCGACAAATTCATTGTTGTGACCCAGAGCTTCAGTTGCCTCTACAGTGGTGTAGTCGCAGCGAGAGCACTTTACACCGGCAGTAGCGCCAGCCTCGGTGCAGGTAGCAGGAACAGCGTCAACAGCTACTTCGTCGTGACCAAGAGCCTCAAGAACTTCGATAACTTCGATTTCATCGCAGCCTTCGTCAGTGCAAACTACGTATACACGACCGTCGTTCAGGCAGTCAGCCTCTTCGGTTACGGGGTTAGCGTAATCAAAGTGGCAACCGGTAACGGAAATCTCATAGTTGATGGGTTCATCATCGGTGTTGGCTTCAACACCTGCAAGAGTAGTCTTCATTGCAGTTGCAGTAACAGCAACGGAAGCAGTACCCTCAAATGCTTCGGTAACCTGGAACGCTACCGTGAAAGCGGTACCGGTCTTGGTTACGTCAGTTGCTTCAGCGGTGGAAAGCACCAGAAGCATCTTCTTATCGCCCTTGTTCGCAACGATGGGAGCGCCGAAGGTGTAAGCATCGCCATTCTCAATGTCAACCTTACCGTCCTTATCAGCGTCAACGGGAACAAGAACTGCGGGATCATACACAAGGTCGATTTCGACCATGGATGCGCCGGGGTTATTTTGGATTACTACTTTAATCTCTACGATGTCGCCGGGGTTCAGAGATTCCTCGACATCGGCAGTGGAGTCAGCCCCCACTGCGATGTCAAAAGTTTCAGAGCCTGCAGCGGATGCTGCAACGACTGCCATAGAGAGCATCAGAATAGCAACCAAAAGCGTCATAAGAATTCTTTTAAGTTGCATAATTCACCTCACTGATAAAATAACAATTAAGCGTTCTTGTTTGCCATAGCAACCAGGTCAGCCATCGTTACGATGTTACCAAGTGCAGAATAGTTGGAAACTGCCATTGCATACTCGAGATCAGCGATCAGCTCGTATGCGTCGGTGATGTTAGCAACACCATCGTTGTTTACGTCGTTGATTCTGCCAGCCTCGTAGATAGCGAATACTTCGTCTTCCAGCTTATCAAGCTCGCCAACCATCTCGAAGTAGTCAGCAACGGTCTTGTTGGAAGCTGCGAACTTAGCCAGAGCGATAACGTCTGCCAGAGTTACAACACCGTCAAGGTTAACGTCAGCAGCAACGTTGTTGGTGCCGATGTGAGTGAAGATAGCCTGAGCGTCGTCTGCAGTTACAACTGCATCACCGTTGAGGTTACCAACAGCGTTGATAGCAACGGTCTTACCAGCTACGGTAGCAGCACCGGAAGCGGTCTTGTTAACAACGAAGGTCAGAGTGAAGAGTACGGTACCCTCAGCAGAGGTTACAACCTCGCGCTTAGCGCCGGTTGCATCGTTGGAAACTACGAGAGAAATGCCAACGGAGTTGCCGTTATCAACAGCTACTGCGTACAGGCCTTCGATCTCAGCAGCCTCAACGCCAACGAAGGTCAGCTTAGAGGAATCGAAAGGAACGTTAACGTTCTTAGCGGAGAACTTGGTCTCAGCGCCGGAAATAGCGTAGGTTACAGTGATGGTCTCACCAGCTGCTACCTTATCAGCAGACAGGGTGTAAACTTCAGCTGCTACGGGCTTAATAGCCTCGTATACGTACTGCTGGCAATCAGGGCAGCTATACTTCTTCTGGCCGTTTTCTTCAGCGATGAATACCTTGTTAGCGTGATTGGTTGCAGGACGAACAACAACGTTACCAAATACCTTGTTGCAGTTCTTGCAGTAGTCAAATGCATAGTGACCGTCATCGGTGCAAGTAGGAGCCTTGTCAGCAGCGGAAACGATGTCATGCTCGAAATCGGTACCCAGTACCATGCCGCAACCACCGTTTACGCAAGCGAAGCCCTTGTAATTCTTGTGGTCAGCGGAGTTGCAAGCGAAGTCAACCTTAATGTCAACGCCGTTTACATTGATCTTGTGGCCCAGAGCTGCAGCGCCATCGCGATACTCTTCGTAATCGCAAACCTGGCAGCAGTACAGATCCTGTGCGGGCTTGTCGCACTCGGGAGTGCCGAGAGCGTCGGGAATCTCAACCTTCTTGTCGTTGGTCTTGAACACGTGAGCAGTATTAGCAGCTGCCTTGTAGTTCTTGAAGTAAGTAGCGTTGCATACGGAGCATACTACGAGATCGTAGGTAGGCTTGGTGCAGTCAACGATACCGTTTGCAGTGTAGTTAACAGTGGTGGTAACTTCAGTGCCAGCGTGGTTGGTCTTGCCAACTACCTGCTTGTCGCACTTGGAGCAAGCGTAAACAGCAGTGTAACCGCCCTTGATGGTGTAACCGTCGGTGGTGCAGGTGGGCTTAACGCCAGCGTGCCAGCCCTGGTATACAGTGCCGTGTGCAGGAATGTTCAGAGCAGCGGAAACAGCAATTTCCTTGCCATCCTTATCGTATGCGGGCTTAACAGCAACGCCATCGATCAGGTACTCGCCGCAGTTGGGGTTAGTACAAATCTTGTGAGCCTTGATACCAGCAGTAGCGCAGGTCTCTTCGGTCTTGTTTACGGAAATTGCCCAGTTGTGGCCAGCATTGCCCTTAGCATCAACGTTCTGCTTGATAACAAGGGTGTTCAGGTCGGTAACCTGAGTTGCAGCATCCTGAGCCAGGAATACCTTACCGCAGTGCTCACATACGTAGTGAGCCTTAGTACCGCTTGCATAACAGGTCTGGTTAACCTGTGCAACAGCCTTATACGTGTGGTTGGTAGCAACGATGTTGGTCTCGTTTACGTTCAGAATAGCACCGCAGCAGTTGTAGTAGATCTGATCGTAACCCTTTGCAGAGCAAGTGGGAGCAACGGTCTGAACGTGTACGCCTGCGGATACGTGAGTGGTGGGAACGGTTGCGCCGATTACGGAAGCCTCAACGATGGTGTTGCAAACGGTGCAGTACTTGCCCTGCTTGATAGCAGTTTCCTTGCAGTTACCTGCAAATGCAGCAGCGCCCTTTTCATTTGCATCGAGCTTGCCGTCACGGTCAAGGTCGGTGAATACGCCATCCTTGTTGTGGCCGAGTGCAGCAACTACGGTTACGTCAACCATAGAGTTACAAGCACAGAGATATCTGTTAACCTGACCAGCAGTGCAGTTAGCAGCAGCACCGGTGTTGAGGAGCTGCTTAGCCTGGCTCTGGTCCTTAGAAGTTACAACGTGGTTTGCAGCGTCGAAACCAGCAGCGGGCTTATCCGTGGGGCCTTCAGCGTGACCGAAGGGAGCAACAAAGCCGCAGCGCTTGCACTGGTTGTAGTAAGCTGCGTCAGCGATACAAGTAGCAACCTGGGTCTTCTTCTCGTAATCGTGCTTAGCCTCACCGGTTACGGTGTAGTTACGAGCTTCAGTAGCCTTTTCCTTAGCGGCGGTTGCAGGGTTGTCTGCATCGCAGTTTTCATAAGTACAGGTGTAGATGACTGCACCAGCGTAGGTAGCAGCATCCTTGCAGTTAAAGCCGGTAGCGTAGCCGGTGGGAGCAGCACTCCAAGTGTGAGAGCCCTTAGCAACGTCGGTAGCTTCAACGGTCTGGTGGGTTTCCTTGCAGAATTCGCAGGTGTAGGTGGTGTAGCCGTTCTGCAGACAGGTCTTGGGGGTAACAACGGTACCCTTCTGAACGTCTACGTTGTTTTCCTTTTCAGTCCAGTCATAGTCGTGACCCAGAGCAGCCTTGGTCTCAACCTTAACAACCTTAGAGCAGTTGTTGCAGGTGGTGGTCTTGGTCAGAGTCTGGCAGTGGTACTCAGTCTTGTTGATAGCATCAACAGTAACGTTGGAAGCGAATACTTCAACGCCAGCAGCGGTCTTCCAACCGGTGGTGGTGGAAGTGGAGTTCTTGTCGCCGGTAACTGCGCAAGCAACCTTGGCAATCTCGGTCAGAACGTACTTGTTGCACAGAGTGCAGTACTTGATCTCGTAGCCCTTAGCATCGCAGTTAGCGTTCAGCTTGGTAGCAGTACCAACGCCGAAAGCAACACCGTTCCAGGTCATAACGAGCAGGTCGCCGTTTACCTTAGCTGCAGGAATGGTAGCGCCGAGGTACCAGGTGGTGCCTTCGGTGGTTACATCCTGAAGAGCGTGAGCAGCAACATCGTTAGCAACCATGTCCTTGGTTGCGCCGCAGATGGTGCAGTACTTACCGTTCTTGTAGGTGAAGCCACAGGTCTCACCAACGTTGGGAACGTTCTTGAAGGGATCCTTGGAGCGATCAATGGTAGCGCCCTTGATATCCTTCCAATCGTGGTTGTTGGTCTCAGCAATATCGTAAGCGATATCGCACTCAGAGCAGGTAACGCGAATGGTACCGGAGGTGCAGGTAGCAGCGTTGGGAGCACTTACAACAGTGTAGATCAGCTTGTGTGCAGGATCAACAAAGTTGGACTTGGTACCCTTAGCACCGCAACGAGCACAAACCTCAACGGTGTAGCCCTTTTCGTAGCAGGTAGCAGGAATGGTCTCGGTCAGAGTGAAAACGTGGCCGCCCAGAGAGGGAGCGGTTTCAGTTCTGGTGCCTTCCTTAACTGCCTTACAAACAGAGCACTTCTTGTGTGCGCTGTATGCGGGCTCAGTGCAGTTAGCTTCGGTAGCAGGCTGGTCAACCCAGTCATGATTACCGGTGGCGGGAACGATATTATCGATGAATTCCTCGCCGCAGTCGTTACACTCATATCTTGTGAAGCCAGCGACTACACAAGTAGCAGGAACAACTGTTTCCTTACAGTTTTCATGTGCGCAAGCAGCAGATACGGTGATCATGCCGAAAACGCCCACGAACATCATGAGCGCCATCATCAGAGACAGCACTTTGACAAACGTGTTTTTCATTTTTTCCTCCATCTAAAAAAATGTTTTATTTTTGGATTTTCAGGGCAAACCCAACAGCCCTATACTTGGAAAATCTCAATCCAGAACCCCCGAGCACTTGTGTGTGACAAGCGACGCGGGTTCTCCAAGGCACTTTTATTGAGCCCCGGCGACCCTACGCAAGTCGCAGGTAATCGATATATCGATTCTCCAACTATAATAATCAGCGGAGTCACCCTTATTTAGTACGTTTCCGACCAATAAGAGATCGACCGTTAGACTTTATAGTGAAAAACCGTTATTTCAAAAGGGTTTCTGTACCTGTAAATTTGCACAGTTATCCCTTTCCATAAAAGTTTTCTGCAGGAATTATAGCACACCTATCACACATTGTCAACAAAACCACACCATAATTTACAATTTGTTAATAATTTCCGGGCATTCCTGCATTTTCATGCACCACTCTCGGAACGCGAGTAATATATATTATAATAAAAAGGAAGATTTCCGCTTCGCTTTTTCTCGGCGTTCACAAGAAAAGCTCTGAAAAGTTCGGCATATCCGCCCCGAATATTCACGCATTGCAAATACCTGTCCGGTTCTCTGAACTATTTTTCCGTGCGCTTGTGTCTTGCATAGACTTTCAAACGGCTTTTGCTTGTACCTGTATTATACCACCTTATCTGACAAAATTCAATACTTTTTGCAAAGATTTTGGGCCAATTTCCATGGTAAATTATAGGTTTTTTTCCTCGGGCGCGGAAATGATGCCCAAGGTCTTGAAAAACGGGCAAATTATGGGTAGGATTCTGATTACTTTTCCTTATGAATATATAGCCTGGACGGCTCGGTTTCGCCTTCTCCCATGGCGTGGCAGTAAAATTCCCAGCCGTAACGCTCGTAAAACGAGTCGTGATCTGTCAGCAAATACAGCGTATCCACGCCGCGCTCGCGCATATCACGGGAAACGTAGCCCAAAAGTGCCCCTGCGATGCCTTTTTTGCGGTATTCAGGCTCGGTATAGACCGCGCAGACGTTGGGAGAAAGGTCGGGGCGGTCATGAAAATCGTTCTCAATGACGCCAAGGCCACCGATGATGCATTCGCCGTCCATTGCAACGTACCAGGACGGCACGATCGCGCCCTCCTGCAGGGCGTCTTCCATGCTCTCCTCATACGCTTCCAGCGGAATTCCCCACTTTTGGTGGAACCAAAGAGCCATTTTTTGCTTCATTTCGGGGTGATCGATCAGTCTTAAGATGGGATAATTCACGTCATTCTCCTTTGTTGATCAAGTTTTGATAGATTTTTTCTGCCTCAATGGCAATTCTTTGTCGTTCCTCGGGGGTGCTGGTGGTCAGCTTGCGCTTTCGCGGCATCCCCCAAACGTCAAAAAGACGTGGGCCGATCCATTCGCAGCTCTCGGTCAGCTCAAAAACGCCCTGCAAAATGGACAGGCAGGCGCGCTTTGGGTGCATGAAAATGACTTTCATGGGGTATTTGATCAGCGCGTACAGCCATTTCGGATAGTGCGCGGTGATGCCCGTGACCGCGATTCCCGGGTGCGTGACGCTCAACGTGACGTCTTTTCGGTCACTAAACAGCTCGTAAGATGCGTACATGAGGTATCTTTTGGCGTTTCCGTACACCAAAGAGGCCCTTTTTCGCGTGCGGAAGTCGATATCCGCAGGATCGGTCACGGAATAATTGTGCGCGATGCTGCCAACCACCACAACGCGGCCGTTTTTAGCGGCAAGATGTGGCATCAGGCGGCGAATCAGATAGTACGGAGCGGCGAAATTGATCTGAAAGACGTTATCAAGCCCTGAAGTTGTGATAAATCGCGGCACGGCGTACGCGCCTGCGTTGCAGATCAGCACGTCAAGCGGTTGATTTTCTAGCTTTTGTGCGGTGTTTTCCACGCTTTGCATATCGGACAGGTCGAGAGAAATCAATTTTACGTTGATTTCAGAATACTTTTCGAGCAATTTCGCGCGATGCGCTTGTGCGCGGGCTTGGTTACGGTCCAACAGGATCAGATCCGCCCCCAGCTCAGCCAGATATTCGCAAATCGCGTGTCCGAGCCCGCCCGTTGAGCCGGATACGGCCACGGTTTTGCCCCGTAAGCTGCTCGTATGTCGCTTCAGCCATGTTTTCACGTCATCACCTCCTGAATCCCTTTCCTTTATTATACCATATCTCCGAAAATTTGCAACCGATCCGAGAAAAAAGTGAAAATGCACAATTTTTTTCGCAAAAACTATTGACAAATCACAAAGCGTATGGTATACTCTGTAAAGTGTTTTGCTTTACACGAGTTCAAGTATGGATATGGGAGCTTCAAATGTTTGAGAAAAATCTCAATATCGCATACCTGTTGGAATTTTACGGCGAGGTGCTGCCCGAGAGAAAGCGAACCGTGATGGAATACTATTATCACGACGACCTTTCCCTATCCGAGATTGCCGAGGAGATCGGCATTTCCAGACAGGGCGTGCGCGACATTATCAAAAAAAGCGAGGAGGATCTGTTTCATTACGAGCAGACGCTTCACCTGGCTGACCGTTTCTTAAAAGCAAAGCAGCATGCAGACCGCGCGCTGGCTCTCTGCCGTGAGCAGAACGCTTCCGCAGAGCTTTCCGAGCAGATTGAAAAGCTTTTGGAGTGCATGCAATAAACTGCTTGTATAGCAGTTAACTAATAGTTAATTATGGAGGATTACAATGTTTGAAAGCTTAGGCGAAAAACTGAGCAATGCCTTCAAAAAATTCAAAAACAAGGGAAAGCTTACCGAGGCGGACGTCAAGGCAGGCATGCGTGAGGTTAAGCTTGCGCTGCTGGAAGCAGACGTAAACTTCAAGGTAGTCAAGGCCTTTATCAATACCGTTTCCGAACGCGCCGTCGGCGCAGAGGTCATGGAAGCACTCAATCCAGGTCAGCAGATCGTTAAGATCGTTAACGAAGAGTTAACTGCCCTGATGGGTGGCTCGCAATCCAAGCTGACCATCGCCCCCAAGCCTCCCACGGTCATCATGATGGTGGGTTTGCAGGGTGCGGGTAAAACGACCCATGCGGGCAAGCTTGCGCTGATGTATAAAAAGCAAGGCAAGCGTCCCCTTTTGGTCGCGTGTGACGTCTACCGTCCCGCTGCGATCAAGCAGTTGGAGGTCGTCGGCTCACAGATTGACGTGCCCGTGTTCCAGATGGGTGATAAGGAATCCCCTGTTAAGATTGCAAAGGAAGGCATTAAGCTTGCCATGCAAAAGGGCTACGATATGGTGTTTGTGGACACCGCGGGCCGTTTGCAGATCGACGAGGTCCTGATGGAGGAGCTGCAGAACATCAAGGAGGCCGTGCAGCCTACCGAGATTCTTCTGACGGTGGACGCCATGATCGGTCAGGAGTCGGTCAACGTGGCAGACACCTTTAATAAAATGCTGGATATCACCGGCGTGATTCTGACCAAGCTGGACGGCGATACCAGAGGCGGTGCGGCGCTTTCGATCCGTTACGTCACCGGTAAGCCGATCAAATTCATCGGTATCGGTGAGAAGATGGACGCCATCGAGCCCTTCTACCCCGACAGAATGGCCAGCCGAATCCTGGGCATGGGTGACGTGCTGACGCTGATCGAAAAGGCACAGCAGCAGTTCGACGAGAAAAAGGCCGCCGAGATGGAGCAGAAGCTGCGTCAGCAGTCCTTTACGCTGGACGATTACCTCGAGCAGTTTGACCAGCTCAAGAATATGGGAGATCTCAATCAGCTCGCGGGCATGATCCCCGGCATGAAGCCCGGTCAGCTCAAGGACGCCAAGGTGGACGAAAAGCTGCTGGCAAGACAAGAGGCGATCATCCTGTCCATGACCAAGAAGGAACGTGCAAAGCCCGAGATTCTCAATGCATCCAGAAAGATCCGCATTGCCAAGGGCAGCGGCACCACGGTTGAGGATGTCAACCGCCTGCTCAAGCAGTTTGAGCAGATCCGCAAGCTCATGAAGCAGTTTACCGACATGGGCAAGACAAAAAAAGGCAGACGTGCCTTGGGTAAGATGAACATTCCGTTCTAAATCAATCGGAATTCATAAATAAAAATATATAAAAATCATTTTTGGAGGAAATTTACCATGGTAAAAATCAGACTGAGAAGAATGGGCGCTAAGAAGGCTCCCTTCTACCGCGTAGTTGTATCCGACAGCCGTAGCCCCAGAGACGGTCGTTTCATCGAAGAGATCGGTTACTACAATCCTATGACCGCTCCCGAGGAGATCAAGATCGACGCTGAGAAGGCTAAGAAGTGGATCGCTAACGGCGCACAGCCCACCGAGACCGTAAAGGTTCTGCTCAAGAAGACCGGTATCACCGAGTAATCACGGGCGAGGTTTAACATGACGGATTTGAAGACCACCTTGCGTGACATTGCAGCCGCCATCGTGGACCACCCCGATGACGTGACCGTCGTCAGCGAGGAAACTGAGACAACCATTACCCTGACCTTGAGCGTGCACCCCGACGATATGGGCATGGTCATCGGCAGACAGGGTCGCATTGCTAAGGCGATCCGTACCGTGATCAAAGCCGCATCCACCGGTACCAACAAAAAGGTCAACGTAGACATCAGATGATGTAAAAAAAGAACGGCACAAAGCGTGCCGTTCTTTTTTCATTCCATTGAAAAAGGGCGCATCGCGCCCTTTTTACATATCGCGTCGACCTTCAAGCGCCTGCATGAGCGTATACTCATCGGCATAGTTGAGGTCTGCGCCCACGGGGATACCGTAGGCAAGTCTTGTCACCTTGATGCCAAGCGGCTTGATCAGGTGCGCAAGATACATCGCGGTTGCGTTGCCCTCGATGTCCGCGTTGGTCGCAAGGATAATTTCCTTGACCGTATCGTCCTCCAGCCTTTGCAAAAGCTCCTTGATCTTGAGCTGCTCGGGGGTGACGCGGTTCATGGGCGAGATAACGCCGTGCAGCACGTGATACACGCCGCGGAAATCCTTGACTCGCTCCATAGCCATGACCGCCTTGACATCGGTCACCACGCAGATCACGCTGTGATCGCGGTACAAATCGGAGCAGATCGGACACATCTCGCGGTCGGTCATATTCTGACACACGGGGCACAGATGGATGGATCTTTTGGCCTCCAGGATGGCGTTGGCAAATTCCTCTGCCGCCTCGTCCTCCATTTCCAAGACCGCAAACGCCATACGCGTTGCACTTTTGCGTCCCACGCCTTCCAGACGAGCAAACTGCTCCTCCAGCTTGCGCAGGGCTACCATGTATTCAGCCATATCAGAACATACCGCCGGGCAAGCCCATGCTGCCGGTGATCTTTTCCATTTCGGCTGCATTGGTGGTTTCAACGCGCTTGATAGCCTCGTTGACGCCTGCAACCAAAAGGTCGGTCAGAGTCTCCACGTCGTCGGGATCCACAATCTCGGGATCGAGGTCAATAGAGAGGATTTCCTTCTTGCCGTTGATCTTGACGGTGACAACGCCGCCGCCCGCGTTGACTTCATACTCGCGTGCGTCCAGCTCCTCCTGCTTTGCCGCCATATCCTCCTGCATTTTCTGTGCCTGACGGATCATGGACTGCATATTCTGCGGTCCGCCGCCCATACCCTTGGGAATATTTGCTCTCATTTCTATATCTCCTTAAAAAATATTTTTCAGTCTTCCTGCGCGCTCTCTAAAATCTCGTCAATGACCGAGGACTTCGCGCTCTGCCCTTCACATTCAAACAAAATCTTGTTTTCGGTAATGCTCGTACCAAGGATGCCCGACAAAATGCTGCAAAGCGTGGGAACTGCGTTGTAGCTCTTTGCCATCTGGATTTCAAAATCCGAGTCGAACTTCAGCACCACACATCCGTCCGAAGTCAGATATGCCTTGGCTTTGAAGTAGAAGGCCGCCGACAACGGGTTGGCCTTATTCAGCTTTTCCAAGATCTCTGCCCATCCGCGCATAGGACGAAGCACGCGCTTCTCACCCTCGGCTACGGGCTGCGGCTTGGGGGCTTGTGCCCTTTTGGGGGCGGGGGCGCGAGCAGACGCGGGCGATTCTATTTTCGGCTCTGCCGAAGCATTCGCTCCTACGGTCGTTGACGAAGATGCAGTCGATTCGATTTTCGGCTCTGCCGAAGCACTTCCCTCTGCGGGAGTTGACGTGGGTGCAGGGGCTACGTTGAACTGCCCAAAGGCGATTTTATCCTCAAGCGCGGCAATGCGTGCAAGCAGCGCCTCGGGAGAGGTCTCCAGCTCGGGATCGCACATACGCACAAGCGTGGTCTCTGCCACGATCCTCTTGATGGCGTTGGCCTTTTGCATGGAAAGATATGCCTGCTCCAAAAGCGTGCTGTGATACAGCAGCGTTTGCGCCGAGAAGGCTTTTGCAAGCTCCTGCATGCCTGCCAGCTCGCTGTCGGTCAGGTCAAGATAGGACGCTGCGTCCTTGGCGGTGCGCAGCACCAGCATTTCGCGGTAAAGCGTGATCAGATCCTGCCAGAAGATGGCAATGTCCTTGGAGGATTGCACGATGGCGTCGATCTGCGCAAACAGTCCGTCAAAGTCACGCGCCAGAATAGCACGCACCGTGGCCATCATGCTGTCGCGGCCTGTCGAGCCTGCGGTTTCGTTGACAGTCTCGGAGGTAATATGTGAACCCGTTCCCGCGCAAAGCTCCAAGAGGCTGATCGCGTCACGCATACCGCCCTGCGCCATACGGCCCAGCAGCACGGCTGCCTCGGGATCCAGCGAGATTCCCTCTTGCCCTGCGATGTAAGAAAGGCGGTTGGCAAGCACAGGCGTGGCAATTCTGCGGAAATCATAACGCTGGCAGCGCGAGATGATGGTAGCCGGCAGCTTTTGCAGCTCGGTGGTCGCCAAGATAAACACCACGTATTCGGGCGGCTCCTCCAGCGTTTTGAGCAATGCGTTGAACGCACTGGGCGAGAGCATGTGCACCTCGTCGATGATGTATACGCGTTTTTTGAGCGTGGTAGGTGCGTAGACCACCTCGTCACGGATATCGCGGATGTTGTCTACGCCGTTGTTGGAGGCTGCGTCCATTTCCAGCACGTCGGTCGCCGCACCCGATTCAATCGAGCGGCAGGAATCACAGACAAGGCAGGGCGAGCCGTTTACGGGCTGCTCGCAGTTGACCGCCTTGGCAAGGATCTTTGCGCAGGTGGTCTTACCCGTTCCGCGCGAACCGCAAAACAGATATGCATGAGAAAGCCCGCCCGTCCTTGCCTGATACTGCAAAATAGACGTGACGTGCTCCTGACCGCAAACGTCCTCAAAGCGTTGCGGACGCCATTTTCTGTAAAGTGCCTGATGCATAATTACCTCCAAATAAAACAGCACCTTGCCGCAAAACAAGACCATACACCTCAAAATCGAACGTCGCCCCTACGCGATCTTCGTACCTCCTGCTCAAAACAGGCAACCTCACGGCACACCGAGGTAACCGCTTAATGCTGCTTGGTTCCCCACCTGACATGGTTCACAGCCCCCGATTGCGTAAGACCCATTTCTCAACACAGCAGATACGACTCTTGTATTCGTAAAGGTTCGATCCTCAGAAGAGGGATCCACCCCTGCTGTAGCGGATTTCAGGTACAGGGCTCCGCTGCTTCCCCGGCTGGTATGGCCTTATTTCACAGCATGATGCTGTAGCCCTGCTATTATACCACAATCAAAATAGAATTGCAAGTCTTTTTACGAATTTTTCACAATTGCATCAAATCTCCCGACACCATGCGTGCAAATCCCCCAAGCGGGATGCAGTATGATAAGGGTAACACAAAAAAGAAAGGAGATTTTATGCATGAGAGTTTTCAAAGTTCTTCCCTTGGCGCTGGCCTGCCTGCTTTTGCTCAGCTTTTGCGCCGCCTGCTCCGATCAGTCACAAAAGGAGGGCATCACACCGCCAACCGACACGCAAGCCGAGCAGCCAAGCGGCAACCACAGCGTGGCGGACGACGTGTACCGCGAGCAGCTTGCCTACTACGAGCAAATGGTGCTGGAGCTGCAGGACGAGATCTTAGCGCTCAAGCAGCAGCATTACGTGGACGCCTTTGCCTACGAGCAGACCATCGCGCAGCTCAAGGCCCAGCTACAGGCGCTTGATACAAGCGTCTCGGCCAAGCCCGAGCAGCCCAAAGAGCAACCCGAGCAAGCACCGACCGCTTCCGAATTTACATACGAGGTCAAAAACGGCACGGCCACGCTGACCTCTTACACGGGCAACGCCACCGAGGTGGTCGTACCCTCGGAAATCGACGGCTATGCCGTCACGGCGCTTGGAGATAATCTGTTCAAGGACAGCAGCGTGACAAGCGTGACGCTGCCCGCGTCCGTGACCAGCATCGGGTGGTTTGCGTTTTACGGCTGTGCCGCCCTGCAGTCGGTCACGCTTGGCGAAGCGGTCACCACCATCGGCTACGCCGCCTTTGACGGCTGTCCCAAATCCATGACTATCTGCGGCGTCGCAGGGTCGTACGCGGAAAAATACGCGATGAGTTACGGACTGCAGTTCAAGGCGCAATAATCTTTTTGTAGGACCCGGCATCCGGGGCGGTCCTGTGTGACTCAAAAAATGTGCCCGACCTTCTTTGAGGTCGGGCCATTTTTATTTCAAATCCACGCGATTGCGCGTCTCTCCCTTTCGGAATGCGTCAATATTCATGCAAATCTCGCAAAGGCATCTCTCTCGCGCCTCGAACGATGCCCAGGCCATGTGGGGCGTCAGGCAGACGTTGGGCGCGTCCTTGATCTCAAAGAACGGATGCTCGACCGGGAACGGCTCGGTGCTGAATACGTCGCAGCCCATGCCGCTGATCTTGCCGTCCTTGACCGCGTCCGCGATAGCCGCTTCATCCCATACCGCGCCGCGTGCGACGTTGATCACGATCGGCTTTTTTGCCATCATGCCGATCTGCTCTGCTCCGATCATGCCGCGGCTTTGGGCGTTGAGCGGTGTGTGCAGCGAAATGATATCCGACTCGCGAAGCAGCGTTTCAAGATCGGTGCACTCCTCGCTGTCGGGATTGCGCTTGTACGCTAACACCTTGCAGCCAAAGGCGCGCGCGATCTCGCCCACCTTTTTGCCGATGTTGCCGTATCCCACGATGCCCCAGGTCTTACCGCAAAGCTCGTGATACACGGGCACGAGCAGATTGGGGCTCGCTTGACGCGAGTACCACCCGCTTGCGGTTGCAGCCGTATACGCGGGCAGATGCGAGCTGAGGCTGAGCGCCATGGCTGCGGTCAACTGCGCCACGCTCTCGGTGGAGTACCCTACCACGTTGCAAACGGCAATTCCCTTCTCGCGGCAGTATGCCACGTCAATATTATCGTATCCCGTAGCAAAGATGCAGATCAGCCGCAGCGCATCGGCGTGTACCAGTACCTCGGCGGTCATCTTGACCTTGTTGATCACGGCCACCTCACAGCCCGCAAGTCGCTCCTTGACCTCTTCAGGCGTGCTTGCATCGTATACGGTCAGTTCTCCGAACACGGAAAGCGGCGAATAGTCTAAATCCTCGCCAATGCTGGCTCTGTCAAAAACAGTAACGTTCATCATTCATCTCCAAAAAATTCATTGTATTCAGTATAGCAAAACGCGCTCCGTTTGTCAAGATTATGTTAATTTTTCAAAAAAAACGGATATCTTCACCAAAGTTGGTACGGGCATTCATAACAATGTCACATTTATACATTATAATTACGATGAGTTTTTATTTCATAAAAGAGGAAATCGCATGCTTCAACTTAAAAACATTGTCAAAACCTATACTGTTGGAGATACGGTCGTCCACGCTCTGAACGGCATTTCGCTGAGCTTCCGCAACAGCGAATTCGTTTCGATCTTAGGCCCTTCGGGCTGTGGAAAGACCACGACTTTGAATATCATCGGCGGCCTTGACCGCTACACCTCGGGTGACTTGCTGATCAACGGCAAATCCACCACCATGTATAAGGATCGTGATTGGGATACCTACCGCAACCACTCAATCGGCTTTGTATTCCAGAGCTATAACCTGATCCCCCACCAGAGCGTGCTCTCCAACGTAGAGCTTGCGCTGACCGTTTCGGGCGTGCCCAAGGCAGAGCGTCGCCGCCGTGCACGCGAGGCACTGGAAAAGGTAGGACTTGGCGATCAGCTGAACAAACGCCCCTCTCAGATGTCGGGCGGTCAGATGCAGCGCGTATCCATTGCGCGTGCTTTGGTCAACGACCCCGATATTCTGCTGGCAGACGAGCCGACCGGTGCACTTGACACGGTTACCAGCGTGCAGATCATGGAGCTGCTCAAGGAGATCTCCAAGGATAAGCTTGTTATCATGGTCACGCATAACCCCGAGCTTGCAGAGGCGTATTCCACCAGAATCGTGCAGCTGCGCGACGGCAATCTGATCGGTGACTCGGATCCTTACGAGCCGACCGAAGAAGAGGTGCAGGCAGTGCGCACCGCACCGCCCAGAGTGGCCAAGGGCAAGGCAAGAATGTCTACCAAAACGGCCTTCTCGCTCTCGCTCAATAACCTGATGACCAAAAAGGCACGTACCTTCCTGACCTCGTTTGCAGGCAGTATCGGTATCATTGGTATTGCACTGATCCTCTCGCTGTCCACGGGTATCAATAATTTTATTGACCACGTGCAGGAGGATACGCTCTCCACCTACCCCATCACCATATATAAAACCGAACAGGACTACGCCGCGCTCATGAGTGCGATGCAGCAAACGCGGGAAGAGGTAGAGGGCCGAGAGCCGGACGATCACACCATCTATATCGACGACTCAATCAATAAATTTGTTTCCGCGTCGTCCTCCACGGTAGAAAACAACCTGCCCGCGCTCAAGGAATTCCTGGATGAAAACGAGGCACTGCTGGAAGATTACGTGCTGGACATCCGCTACACCTACAACTATACGCTGCGCGTGTACTCTGAGGACGGCACAACGCAGGTCAACCCCACCACCATCTTTGAAAACATGGGTCCCGCCTTCGGCGGTGTTTCGGACATGATGGGAGCGCTTGGCAGCATGGGCGGTTTCCGTACCTTTGAGCAGATGATCAACAACGAGGATCTGATCCATTCCCAGTACGAGCTGGTCGGCAAGGACAGCGAATGGGCAGACGAGCCTACCGAGATCATGCTGGTGCTGGACAAGAACAACGCCATGAGCAACATGACGCTTTATATGCTGGGTATCAAGGATCAGGATGAGATCGCGGACATTCTGATCAAGGTCTTCACCGATCCCGACTACGAGATCCCCGCCACCAAGCCCATGGACGTGGACGACTTTGTGGGCATGACCTTCTTAGTCGTTCCCGACAGCGCATACTTCTATGAGTCCGAGGAAACCTTTACCGTAGACGGCAAGGTTTACCACATCTGGAAGGATATTCGCAACGATCCCGATTTTAATTCCGAAAAATTCGTCAAGGAAAACGGCGTGGAGATCACCATCTCGGGCGTCATCCGCCCCTCTGCCAACGCTATGGCAGCCTCCATTTCCTCTCCCATCGCGTACAACACCTCCCTGCAGGAATACATGCAGGAAATCGTTCGCGACAGCGACGTTGTCCGCGCGCAGGAGCGCATTCCCGAATACGATATCACCACCGGTCTGGAATTTGACCGCGGACAGTATCTTGGTCTTTCGGATCGCGACAAGGCCGATCTGTTTGACGACTATATCCGCGAAAACGACGAGGTCATGATTCAGATCATGCTTGACTATATCAAGGCGGCCGAGCAATCTCCCGATCAGGACGCCGCACTGGAGGGCATGAGCAAGGATGACAAGGTTGCCTTTGTCATGGAGCAATTTGCAACACTTGCCGACTCGCATCCCGACGTTTACAAATCGATCATGCTTGGCATGATGAAGCAGAATATGGGCGACGCCTATAACAGCTACGCAGGTTACTTTGAATCCATGACCGCCGAGCAGCTGGCAGCTCTGATGGCACAATCGGGCGGAAGCTCTGCTGAAAGCGAAAAGGCTCTGCGCGGATATCTGCAAAGCCTTGCAGACGCAGATCTGGACGCTATGGTCGTCAAGATCAAAACGGGCGAGAGCAACAGCTCCACCGATATTCGCGACCAATATACCGACGAGCAGCTGATTCAGGCCTTCAAGCTCAGCTATCTGGATTACAGCGATGCGCAAAAGGCGATTTTGTATGATGAATACATGCCAAACATGCTGTCCGAAAACGACATGGACGATATCATGAGACGACTTGGCTGGTATCTGGACGAGGAGCCCAATTCCATCAGCATCTATTCCAAGGACTTTGCCGCCAAGGACTATATCGTGGAAATGATCGACCAATATAACGAGGACGCCATTGCAGACGGCCGCGAGGAGGACGAGATCCATTATACCGATATGATCGGTCTGATGATGTCTTCCATTACCATTATCATTGACGTCATTTCCTACGTGCTGATCGCGTTCGTTTCGATCTCGCTGGTGGTTTCTTCCATCATGATCGGCATCATCACCTATATCTCGGTGCTGGAGCGCACCAAGGAGATCGGTATTCTGCGTTCGATCGGCGCATCCAAGGGCGATATTTCCAAGGTATTCAATGCAGAGACCGCCATCGTGGGCTTTGCTGCAGGTATGATCGGTATCATCGTAACCATACTGCTCAACTTCCCGATCAGCTGGATCGTGCAAGGACTTTCCGGCATGTCCGGTATCAATGCGGTGCTTCCTTGGTGGGGCGCGCTCGGACTTGTGGCAATCAGCATGGTGCTGACGCTGATCGCAGGCTTGTTCCCTGCTGCTCTGGCATCCAAGAAGGATCCCGTGGAAGCATTGAGAACCGAATAAAGCATCAAAAACATAGAAAATATTCCCTTTCAAGGCAGGATTTGTCAAAAATCCTGCCTTGTTTCTCGGTATTGGATTTGCTGACAGATGTTGTGTGTTGACGTGGCGAGTGCGCCGTGTTAGAATGTGACCGTAGCGATCGGCGCTGCAATTCACATAAGGAGGATTCTTTATGAAATCCAAAAAGGTACTCAAGATTTTACTTCCCATTCTGGGCGTTCTGGCGCTCGTAGCGGTCATCGTGGCGTGTGCTGCAACCGGCAAGGGCAATGAAAATACAAATGAAAGCAACACGAGCACGCAAGAAACCACAACGCAAGCAGGCACGACGGCCCCCGAATCCACCGAGCCCGAAACAACAACGGCTGAGGATTCCACGACCGATCCCGAAACAACCACACCCGAGAGCACAACTCCCGAGCAGACCACTCCGGAGCAGACTACTCCCGAACAGACTACTCCCGAGCAGACTACTCCCGAGCAGACCACGCAGCCCCCTGCCGAGGGCAGCTCGGACGCAGACAACGAGGATAGCTCCGACAACACTCCCGATGAGGGCGCGAATTCTTCCGATAACGAGCAGACTCCCGACGTCGATGACAATGGAGATACTTCTGCAGCGGAATAAAGGTAAAAATAAGACCGACAGAAATGTCGGTCTTGTTTTTTGATGCAATGAATCGCAGGGATGCAATCTATCGCAACCACGAGCAACTGAGAATCCCGAATGGGGCTGCGGAATAAGCGGGAAAAGCGCAATACCCCTCGTGTCATCCTGAGCGGAGAAAACATCCCGTGTGGATGTTTTCGCAGTCGAACTTTCAAAAATCTGCAACAAATTGCTGATTTTTGAAAGTCAAAACGCTTGCAGCGTTTTGAGGATCTACGAGGGGCAACATCATTCGCCCGTAAATCCCGACACTGCGTGTCGCGCTCCGCGGTCGACTCCACTTCGTTCCGCTCAGGATGACACGGGC
>JAZNYL010000034.1:0-31885 GCA_045594445.1 Eubacteriales bacterium
AGACCGCTTGGCCTCCGACTTGTACATTTTATTCTAAGTAGGTTTGATACGTTAGTTAATGCTCAAACAGGTATGGGTAAAACATTGATATCCTTAACTACTGCTCAGCACTGTGTTAACCATAGTGATACTTTACAAGTAGTTATAGTGTAACTATGCCAAACAAAATCACAAGTTGCAGCAGGGCGGGACGTCGAAGGCGCCGTCCCCTGCAAATGCAATCCCATGGTCGTGAACAAGGCTTTTCATAAAAAATGACCGTATCCAAGTAATACGGTCATTGTTTTGCGCGGATTTTCCCGCTTATTTCTCAGCCCCATGGGGCTGTCCTTTATGCTCAAAACCTCCCGCACAGGCGGTCGGTGCAATTTTTGCATTTGAGCGTTTGATTGTATGTATCCGTAAAGCGTTCGGGATGGATGTAGACCTGAATTTCCCAAATGACGTAGATCACGGTCGCCAAGCCCGCAAGACTCCAGGTATAGACGCCCGGCACGAACAAAAACGGCGTGAACATCATAAAGTGATCCCAGTTGAAAATGCGGCAGGTGGTGCAGCAGCGATTCTTCATCATCCATACGCGGAAGGGGCACCAGAACAGCACGCAGATCAAATCACACACGTAAAACGCACCCACGAACAAGAGTGGGAACCAATAAGCCCCCATGGGCTTCAGCCACAAGAACCACGCAAGCGCCAGTGCCAGCGTCAAGGGTCCCCAGAAGCACCAGACCTTCAAGGCTTCCTTGGTGTATCTTTTGCGCAAGGCCTTACGGTCAACGCTCGGGCACTTTTCGCAAGGGCTGTAATTGCGGCGAAAGACCTTTTGCGAGCCCATGGCGAACAGCCGCTTGCCGGGCACGATCTGAAAGATCATGTCAAACATCCAAACGCCCCATAAAAAATAGAGAAACAAGTGCGTCCAGTGGAATTCGGCAAACAGCACAGTTCCCTGTATGGCATCAGCAGTCGAAGGCCTGCAGATGCACAGCAATATCAATGCAACGAGCACAAGGCAACGATAAACGAATCGCACCAGATACGTTTTTCTCATTTTTGAAATTTTCACGGTAGCCACGCATCTTCCTCCTTCCCTTGTCATCTTCTTTCATTATACGCGAATAATGCTGATTTTGCAAGCCTTTTTGATAACAAAAAATGCCGAAGCTTATCGGAATTCGGCATTTTTTGCGGATTTTACTCCGCTTTTTTCTTGGATTGACGCTTTTTGAGCGACTTAAGCTCGGCCATAAAGGAATCTATATCGTTGAACTCGCGGTAAACCGAAGCAAAGCGCACGTAGGCCACCTCGTCTCTCTCACGCAGCAGATCCATGACCATCTCGCCAAGCTCCTGCGAAGGAATCTCGTGGCGCAGCGTATTCTGCAGCTCCTGCTCGATCAGGTTGACGATCTCCTCGGCGTTGACAGGGCGCTTTTGCGTGGCCTTGAGCACACCGACAAGCAGCTTGGATTTATCAAAGAGCTGCTTTTCACCGTTTTTCTTGATGACGAAGATCTGCACCGACTCCATGATCTCAAAAGTGGTAAAGCGTTTCTGACATTGCAGGCACTCACGTCTGCGACGAATGCTTGAACCATCGTTGACAGGTCTGGAATCCACTACCTTGCTCTCGGCAAAGCCGCATGCGGGACAATTCATAAAAATCATTCCTCCGACAAAAGAATTTTGTTCTGTGACAAGTATAACATACTTTATCGGATTTGTAAAGGGGTTAACACAAGATATTGTGTTTTTTCTTCAATTTTTGCAATATTTTTCTATATTTTGCGCTTATTTGGGTTACGTTGCCACCGCTTCCAAGCAAACACTGTGACGCGACGCGCACGAATATGATATGATGGAAGAGAAGATTTGATCGGGAGGTGGATTATGAAGAAATTGATACGTGCAGGTAGCTCGTTTGCGCTCTGCCCCGCTGCATTTTATACGGCGATTATCGGCCTTTCTTTGCTCGCCTTGGCAATATGCGACACGGCCGTGCGCGTGGATGCGGCCATTTCGCAAAATCCCAACCTGATAGGCAGCGTTTACATACCCGCTATCGAGCACGTGCTTGCAGGGCTTGTGGTGCTGACGGGCGGCGTGCTGCTGATCGATTACGTGCAGAAAACGGGAGCCGAATCCAAGTGATTCGGCTCCCGCACGTGTCAGTATTCGTTGAAAATGTCGTGCACTCGCTTCTCTACCAAGGGCGCGGTCAGGCGGTCGGTGGCATAGGCCTGACGCAAAAGCTCACCCGGCACGTAATCGTCGTATTTTTCAAATACGGGCAGCTCGCCTGCCTCCACAAGGCTTTGGCAATCAATGCCCTGCTCTGCAATGCGGCAGAGCTCACGGATCAGCGCAAAATCGCCGCCACTCTCCATTTTGAAGGTGATATAGTAGCAGCCCTCAAACTCAATGCCCGAAATTCCCAGCTGCTTTGCATGCTTTTTGAGCAAGCGGCGCAGCGTGCGGAAGGCGCGCGTGCCAAGCCAGGGGAACAAGCACCAGCTATATCCTCCAAGATGAATGAGCGAATGCTCGTGCATGCCGGTATTGTGCGCCACGTGGCGCGCCATATCAAGGCGTGCGCGGGCATTATCCTTGAGATACGGATATACGGTATCCTCCGTGAGCACCTGCTTCATTCTCTCCAGAATCTTGGTATGGATCTCACCGAAATCCCCGGGCCAGGAGATCTCCATCTTGCCCTCCACCGCTTTGACGTAGATCAGCTTGCGCGAGATGTCCAGCTCCTCAACCTCCCAGACGCGCCCTGCCAACGCAAAACGATCGCCCACGGGAGGCGGCGTGGTGATGGTGCCGATCTCGTCCGAGCCGCAGCGCACGGTATAATCCTCGCTGTCCTTGAACACGGCGTAAAAGCGGAAGCTTTTAAGCAGTCTTTCGCCCGCAAGCCCCACGATCAAGCCCTTTTCCTCGGTCATTTCCAAGAAATCGTTGTTGAGCATGGAGATCATGAGCACCTTATAGTCCTCTTTTTGCACGCTTGCAAAGGGCGGGAGTGAGAGCACCTTGGCCGCAAGCGCGGCAGGCGTCAACTCACCTTCGGCAGCAAGAATACTCAGCGTTTGGTGGAACAAGAGCGAATACGGCAGCTTTTTCTTGATAGGCGGCTCGATAAAACGCTCCTCAATATACAGCTGCACGATGGCAATGCCGCGCAATAATTCCCACGGAATCAGCTGCGGCAGAGGCGTGTTGGGCAGCGGATCCTCCTCTCGGAATACCATCATCATCTCGGGCGGCTGTCCGCGTCTGCCCGAGCGGCCAAGACGCTGCAAAAATCCCGTGACCGTATTGGGTGCCTGATTTTGCAGCACGCGCTCAAGCCTGCCGATATCAATGCCCAGCTCCATGGTCACCGTGGCGCAGGTAACGGCAAATTCTTCCTCATTCTTCATCTTGAGCTCGGCCTCCTCGCGCAAGGATGCGGAAAGATTGCCGTGGTGGATCAGAAATACGTCGCGGTCACCTCTTGCACGCGCGATCTGACGGAAGGTTGCACACAAATATTCGGTCTCCTCCCTGGAATTGGAAAATACCAGGGATTTTTTTGTGTTGACGCAATCGTACATATATTCAAATCCCGCGTCCAACATGGCAGAGGCTTCGGCAAGCTCCTCGCCGTCCTTTTCGGATTCGTCCTTACTCTGCGTTGCCTTGGGATTTTGCACGTAAAAGTGCTCCATGCCAAGTCGCCAGCGGATCTTACCCTCGTCAAAGCGAGGCACGTCGGTCTCTCTGCCCGTGCCCTCACCCAGCCATGCGGCAGCACCCTCGGGATCGCCAATGGTAGCCGAGAGCCCCACACGGCGCACGTCGTGCCCGATCAGATGGGTAATTCTCTCAAGCTGGCAGCGGATCTGATTGCCGCGGTCGGTGCCCGTGAGCGTATGGATCTCGTCAATGACCACGTATCTCAAGTCGCCAAACAGGCGCGGAATGTCGTTAGAGCGTCCTATCAGCATAGCCTCCAGCGATTCGGGCGTGATCTGCAAAACTCCCTTGGGATTTTCCAGCAGCTTGCGCTTATGCGAGGCGGCCACGTCACCGTGCCAATGCGTCACGGGTATGCCGCTTTGGTCCAACAGCTGCTCAATGCGGAAAAACTGGTCGTTGATCAGGCTTTTGAGCGGTGCTATATAGATCACACCGATACTGCTGCTCGGGTGATCCCAAAGCTCGGTCAGAATGGGAAAGAACACCGCCTCGGTCTTGCCGCTGGCTGTGGACGAGGTCAGCAGCAGATTGTGGTCGGTTTCAAACAGGGTGTGCGCAGCCGCCATTTGCACGGGGCGCAGCGATTCCCAGGTGTTATTGTAGATAAATTCCCTGATAAAATCGGGAAATCTTTCAAAAATCTCGTCTGCTCTTGTCATACGCTACCCTCAAAAATCCAGATCGTCGGGGGTGAATTTGCGAGCGGAATCGGAAGACGGTCCGTCGGGGGTGCCGGACGACGGTGTGGCTACGCTCGTGGTCTTGACGATATCCTCAAAGCTTGCCTCGGGATTCTGCATCAGCACGTTGAGCACGGTCATATAATCGCGCAGCATCTCACGCGGGGTGATCATGCTGTCCGCGCCCGCGCGTGCAAGGCAGGTCTGCAAAAAGGCAACCTGCTGCTCCTTGGTAATGCGGGGCTCGATGCTATAATACTGCGCGTAGAGCTGCGTGATACGCGTGATCAGCGCAAACAGCTCGTCGTCTGACAGACGTCGCAGGCGAATGACGGGACCGATCAGATTCTTGAATCCGTCCGGTGTAAAGCGGCTGTCGCATAAGCGGGAGCGCAGCGCCTCGTAAGAGAACAAACCTCTGCGGCTATCCTCCAAAAACTGCGGCGTGCCACCGAACACGATCTCAAGTCCGGGTGCTCTGCCCTGCAGCGTATCGTTGAACATGGAAAGGATCTTTTCATAGTTATTCTCGCGGCTGACGCGATGCACGATCTTGTAGAGATTGACGCACTCGTCGATAAACACGACCAGACCGCGGTAACCCATCAGGCGCACAAGCGACGCCCAGAGCTTGAGAAAATCGTACCAGTTGTCGTCGTCAATGATGACAGACACCGAAAAGCCCAGCGCACCTTTTGCCTCGGTCTTGGTGGAAAATTCTCCGCGCAGCCAGCGCAGGCAAGCACTCATGACCTCGCGGTCGTTCTCGCCGCCGCTCATATAAGCGCGGTAATATGCCGTAATGACGCGGGCAAAATCAAAGCCGCCCACTAAAAATTCCACCTCGGAGAGTCTTTGCATGACGCGCGCGTTGAGCGCATTCTCAAACGCGGCAGAGTCGGGCGAATACCCCTCGGACACCAGCTCTGCCTGCAAGGAGGAGATCCAGCGTGCAATGATCTTGGGCAAAGCACCGCCGTCGGGAGATGCCTTACTGGCAAGATTCTTCATCAGCTCTCGGTAGGTGGCCACACCGCTGCCGCCCGTGCCGTACAGGCGTCGCTCGGGTGAAAGGTCACAGTCGGCCGTGATAAAATCACGCTCCAGCGCGTAACCGCGGATCAGCTGCATCAAAAAGCTCTTGCCGCTGCCGTAGCGTCCGATCAAAAAACGCATGCCTGCGCCGCCCTCGTTGACCTGCTCAAGATCAGAGAGCAAAGCAGCAATCTCGTCCTTACGGCCGATTGCAATATAGGGTGCGCCCGAGCGCGGTACGACACCGGCGGAAACCGATGCCAGCAGCGCACCCAGCACGCGTCTTGGTACTTGTTGAGTTCTGTTTTCCATTCGTTATTTCCTCCAAAGGAACGAAATCTGTTCCCTGTAATCCTCAATGACGACGTAGCCGCCCTCACCGTCCTCTAAAATCACGTCTCCGAACACCTCTGCCGCGATCTCGTTGATCTCATCCGCCACCGCGTCGGCCATCTTACCCATCTTTTGCGCAGCCGCCTTTTGTGCAGCAGCATTCCCCTCTGCCGCTGCCGCAAGGAAGGGCAGATACGCAGTCAGGGCATCCTGTAGGGGCGATTCATGAATCGCCCGATCGGACGTGGGTACAAAGGCGGGTACGGGCGAATCGTGATTCGCCACGACGGGGGCAGGTTGTGCGGGCGAATCGTGATTCGCCCCTACGGGAGATTGCACGTCCAACTCCGCGTCCTCAAAGGCTTCGATCAGCCTTTGGGTGGTCTCCCAGGACTCTTGCTCGATCTTTGCGCTGTGCGAAAGATCAAGAGGGGCGGCAGGCAGGTCGTAAAGCTTTTCGTATTGCTCCACCTGCTCCTGCTCGCGGCTTTTTATTTTTGGCACGTATTGATCCAGATACGCGTCCATCTCTCGCTTGATTGCATCCGAGAGCGTGGTAACGCTCAGGCGCGATTTGACGCCCATGTGGGCACGGATGCGGTTTTCGGTATATTTGACCATGTCGGTCACGGCAAAGCGAAGCTCGTGCGAACGCGAGATTGAGCAATACCGAACCTCAATGCGCTTTTTGATACGGTGCGAGCACAGGGCTGCCACGTAACTGTCGCGTGTGATCACGCTTTCCTGCACGCCGCCCTTGCCGCGGAGCATCTGCGCGCCTGCGCCGCCCTGTTTGAGCAGATAGGTCAGCACGCCCGGGATGATCTGATCGTAAAGCACCTTGCTCTCGCCCTGCGCAAATTTACTCTTGCGGTAGTCGTACTGGCAGCAAAAGCTCAAAAGCGCCTTGGCATAAGACTCTGCACCGTCCGCGCCTTCTCCGCAATCCAGATAAAATTCCTTGAGCGTGGCCACCGCCAGCACGTCGTCACGGATGGGCTCAAGCTGCGCTACAGGGGCGGACAGACCGTGCAACAGGCAAAAATCGCAGATCCACTCGGCGAAATAGCGGTCAAGCCGCGGCACGTCCTTATGGTATGCCACCCAAAGGCGACAGAGCGCGTCGCGCACCTTGGCGGGATTGTCGTCGGGCAGGTTGATCAGCTCGTACATGTTCAGCAAAATGTAGCTGTAATCCGCAGGCAGATAGACACCGTTCTGTATGATATTCTCGCGCCACCAAAGGTAATAGGCAAGCTGCGCCTTGGTCATCTGCCCATACTGCGGCATATATGAGAAAAATCCTACGTGCGGTGCTTCCTTGCCCTTGATGCGGCGCAGATACTCGCCGTCGCGGCAGAATTTTTCATAGTAAGTGTAACCCGATTTCCATGGGTAGACCGTCACGCGGTGCACAAGTCCCCCCTGCATATCGTAAACCGCCTCGGGTACTGCGGGGGCTTCGGGCGCAGGCGTTCTTTTGGCAGGCACGGTATGGCTGAGCTTTGCCTCGGACGTATCCTTTTGCGGCTTTGCGCTCGGCACCTCCACGTCCACGGCGTCGGTTGCCCCGGGCTTGCGCTGCACGGGCGAGCGCTTGGCGGGCAAAAGACCGTCAATATCCCAGAATGCATCCAGCTCCTCTTTTCGGTTTTTTGCGCTCATGAAATCCCCTCCCCTTTGCTTTCTTGGTAATTATTTATTATATCATACTTTTATATCCGTGTCAATGCATTCAAAACTTTTTGCGCATATTTCGGAGTTTAAAAAATCGGAGAGGCGTAAACCATTGACACCACTTTTGGCGTATGGTATAATCAAATTATCCTATCAAGCAAAGGAGTCTGGCGTGAAAGTTCAGCTCTTCAGGACCGGAAGTTCACTGTTTCACGCACAAATCAATCCTAAAAATGGGGCCCAACCCATTTTTGTTGCAGAGCAACCCGGGTTGATTTCAAAAATATTTGTGCCGCCGCAGAGCGGCGGAATGGAGTCTGTTATGTCACGCTATCTTGTCAAGGACAAATATACCTACGAAAAGATCCGCCAAACCGATTATTCCTTCAAGCAAGACTGGACGCTCTCGCAAAACCACGTGCAGGGGCGCTTTATCTATGAGACGGCCGAGCCCATCGGTACGTGGACGCTGCGTGCCGACGCTGAGCCGACCGAGGTACTGCTGACACCCGAGCGGGGCGCGCGCTTCGCATCGGTTTCGGGCTTTATGATCTCGCAAGCCACGGGCGAGGGCATGCTTTGCAAGCTGACGCTGTGGGGCGCAGACGGACAGTCCTTCTGCTCTGTCTGTTACATGACCGAGGCACCGCGTCTGTTCTCCACGCTCAATATGGACTTTGTGCCCGTGCGCATGACGCTTGAAGTGCGCGCGTACGATCCCGTATGGCAGCGCGACGAGGTGGAGATTTCCCTGACCTTTGGCTACGCGCTTGACAACCTTGGCCAGGTGGGCGGACAATCGCACTTTTATTCGGTCACGGGCGGTACGCTTGCGGATCGCGGCAGCGCGATGGTGTTGACGCCGGACGGACAGGCCGAGCTGACCTCTCCCCTTTTTCCAAACCGCGCGGGCACGCCTTATAATATGCTCATGCCCCGCCGCAACACGGTATTTGCCGTCATCACCAATCACTCGGATGCCAAAGAGGCGTGGCTGTACTACACCACCTCCAAGCACGCAGAGAAATGCGGCAAGCGCGTGGAGCTGATTTGTGACGGTCAGCCGCATGCCTACTATTTCAATCTCTCGGATACCCCTTCCTGCGAAGGTCGTCTTTTGCAGTTTACCCTGTCCGTGCAAGGCAAGGGGGAGCTGATTTTGCACCGCTATTCCTTTGAGCAGGAAAAGCCGCTGATCGATTATGCAGGGCAAATCACCTCTTGCACGGCAAATCCCAAATCTCAAACGATCAGGGTTTGCGGCAAGACCGATTCCGCGAAGCTTTCGGCTTATGCGGGTGGCTGCATCCGCATCTACGCCACCACCATGGCAAACGCCCCCTCGGCTGCGGGCCTGGAGCGTACCTCCGGCAAGCGCTTGATCGGTCAATGCGACCTGACAGAGAGCTTTTGTATAGACGGGATCCCTCTGCACGACGGCGTGACCACCCTGCTTTCCTATCAGCTCATTGCCTTTGTCGAGGCAAAGGGACAAGAGCCTCTTTGCCTGTGCGAGCGCTTTTACATTGAAAACTACGAGGCTTTCGACCGGAATCCTTATCCCTTTGACCTGCCGGATTACACGCTCTCGGTCACCGATTGCGGTGCTTACGGCGACGCGGTACACGACGACACGCGTGCCATTCAAGAGGCGATTGACCGCGTATCTGCCGCAGGTGGCGGACGCGTGCTGCTACCCGGATCGGTCGGTCTTTACGGCCGCCGCTATATCGTGACTTCGCTGCTCATGCGCTCCATGGTGGAGCTGCATTTTGAGGACGGCGCGGTTCTGTGGCAATCCCAGCTACCAAGCGATTACGATTACGAGGTGACCTACGGACACGACGGCGTCATCCCCGGTATCAACTGGACGCATTGCCTGCACGTTTGCAATCTGCCCTTGATCCAAGGCGCGAATCTGCACCACGTCAAGATCACGGGCAAAGGCTCAATCCGTATGATGGACACGGGCAGCGAGGAGGGCGTGGATATGCCGGGCTATGCCTCGGGCTGTCCCGACCGCATTCACGTCATTCCCATCGGGTTTTTCCGCGTAGAAAACTGCGAGTGCCGTGATTTTGAGATCATCCGCTCCAACAACTATCACACAGAATTCAACCATTCACGCAACGTCTATCTTGCCAATCTCCGCTTGCACGAGGTCAAGTGCGTCAGCGGTGACGGCTTTGGCGTGGCGGGTGCGCAGCACGTATTCGTCAATCGCTGCTTCTTCCAATCCAACGACGACGGCGTGGTCATGTCCTGCCATTACTTTGATCCCCGCGGCATTTTGTGGTGGACCAACATGAAGGACGAGGACAACTCCTGCCGCCATATCACGGCTGCGCACTCCTATATCAATTCGGGCGGCGGTAAGGCCCTGGCATTCATTACCTGGGGCACCAACGATCCCATTCAGGAGCGCGAGGAGATCAGCGACGTTACGGCCTACGACAATTATCTGGTTTGCGTCAATCCCGTGGGCACCTGGCCTGACAATCCCTACAACGGGAAAGTGCCCTTTGACAACACCGAGACCGACGATTATTCTCCCGTCAAAAACGTGCGCGTGCTTGGCAACCGCTACAAGGGCAACTGCACGCTGGGCCCCATTGCCTGCACCAACGTGCTGACCGACTGCGGCGTGCACTCGACAAGCAACTTCAGAAACGGCAATTTTTCGCTTGGTGGGCTTGCCAACTGGACGCTGCAGAGAAACGCCGATCCCGCAAGCATTGACACCGTCATCTACGCCGATAAGGAAAAGGGGCGCATTTCGCACTACGACGCGGGCACGGTTCGCGCCGTGCAGGGGCTGTACCTTGCCATGGGCAAGCACACCTTCTCTGCCGAGGTCATGACAGGCGGCGCAGGTGCGCGCATGATCGTGACCGAGATCGAGAGTGGCAAGGTGCTTGCATCCTGCGAGGTATGCAGCACGCGGCCTGCGGTCTTTACACTTCCCTTTGAGATTACCGACGAGGCATCTGACGTGTTCGTTGGCTTTGAAAGCCTTGGCGACTCCCACGATGCTTACGCGGTATTTGACCGCTGCGAGATTTTCAGCCAAGTGGATCACGAGGCCATTCGACTGGCGCGCGAAAATTCTTTTATGAACAAGATCGGCGAGCATTTTGACGCGGGCGACGGCTTTGCGCCGCTGTCCGAAAACGGCAAGGTCTATTTGCAGGCACGCGCTACGGGGGATTTGCTGCTTGGAACAAAGCACGCGTACAAAACGCTCAAGCTTGGCTGCGGCATTCGCCTTGAGCACGCAGAGGATACCGACGCACGCGGCTACGGCATTCGCTTTGCCATCACCGAGCACGGCCACCGCGAGCTGCGCGTTTGCCACAAGCAATGCTTGTTGCGTCTGATCGACGTGCAAAACGGTGTGGAAACCGAGCTTTACTGTCGCCCCAACTTCTTTTTCACCTCCAACGATTTCCATCTTTTCTCGCTGGAGATCACGCAAAACACGGTCAATATCTGGATCGACGGCTCGCTTTACGGCAGCGTCAAGGCTGATGCGACCGAAGGCAAGGCGGGTATCTTCCTTTGCGACGCGGGCTTTTCGCTGTGCGATATTTCAATTTCTTAACACGTCCATGCGGAAGGCTGTCAGCCTTCCGCATTCTTTTGAAAACTTTTCGCAACAAAGGTGCAAAAGCCCTTGCATTTCTCGTCGAAATTCGGTATAATATTCTTAAGTATATTTTTCTCTAAGGAGCTACGATATGAACGCAAAGGAAATTCTGACAAACGTATATAACGCCCTGAAAGAGGGCGGCTACAACCCCATCGTACAGATCAGCGGTTATCTGCTCTCGGGCGATCCTACCTACATTACCGACGTAAACGGCGCACGCGCGCTGATTTGCAGCGTGGAGCGTGAAAAGCTGCTTGCCGAGCTGGTTGGCAGCTACATGGGCGACTGATATGCCCACTATGCTGATCGGCAAGAATTTTGCCCCTCTGCACTCTCCCGTTCCCTGCGTGCTGTGCCTTGGCAACTTTGACGGCGTGCACAAAGCGCACGCTATGCTGGCAAAGCAAGCAAGCGAGCTGGCTTCTCGCCTTGGCGTCACGCCCGGTGCTTTTTGCTTTACACGCCCCTCGGGAGATTATCTGTTCAAGGGCTCGGCTGCGCATCTGAGCAGCACGCACGAACGTCTTTCGCTGCTCTTTGATGCAGGCGCGGAGTTTGCGCTGCTTGCCTCCTTCCCTGCCGTCAAGGATCTCTCGGCCAAGGAATTCATCGCCTTTTTGGAAAGCTTGGGCTGCGTGGGCGTGGTATGCGGCTACGACTTCCGCTTTGGCAAGGGCGCTGCAGGCAACGCACAGGTGCTGCTTGCGCACTTTGGTGCGGACAACACGGTCATTTTGCCTGCCCAGACCATGCCGGACGGACAGCGAATTGCCTCCTCCGCGATCCGCGACCTGATCGCGCGCGGCGAGGTAGACAAGGCGGCTTTGATGCTGGGGCGTCCGTGGAGTTTGCGCGCCAAGGTGTACCACGGCAAGCATCTGGGAGCCACCTGGGGATTCCCCACAGCCAACCAGTATTTTTCTCCCAAGGCGGTCGTTCCCGCCCGCGGCGTTTACGCCGTGCGCTGCACGCTGGACAGCAAAACCTTTGACGGCGTGGCCAACGTGGGATTGCGTCCGACCGTGGACGGCAGCGACGCACGCGTCAACTGTGAGACCTATTTATTTGATTTTTCGGGCGACTTGTACGGCCGTGTGCTGCATACCGACTTTTACGCTTTTTTGCGTCCCGAGCAGAAATTTGCGGACGCAGACGCGCTTCGCGCCGCCATTGCGCAGGATGCAGAGTCCGCGCGCACTTATTTTCTGAATTTGCACTAAAGAGAGAGAGGAGATGATTTTTTGAAAAAAGCCGTCTCCCTCTTTTTTTGTATCCTGCTTGTGACACTGGGTGTCCTGCCCGCGTTTGCCGACCTTTCCGAGGTCATAGCACTGGTGCCGCCACCCGACGTTTCCAAGGCGGAATCGGTGTATATGTACCATGTAGATAGCGACACACTCATGCTTAACAAAAACACCGACACGGTGCGCTACCCTGCCTCAACCGTCAAGATCATGTCGGGCCTGATGGCTTGTCAGCTCTGTGAAGGGCAGCTTGAGCGGCAGATCACCATTACGGGACAAATGCTAAAAGGCGCGGATGGCCGCGTGATGGGCCTTGAGGCAGGCGAGATCGTGACAATCAAGGACATGCTGTACGCAGGCTTTTGCAGCGGATATAACGACGCGGTCAACGTGCTGGCATACGTGCTTTGCGGCAGCACCGAGGAATTTGTTGCCAAGATGAACGCGCAGGCTGCTGCGCTGGGTGCTTCGCAGACCGTTTATACCAATCCCACCGGCCTGCACGACAACGCCATGGTGACCACCGCGTCGGACACCGCCAAAATTGCGCTCGCGGCAAGCGAAAACCCACTTTTCATGGAGATCACATCGGCGGTCAAATACAGAATGCCCAAGACCAACCGCTCGGACGAACGCACGCTGCACAACCGAAACAGTCTGGTCTCCACCTATTACGGCATTGGCTATTTCAACGACCTTTGCCGTGGCATGAACGCGGGCAGCACGGATGAGGGCGGCTGGTGCTGCGTCACGCTTGCAGAGCGTGACGGTGACCGCTACCTTTGCGTAATCATGGGTGCGGACGAGGACGAAAACTACATTTATTCCTATAAATACGCCAACGAGCTTGCAAATTGGGCGTGCAAATCCTTTGCCACAAGGCAGGTGCTGCAGGCAGGACAGTCCACCATCACCGTACCGGTGGAAAACACGGGGCTTTTCGGCCTTGAGGTAGAGGTTTGCGCTAAAGAAGAACTGACCGTCTATCTTCCCCGCTCGGCAAGCGACGACGATTTGGTCGTGCGCTGCCACTTAAGTCAAACCTCGCTGGACGCTCCGGTCAGCGCAGGGCAAGCGGTGGGCGTGATTACGGTCTACTACCGTGACGTGCCGCTTGGCAGCGTGGACGGTGTGATCATGGAGGATCACGCGCGCAATCCCATTCTGCACGGCATTAACCTGCTTTCGGATTACGTGACCAGCCGCGCCTTTGCGGCAAGCGCGGTTTGCGCGGTGCTTCTGCTTGGCGGCTATTTCCTTTACGTGTATTCGGGCATATCCATGCGACCGAAAAAAGGAAAATACAAGCGCAGACGCTGATGTGCTATTGACTTGACAAATCCGTTATGCTATAATAAAACCAATGAATTTGATGACTTTGAAAGGAACATAGAGATGCTTAAGACAGAAAGAAGCGCGGTGATGAATCTGGAGGGCGCGATCCGCGGCGCACGCAACCCCATGAACAGCTGGAACCGCATGGACAGCTACTACGACGAAAACGGCAACTACGTACTTGGCCCCAACGACCTTGATCTTGCCAAGCGTCTGGCGCACGCAGGCAGCGACCACCGCAAATACCTGCGTCAAATCTTCGTGACCGTGGACATTACCGCTCCGCTTTACTGGTGGAAGGAATTTGATACCTATAAGGTAGGCACCACCGCAAACTCCACCTCCACCATGCACAAGATCCACGCCAAGGAATTTACGCGCGAGGACTTTTCCTGCGATCGCATGGACGAGGGCGGTCTTGCCATGCTGGATGCGGTCATTGCATACCTCGAAGCAGAGCGTCAAAAGTTCCTTGCCGATAAGGATAACAAGCAATCCTGGCACAACATGATCCAGACTCTCCCCTCCTCGTACAATCAGATGCGCACCGTCACACTCAACTACGAAAATCTGATCAATATGTACTACGCACGCCGCAACCACAAGCTTGCCGAATGGCACGTGTTCTGCGACTTTATTCTCTCGCTGCCCTATGCGCAGGAGTTGATTTGCATCAAGGACGAAAAATGACGGGAAATTTCGTCGTAACTTGCAAGATTTTCAAAATTCTCTCCGATTTTTCGGAGAGAATTTTATTTTTTTGCAATTTCCTATTGACATAACTTTCATATAGTGCTACAATGACAGTATCTTGTTATTACCCGGAGGTACTCACTATGAACAGAGTATACAATTTTTCTGCAGGCCCTTCCATGCTCCCCCTTCCCGTGCTTGAACGCGCGCAGGCTGAGCTGCTCTCTTACGGTGAGAGCGGTATGTCGGTCATGGAAATGAGCCACCGCTCTGCCGACTATATGCAGATCATCCAAAAGGCTGAAGCCGATCTTCGCTCTCTGATGCAGATTCCCGACAACTACAAGGTTTTGTTCTTGCAGGGCGGCGCATCTACTCAGTTTGCATCCGTTCCGCTCAACCTGATGGGCAAGTCCAAAAAGGCTGATTATGTCGTTTCCGGTCAGTTCTCCGAAAAAGCATATAAGGAAGCTCTGCGCATGGGCTTTGACGCAAAGTGCATCGCGTCCTCCAAGCCCGATACCTTCTCCTACATTCCCGCATTTTCCAAGGACGATGTGCGCCCCGACGCGGCTTACGTGCACGTTTGCTTCAATAACACCATTTTCGGCACCAAGTTCCCCGAGATTCCCGACACGGGTGACGTACCCTTAGTTGCCGATATGTCCTCCTGCATTCTCTCCGAGCCCGTGGACGTTTCCAAGTTCGGCGTGATCTATGCAGGCGCGCAAAAGAATATGGCTCCCGCAGGTCTGACTGTGGTCATCGTGCGTGAGGATCTGCTCGAGCAGGCTCTGCCCGGCATTCCCACTATGCTGGAATGGAAGGTCATGGCAGAAAACGACTCTATGTATAATACCCCTCCCTGCTACGCCATCTACATGGCAGGTCTGGTTTACGAGTATTTGCTGGAAATCGGCGGCCTTGAGGCCATTGCCAAGATCAACTACGAAAAGGCAGGCATGCTTTACGACTATCTTGATTCCACCGATTACTACATCACCCACGCACAGCCTGCTTACCGTTCGATCATGAACGTGACCTTCAAGACAGGCGACGAGGC
The DNA here is from genome assembly GCA_045594445.1 of Eubacteriales bacterium. Lineage (GTDB taxonomy): Bacteria > Bacillota > Clostridia > Oscillospirales > CAG-272 > SVQP01. Next base: position 15,460 of record JAZNYL010000034.1, read on the forward strand.
GCTGGATAAGAAGTTTGCATCCGAGGCTGCCAAGGCAGGCTTTAAGAATCTTAAGGGCCACCGCTCGGTTGGCGGTATGCGCGCGTCCATCTACAACGCAATGCCCACACAGGGTATCGTGGATCTGATCGCGTTCATGAAGAAGTTTGAAGCCGAGAATCCCAAAGGAGAGTAATCACCGTGAAAAATATTCAACTGCTCAATAAAATTGCCAAGGTAGGCCTTGCCAAGCTGCCTGCCGACTATAACGTCGCCGACACCATGGACGCCCCCGACGGTATGATGGTGCGCTCTGCCGTCATGCACGACATGCCCCTGCCCGACTCTCTGCTTGCCATCGCACGTGCAGGCGCGGGCGTCAACAACATTCCGCTTGACAAGTGTGCCGATGCGGGCATCGTGGTGTTCAACACCCCCGGTGCAAACGCCAACGGCGTCAAGGAACTGACCGTTTGCGCGCTTTTGCTGGCTGCAAGAAACATTGTGGGTGGCATCAACTGGGCGCAGGCTTTGGATCCCGCAACCGACGTGGCAAAGGCCGTGGAAAAGGGTAAGTCCGCTTTCGCAGGCACTGAGTTGCGCGGCAAGACCTTGGGCGTTGTCGGCCTTGGTGCGATCGGCGGCATGGTTGCCAACACCGCACTCGCGCTTGGCATGAACGTCATCGGCTGCGACCCCTTCCTGTCTGTTGACGCTGCATGGCATCTGGATCCCAGAATCGTCAAGGCCGCTACCTTTGACGAGTTGTTTGCAAAGGCTGATTACCTGTCCTTGCACGTGCCCGCTACCAAGGATACCAAGGGCATGGTCAACGCTGCTTCGATCGCAACCATGAAGGACGGTGCAAAGATCATCAACCTTGCGCGTGCAGACCTTGTCGTGGCTGCGGACGTCATTGCCGCTTTGGATTCGGGCAAGCTCTCCGCTTACGTGACCGACTTCCCCACCCCCGAGTTGATCGGCGTCAAGGGTGCCGTCACCATTCCTCACCTGGGTGCTTCGACCGAGGAGAGCGAGGACAACTGCGCGGTCATGGCTGCAGAGCAGCTGGCTGATTACCTGGAGAACGGTAACATTGTCAACAGCGTCAACTTCCCCGCACTCTCCATGCCCCGCACGGGCGAGAGCCGCGTTTGCGTGCTGCACAAGAATATTCCCAACGTCATCGCTACCCTGTCGGCTGCCATTTCGGCCAAGGGTCACAACATTGAGAACATGGCCAGCAAGTCCAAGGGCGATTACGCCTACACCATGTTTGATGTCTCGGGCACCATGTGTCCTTGCGAGATGGATGCGTTGGACGGCGTTCTGCGCGTCAGATGCATTTAAGATCATAAAGCCAAGAGGCCGCCAATGGCGGCCTCTTTTTCATGAAAGTTTTTCCGTTGCTTTTTTCAAAAAGCGACCGCCCATCCAAGGGCGCGCAGCCCTTGGTCGCCCGTCGCAACGGGCGAAACTTCATACACGCCGTTTTTGGTTCTTTTTGCGGCAATTTTGCCAAAAAGAACGGACAAGATTTTCTCACATAATAACCCAACAGTTATTTCAGACGAATATATCGCCCCTACGTATTACATGAAAATTCTTTACATTCGTCAAATTCTGTGCTATAATACCCACAAGAACGTTTTCAGGAGGATTTATGAAAAGACCAATCCCCTTTTTGGCCGTATGCATGGCTCTGATGCTTTTGCTCTGCGCCTGCAATACGCCCGATATACCAAGCCCGTCCGAAACAACGGCTACGGAGGCGGAGACGACCGCGCTGTCCGAAACGACGGACATTTTGCCAAGTGAGACGACCGCGCCCGAATCGGAATCCGAATCCGAAAGCGAAACGGAGTCCGAAACGGCGCCCGATTGCACGCATGCCGACGCGGACGACGACGGCACGTGCGACCTCTGCACAGTCTCGGTGCTTGTCAGCGTGGACTTTTTTGCCGTCAACGACCTGCACGGTAAGCTCAACGACACCGCAGATCAGCCCGGACTTGACGAGCTGAGCACTTACCTTGAAATTGCCAAACAGAACAACCCCAACACGGTGCTTCTCTCCTCGGGTGACATGTGGCAAGGCAGCTCGGAATCGGGGCTGACCAAGGGCATGATTGTCACCGACTGGATGAGCGAGATGGGCTTTGTTTCCATGACGCTTGGCAACCACGAATTTGACTGGGGCGAGCAGGCCATCTACGACAATCTCGCGATTGCCGAGCTCCCTTTCCTAGCCATCAACGTCTACGAGCGCGATACCAATACCTTGGCCGACTACTGTACCCCCTCGGTGCTTGTCGATAAGGGCGAGGTGCAGATCGGCATCATCGGTGCGATCGGCAACTGCTATTCTTCGATCTCGGCAGATAAGGTCGAGGACATCTACTTTGTGCTGGACGATGCACTGACCGCGCTTGTCAAGGCTGAATCCGAGGCATTACGCGCACAGGGCGCGGATATCATCGTGTATTCCATGCACGACGGCGGCGGTCAATACGACTATGAGCTCTCGGATGGCTACGTGGATCTTGTTTTTGAGGGCCACACCCACAAGAATTATGTCAAAAAGGATTCCGAGGGCATCTATCACCTGCAGGGCGGCGGCGACAACGACGGCATTACGCACGCAACTGCCAAGGTCAACTCGGTCACGGGCAGCGTGATCGTGACCACGGCCGAGTATCTGCCCACCTCGCGCTACCAAAGCTTTGAGGATCACCCCATCGTCGAGCAGCTCAATGAGAAATACGCCGAGCAGCTCGCACAAGGAAACGCGATGCTTGGAGTCAACGCAAAAACCCGTTCTTCAAGTCAGATCAAGCAAAAGGTTGCCGACCTCTACCTTGCATACGGTCTGGAGCGCTGGGGTGAGCAATACGACGTCGTGCTTGGCGGTGGCTTTATCTCCACCCGCTCACCTTACGACCTGGCCGCAGGCGAGGTGCAGTATGCCGATCTGCAGATGCTTCTGCCCTTTGACAATCAGATCGTGCTCTGCTCGATCAAGGGCTCGGATCTGCTGAGTAAATTTATCAATACCAACAACTCCAATTACTACATCACGCTGAGCGACTTTGGCAAGGAGAAGCAAGGCTCGATTGACCGTAACGCGACCTACTATATCATCACCGACACCTATTGCTCCTCCTACGCGCCCAACCGCCTGACCGTGATTGACACCTACGACGCCGACACCTTCGCCCGCGACTTGATTGCACAGTATATCAAGGACGGCGGATGGAGCAATTAAATGCAGCATGAAAAATGCAGAATTATGAAAAAGCCGCTCATAAGAGCGGCTTTTTTCATGAGAATGCGAACAGAAGTCTGTAGGGACCGGCGTCCCCGACGGTCCATCACATCATGCCGACCGCCTGCGGGAGCAAGCCCCCGCTCTACGGACATCATGATGCGCTTATTGCTTGCGACATGACGTCATCTCTACCTATACAAACCGAAAGGGGCTTTTCAGCCCCTTTCTTGTTTTTTATGCTTCACTTTTCTTATACCATTGCTCCTCGGGGGCTTCGATCGGGCCTGCCTCCCAGCATGCTCTATCCTGATTGCCCAGTGCGTTGCGGAAAATGACCATTTCGCCGTTTTCCTCGTCAAAGGTGTACTCTACCGATGCGTGCACGCCGTTGCCCGAGAATTTGGACTCATAGCGGCGGAACATGCCGTCCTCTGCAGGGAAAAATCCTTCGCCCGTGCCGCGATACTCGGTCAGCTCCCAAACGTCTTGCAGGGTGTCGCCCTTGTAAAGCGCGGTCATTTTGACAATGCCCACACCGGGTGCAAACCAGTATTCCTTCTTGCCGCCGCGATAGCCCAAGCCGGTGCTCTCCAAGCCGCGCAGATCAATCGCAATGTGTCTGCAGCCCTCAAACGTGCCAGCCTCAACCGTCACCGTGCAATCGTCTAACACGTCCAGCGTCAGGTCGACCTTTCTTCTGCCGCCACCGTCATAATCAACCTGCTTAGATTCCAGGTGATAGCCCGGAATCCATGCGTCACACCACAAATATCCCGTTGCGTCTGCCAAAATGCTATAAAGGTGATTGTGCAGCACACAGAATTCATAGTCCGCGCACTTTGCCATATCCTTGCCTTCAAACGAATAACGCCAGTTATTGTCCCAGGTATAGCCCTTATTATCACGAATCAACGTATAAGGAGTGAAGAAATTCCATCTGCCAAATTCGGTAAAGTTGGGATTTGCATCGGGATCGGTATCCCAGATGCGCTGCATGACATCAGCCGCAATGGCGGTATGCACCTTCTGACGCTTGGTCTCTGCCAGCTCTGCCGCGCGCTTCATGATGCCGCTGACGTCACGCAGCAGCCATTTACCGTCCTTGGGATAGATATAGTTATGACGCGCATTGAGAATGTGCCCCTGCCAGGTATCGGTATATCCCGTGACCTGTGCAAAATAGCCGTTGCTGACCACCGCTCTGCCGTTTTTATAGGATGTAACCTCAAAATAGTTCTCCGCAGTGTACACGAAGGGCGAATCCTTATCCGTGCAAACGTATTCCCAACGGTTTCCGGGCGCAAAAGGCACGATTCCTTCCCCACCGCAGATCTTGTAATGGCTCAGCTCCCAGCTGTTGGTTTGGCTATAACGCGTGGTCATCTGCGCAATCAAGCCCACACCGGGAGCAAACACGGTTTTGGTATAGGTAGTATCATAACGGTTGCCAACCATCTCATACACCGTGCAATGCGCAAACGTACCTGCCGCTACCGTGACAGTCACGTCGTTTTCAAGGCAGGTCAGCGTCATCCTGCCATCCGATGCCTTAACGCTTTGCCCGGGGAGCAGATCAGGATCGTAAAGCAGTCCGTCGCAAAGTGAGGCATTCCAGAACAACGATTCGTTGAGTTCCGGTACACCGCCGCGGCTGTATCCGGGCTGCTCCCAGAAGTACAGCTTTTTGCCAACGTACTGGTAGACCTCACCGCGCGTACCGTACCCAATACCGTCACGGTCAAACGCTTCGTTTTTGGGAGCACTTGCCTTTTTCTGCTCCACCCAAAGTGCGGATTGGGCGTTTGCATAGTAAACGTCCTCGGGTGTCAGAAGCTCCAGAACCTTGCGAAACGCATCCATACCCTGCTCTGTGTGGTTTTCATCCATGCTGTAGCAGCCGTACCAGAACCACGTATAGCCCACGGCCTTGACAAAGCCGTGCCGCTCCAGCTCGGGGATCTGCGTGTCGCGCATGAAGGTAAGGCGTTCCTCGCCCTTATATTTCGCGTATTCCTTGGGAATCACGCACTGCATCACCGATTCGTTATGTCCTGCGATGGCTGAGGCCTTGATTTTTGCCAGTACCTCGTCGTTTGCCTGCCCGGGCAGCCACCAATAGCCAAGGATGAGCACGTCGGCAAGCATGTGCTGCTTTTCGCCCGACTCCTCAAGACTCTCTACCGAAGAGAGCACCGCGCGATACTCGGGCTCAAAGCCTGTTTTGTCATTCTTGATACGCCACAGCTTGAGATGCTCCACCTGCTCGCGCACGCGCTGTACCAAGGTCTTGTTTTCGTCGTATTCCTTTTCGATCATACCGTATTCCTTTCTCAGTTGCTTACGCCCCTCGCAAAGACGCCACTTGACAGTTCCCACCGGTACGGAAAGTCTTTCGGCGATCTCGGCAACAGACAGCCCCTTGAAGTAATGCATTTCAATCGCCTCGCGGATCTTATCGCTCAAGGCGTCCACGTACAGGTGCAGCTGCTCGTCGCGCATGGCCTCTGCCACGCCCACAACGCCTGTCAGCGCATCAAGACCGCTGGCATCCTCGCCGTCAAGATCCAGATTCTCCAAAAGGTGCAGGCTGATATCCGCCGTGACGCTTCTGTAATGCATGACCAGACTCTTGGCGCGATTTTTGGCAATCGAGCAAACCCAGGAGCCAAACAGCGAGGGATCCTTGAGCGAGGCGAGATTGACCCAGGCGGAAACAAAGGCATCCTGCGACGCGTCCTCTGCGGAGAACGAGTTGCCCGTAACCTTGTACGCCGTGCCCTTGACCGCATTCTGATGCCGCAGCACCAGCGCGTCAAACGCCTCGGAGTCGCCAAGCAGCGTCATCTCAACCAATACGTTGTCTTTCTTATCTTGGTACCTGTTCATGTGCATTTCCTTTCTCGGTGTCTTTTTTGGGGGCTTCACTTATAAGACTCCGGATTTTGGCAAAAGGTTGGGTAGATCGAAAATTTTTTATGAAATTATTATAGCACGGTTTTTGCCGAAAAGCAAGTGCTGTAACCGAAGAATGCGGTCGCGCAAACCGTCCGTCGGTAGGGGCTGCGGGAGCATACCCCAATGTCATTAAGTTAAGGAACCCCACGAAGGACACGTGAACGAGGAGGGCGTGCACTGCAAAGGCGTCCCCCGGGGGGAAGCTGTCGCGCAGCGACTGAAGGGGAATGCGAATACTCAAGATTAAGAGCGTTACACCCGAGCGGTCAACCGCACTGTTTGGCCCGCAAATCCCCTTCAGCCGCCTACGGCGTCAGCTTCCCCTCGGGGGACGCCTTCGCAACGCGTGTCCGTTCTAATACGAATAGCCGCAGGAGCAAGCCCCCGCCCTACGGATATCGCGATCTGCCAAAAACGTCACCCCGCCTGCGAACAGCTTTTTTGACAAATTTCTGCTGCGTTTTTTGTGGGTTCCTACAAGAATGCGTTTTCCACCAATTTCTTTTGCAAAAACGTTTGCTTTTTGCGTCTGTTTATAGTATAATGTTATGTTAAGCACACTCAAATTTTATATAGATTAAGAGGTAACACATGCCCAAATACGAGACTCTCTCCCCTGCCGTGACCGCGAATATTGTACAGGACAGGCTTGAAGGTAGGTCGCATAGGATTGGATACGAAAACAGCAGCGTCATTCGCCGCAAAAGCATCGCGTCCGACAGCGCAAGCGTGTGGCGTCCGCCGTTTGTCCACGACATTGACAAAATTCTGCACTGCCCTTTTTATAACAGATACACAGACAAAACGCAGGTCTTTTCGCTGATCAAAAACGACGACATCACCCGTCGCAGCCTGCACGTGCAGTTGGTCTCGCGCATCTCGCGCACCATCGGCGCGGCGCTCGGGCTCAATCTTGACCTGATCGAGGCCATCGCGCTTGGCCACGACATCGGTCACCCTCCCTTTGCGCACTCGGGTGAAGCCTATCTTTGCGAGCTCTACCATGCGCACACCGGCCGCTATTTCTTCCACAACGTGCACTCGGTGCGCGTGCTGGACGTCATGTTCCCCTACAATATCAGCCTGCAGACGCTGCACGGCATTGCCACGCACAACGGCGAGGTGGAAATGATGGAATACGAGCCGCAGCCGATTGAAAGCTTTGCGGAATTTGACCGAATGATAGAGCGCTGCTACACAGATCCCGGCTATGCAAGCTCCATTCTCCCGGGCTCCTTGGAAGCCATCGTGGTGCGCATTTCCGACATCATTGCCTATCTTGGCAAGGACAGACAGGATGCCGACCGCGCAGGGCTTGTGGAGGAATCCATGTTTTTCAACGAGGATATCGGCTCGATCAACGCGGAGATCATCAATAATCTGGTGGTCAACATCATCGAAAACAGCTACGGAAAGAACCGCATTTGTCTGGATCAGCGTCATTTCAAGGCGCTGGCAGACTCCAAAGCGGCAAATTACCGCATGATCTACAACTATGCCGCTCCCAAGGCCAATCTGCAAAACACAGCCAAGCCCATGATGGCCGAAATCTACGGACAGATGCTGGACGATCTGCGCGCGGGCAACAAGTATTCGCCCATTTACACGCACCACATCAATTACTTGGAAAAGATTCATTACAAGCGCACCGCCCCTTACGAAAGCTCGGAATACAATCAGATCGTGGTTGATTTTATTGCAAGCATGACCGAGACCTATTTTGTTGAGCTGCACCGCTACCTGTTCCCCGAGAGCAAACTGTGCGTGGAATACACCGGTTATTTTGATTAACATTTGAAGGAGATAGATATGTTCGAGAAAATTTTGGAGCAGATCCGCTGCCATGATACCATCATCATTCACCGTCACACCAATCCCGACGGCGATGCCATGGGCAGCCAGATCGGTCTTAAGCACATCATCAAGCAAAACTTCCCCGAAAAGCGCGTGCTGGTCGTGGGTGACCCTGCCAAGCGTTTTGCCTTTATGCAGGACAGCGTCATGGACGAGGTTGCGGACGAGGAATACAAGGACGCGCTTGCCATCGTGCTGGACACCTCGGCAAAGGCGCTGATCAGCGATAACCGCTACCAGACGGCACACGTCTCGGCGCGCATTGACCACCACCTGTTCTGCGAGACCATTGCGGATATCGAGGTCACCGACAGCTCGTACGAAAGCTGCTGCGGTCTGATCACCGAGTTTGCGATTGAGAGCGGTCTTACCCTCTCCCCCTTGGCGGCAAAGTCGCTTTACACCGGCATGGTGACCGACTCGGGGCGTTTCCGCTACGATTCCACCAGCGCAAACACCTTCCGCCTGGCATCGTTTCTGAAGTCTCACCCCTTTGATACCAACGACATTTACAGAAATCTGTACGCCGACGATTTTTCCTTTATCCGTCTGCGCGCCTCGTTCGTGCTCAAAATTCAGTTCACCGCGCACAACGTAGGTTACATATACACCACCCGCGAAGAGCTTGACGCCACCGGTGCGGACTCCTTTACCGTCTCGCGCGGTATGGTCAACACCATGGGCGAGATCCGCGGTGTGGATATCTGGGTCAACTTTACCGAGACCGACGAGGGCGTGCTTTGCGAGCTGCGCTCCAGTAAGTATAATATCAACACAATCGCGGTCAAGTACGGTGGTGGCGGCCACGTCAAGGCCAGCGGCGCGACCGTCAAGGATCGCGAGCAGGCCATGCAAATGCTTGCCGATCTGGATGCAATTGCCGAGAAAGGACAATAAATCATGGAAGTTTTACAGCAAATACTGAATAAGATCAAGGAATACGACACCATCATGCTGTTCCGTCACGCGCGCATTGACGGCGACTGCGTAGGCGCGACCAAGGGACTTAAGGCCATTCTCAATCTTTCCTTCCCCGAAAAGAAGGTATATATCATTGACGGTGAGCACGCCGATTACCTTGCCTTTCTGGGAGAGGACGACGCGCCCGTGGACGACGCGGTATACGAAAATGCGCTTGGCATCGTGCTGGACACCGGCAACGAGGGGCGTATCTCCAACCAAAAATTCACGCTGTGCCGCGAGCTGATCAAGATCGACCACCACATCAACGTCTGCCCCTATGGCGATATTTCCTGGGTGGAGGAGGAGGCCTCCTCGGTTTGCGAGATGGTGGCAAAGTTCTACTATACCTTCAAGGATGAGCTCAAGATCAACTCCGAGGCTGCCACCTACCTCTACACCGGCCTGGTGACCGACTCGGGACGCTTCCGCTTCAGCAGCACCTCGGGCGACACCATGCGCATGGCTGGCGTGCTTTTGGACGTTGGCGTGAACACAGACGTGCTGTACGCACAGCTTTACCTGCAGGACGTGGATGATTTCAAGTTCAAGTCCTACGTATATAAGAACATGAAAATGACGCCCGCGGGCGTGGCGTATCTGTACGTCAGCCGCGCGACCATGGAAAAATACGGTCTTTCCCACGAGCAGGCTGCGGCTGCCGTTTCCCTGCTGGATTCGATCAAGGGCTCGCTGATCTGGCTGATCTTTATTGAGCACGAGACCGAGATTCGCGTCAGGCTGCGCTCCCGCTTTGTCACGGTCAATCAGATTGCCGAGAGATACAGCGGCGGCGGACACGCTTGCGCAAGCGGTGCAACCGTGCACACCAAAAGAGAGGCTATGCGCCTGGTCAAGGAAGCTGACGAAACCTTGGCCAAGTACAAGGCAGAAAACGAGGGCTGGTTATGAAAATTCTGATTACGAACGACGACGGTATCAAGGCCGAGGGACTTCTCCCCTTGGTCAAGTGGGCGGCGAAATACGGCGAGGTCACCACGGTTGCACCCTTGCACGAGCAGAGTGGCAAGAGCCACGGCATTGACATTTTCCGTCCCATCGCGGTCACCAAATACGATCTCTGCCCCGAAACTGTTGCCTACGCTGTGGACTCTACCCCCGCAGATTGCGTACGCTTTGGCATCATCGGTCTTGGCAAGAAATATGATCTGGTGATTTCGGGTATCAATCGCGGCTACAACATCGGCCAGGATATCGTATATTCGGGCACGGTGGGCGCGATTTACGAGGCTGCTGCGCAGGGCCACCTTGGCTTGGCGCTTTCCACCGATCCCGCCACACTCGCAGGCGCTCTTGAGCAGTTGGATTACGTGTTCAAGTTCTTTGAGCGCAACAATCTCTTCGCCATCAACAATCTTTACAACGTCAACATCCCCGAAAATCCACAAGGCATTCACATCACCCGTCAAGGACAGGCGAAGTACTCCGACGAGTGGGTGGACAACGGAAACGGTACCTACCAGCAGATCGGACAGTTCATTTTTGAGAACACCAAGAACCTTGAGCTGGATACCGATTGCGTCATGAACGGCTATATTTCGGTCACTCCCCTGCAATCCGACCGCACCAACATGCCCGTTTTCAAAAAGCTCGCGGGATATATCAATCAATAAGCGCAAAAAAAGAGTTGCACCGAGGTGCAACGCTTTTTTTATTTTGTTTTACTCAGCCAGAACCAGCTCCATGGGGAACTGTGCAACGCCGGTGTTGCCAGCGTTGATATAGCTGGTGTTGGATGCGGACATGGTATCAAAGTTGTTGTAAGAACCAATGTACTTATCCTGACCGTCCAAATTGGTCATCCAGATGTTGGTCTCGGGAACGTAGGTGTAGGTGCTGGTAGCAGCATCCTGGTACAGGATTGCAACCTTGCCTGCATCGTTGGTGGTGACATTGATGTACTTCTTTGCACCGTCAATGGTGGTGAAGAAGTTGTAGCCTTCCTCGGTCTTCTCTACGAATACCTGCAGAGCAGCTGCCTTATCCTCGGAGGTGATGAGGTATCTGTCCTGATCAATGCCGCCGCAAACGTATACGATGTGGCCGTTCTTGACCTGGTTCATGGACATCAGGTATGCAACGCCTTCCTTGATCTCAACGCCTGCGTTGGTGATGACGTTGCCGTCAGCAGACATATTTGCATCGCCAAGCACAACAAGCTGCAGCGGGAACTGGCTTACGCCGGTGTTATCTGCGCTGATGTAGCTGGTCTTGGATGCGCTGATGGTATCAAAGTTGTTGTAGGTGCCCAGGTAGTACTGGTCAGCCTCGCCCTCAACGTTGGTTACCCAAGCGTTGATGCCCTCGGTGTAAACGTAAACGCTGATTGCGGTATCCTGATACAGAACTGCAATCTTGCCTGCGTCGTTGTGAGTGACGTTAATGTACTTCTTTGCACCGTCGATCATCGTGTAGAAGGAGAAGCCTTCGCCGTTTGCCTCAGCGTAAACGTCAAGAGCCTCGGAAGCAGCCTTGGAGGTGATCAGGTATCTATCCTGGTTGATGCCACCGCATACGAATACGCCGTAGCCGTTCTTAACCTGGTTCAGATACATCTTGTAAGCAACCTCTGCCTCGGGAGCAGTTACGGGAACGATGGTGAAGTTGGAAGCAACCAGAGTCAGTTCAAACTCAACGGTCTCGCTTGCATCACCCAGAGTCAGGGTAGCGGTCAGCTTGACGTTGGTGGTCTCGTTGGGAATGGTAACGGTCAGCTTGCCGCCGTCAACGACAACATACTCGCTGTCGGATGCCCAGGAGACGGTAACCTCGGGATAAGTGGAGCCTGCAACGGTGACCTCTGCCTCGCCGTTCTCGGTGAAGGTGGTCACGTCAACGGTCAGGTTATCCTTTTCCAAGGTAACCTTTTCAGCGTCGCTTCTCTCGGGAAGTGCGTAGTTGTAGAAGCAATCCACGGAGGTGGGAATGAGGTAAGGAGTGCCGGAGTAGGTGATCATGATACCGGTTACGTCAGCGGTGTAGCCCAGCTTTTCAGCGTGTGCTGCGTCGATGATGCCCTTATCATCAGCCTTCAGCGTGGTGGGGAAATCGGTTACGTAGGTTCTTACGTAGGACTGTACGCCGTTCAGCTCGAAGTACAGATACTGGCTGGTGGGGTTATCCAGAACCTGGCCGCCAATGGTAACGCCCTTGACTACAACAGGCATACCAACCAGCTCGTTGAAGTTGGTCTCGGGAACGAACTTGTCGGTGATATCAACAACCTCGAAGCTCTTGATCTCGGTGCTTACAACAGTGGGAATACCGCCCTTGATCTCCATCATGCCGCTGTAAGGAGCAGCAGGACCTGCAACGCGAACGGTCATACCAACCTCGATGCCAAGATCAGCAACGGGGTCAACGTCCATCTGGTAGGAGTAGTAGCCGCCGTAGCCGCTTTCGTCCAAGAGGAACAGGTGGTTTCTGGTGTTACCTGCTGCCTTGGAGTTGATACCAACAACGATACCCTGAACGATCAGGTTGTCGCCTTCCTCGGCTGCCTGGTACTCTTCCCAAGTGGTAACCTTGAACTTAGGAACGGTGCGGTTGAATTCCTTGACTGCGGTGTTGCCTTCTGCATCCTTCACGGTTGCAGTCAGAACGTATGCGATTTCCTCGTAAGCCTCGTCGGGAACGTCAACCGAAACGGTGCCGTCCTCGCCAACAGTCAGAGTGATCTGATCGCTGTTGACAGTCCAGGTGATCGCATAAGTGGTGGAGCCGATCTTTACGCTGGAAACCAGAGTGTAGTCAGCAGCGGTAACGGTGGTGTCCTTATACAGCTGACGAACGTACTCTGCTGCGTTCTCCAGATCGGTAGGCTCGTCGTTTACTTCGGGAGCCTGGGTGGTTTCTTCTTCGGGAGTCGTGGTCTCTTCCTGGGTGGAAGGTGCTTCGGTCGTGGTCTCTTCGCCCTGCTGCTCGTCATTTTCACAAGCAACCAGAGAAGCCAGAGACAGAACCAGAGCCAATGCCATCAAAAGCATGAGAATTCTTTTCATGATAGCTCCTTTTCTTTATCATAAAATATTTTCAGATTGTTTTGCCGCCGCGCGGCCTTGGGAATATCAGTTATAGGTGACGTCGTTAATCGAGAACACTCTTACCTGATACGCGCCGTTATAGGAATCGATAATTCCCTTCACGGTAATGTTGGTGCCAACGGGGAAAGCAGCATCCGTGACCAGATTGCCGTCTGCGTCCGCAAGCACCTCGGTTCTGACGACGATGGTGGTGCCGTCCTCTGCCTTACAGGTAATGGACATAGCGCCCTTATCGTCGCTGGTATCTGCGGTGGTGGTATAAACACTCTCCACGGTCAGATTCTTGACCGTGACGGTGCTGTAATGCGCCAGCTCGCCGTAGTCAAACTCGGTGGGGGTAACGATCTCGTTGCCATCCGCATCAAAGGTGGTCACGTCAATGGTCAGCTTGCTGCTGACGATATCGGAAGCCGCTACCTCGTAGTAGCTTGCCTTACCGCCTTCACCGATCTTATGGATACCCGTAGTGCTCAGATCGCCCTCGGGGTCCATCATATCGATCTCATACTGGATATTGGAGATCTGCCACGTGCCGCCAAGCTCGTAATACTGCAGCGTACCAACCATGACGACGCGGTTACCGATGCTCAAAGCCTCCATCACCTTGCCGATCACGTTATAGCCGCAGAAGACCTGCATGCCGAAATACATATCGTTCTCGGCATCGTACTCTTCCAGATAAACGGTCGCGCCGCTTCTCTTAACGACAACGCCCTCAAAGCGAACCAGCTGGTCCTTATACTGCTCGTAGTTGAGCTTGAGCTCCTTGAGAGTGACGTTCTGTGCGCCGCCGTAATAGAAATCGGGGTCCTTTGCCTTGGAGAAAACGTACAGCTTGAGCTGCTTTGCCTGGTTGAGCGCACCCATAGTGTACTCGGAGTACGCGTTATCGGCTGCGTTGGAGCCGAATGCCAGACCCTGCTGCAAAATCTCAATGTTGAGATTGCGATATTCGGTCATCTCGTCGGTCTTGTACCAGACCCAAACGAGATATCTGCCGCCCGTGGAATCAACGTTCCACGTAGCGTTGTCAGATTCAATGTAAATGGAGGTCGCCTTTGCAAGCGTCTCCTTGGTGTAATTAGAAGCCTTTTTGCCCCAGGGCTCGATGATACCGGTGGACTCGGGCGTATTGATACCGAGGTATCTTGCCTTGAGAATACCGGAGGGCACGATGCTGGTGGGCACGTTGAAGTGGGTGGTGTCACCGTCAATAGCGGCGTGCACCGTGACTTCCACGTTGACTCTGCCGGAATTGGGATCGAATTTCACCTGATCTGCAAAGTCAATGAATTCGGGCTCTGCTTGAGTTTCGGATTCGGGGGATGTGGTCGTGGACTCAGAAGGAGTCTCCGTACCTGCCGGTTGGGTGGTGATTTCCTCAGAGGGATTCTCTTCACCGCCCTGATTGCAGGCTGCAAGGCAGCCCGCAATCATAGCAATGGCAAGGAGAACAATCAGTAATTTGGATAAACTCTTCATGTTCTTTATAATTTTCACAAATAGAAGTCAGATTACTGTGCGTTGTTGCACTCAACAACAGCGTCCTTGAACGCCTTGTCGATCATAGCGTCAACGTCGTCTGCGGGAGTTACGAAGCAGTACTGCATCAGAACGCCAACCTTGTCACGGGCAACGGAAGAGCCGTTGAACGCGGGAGATACGAAGTAAGCGTTGGACATCTCTCTACCAACCTTAACAGCCAAAGCCTGAATGTGCTCGCCGCCGTCAGCATTTGCAAGGAAGTTTGCGTATGCGGGAACGTTCTCAACGCTCTTGATTACGGGCATGTAACCGGAGGTCATGGAGAACTCTGCCTGGAATGCGGGATCGGTGGTCAGGAACTTGACGAACAGCCAGGAAGCAACAACCTCCTGCTTATTGTCGCTCTCAAAGATGCACAGGGAGGGACCCTGGGAGATAGCCTTGGGAGCATCGGGATTTACCTGAGGGATGGGCGCGATGCCAACCTCGAATGCATAACCGTCATCGGTTGCTTCGGGACGCTGGTGCATAGAACCACCGGTAGAACCGATGGACATGTAGCTGTTCTTATCGGTCAGCTCGGTGAACAGGCCGGAGGTGTAACCGCCGTACAGCTCCTGAGTAGTCAGGTAGCCTGCTTCGTACCAGGATCTGAATTCCTTGACGAAAGCCTTGTTCTGATCGTTGTTGAACAGGAAGTACTTACCTCTCTGAGCGGAGGTGTAGGGAGAGTTGTACTGCTCGCACATGGTGATAAACCAGTTTGCCTCGGAGTCATAGCCCAGAGGGATGCAGTCGGGATCGATCTCAAGGATCTTCTGGCAAAGAGCCTTCATTTCGTCCCAGGTGGTGGGAACGGTCAGGCCGTTTGCATCAAAGAAGGTCTTGTTGTAGTACAGAACCTCGGTGGACTTGGACATAGGCATGGTGTACATGGTGCCTGCGTTGTCAAATACTGCACCCTCTGCATAGTAGCCGGGGATGAAGTCAGCGATCTGCTCAGCGGTCAGACCCAGAACGGTCTTGTTGCCCTGTGCATCGGTCACTTCAATGGTGCTGTCGATAAAGCTGTTGAGCGGTACTACTGCCTTTGCAACGTTGTAAAGAGCAACGTGGTCGGGATAGCAGTAAGCGATGTTGGGCTGGTTGCCTGCGGTCAGCTCGGTCTTGATCTGGTCACGAACCTCGTCGTAGCCACCGATCTGTGCGTGCTCAACCGTGATGTTGGGGTACAGCTCGTTGAACTTTGCAATGTACTTGTCCAGAACGCCCTGGTAGGTAGCATTCATGGTGTGGGAGAAGGTGATGGTAACTTCGCTGCCATCATAGCCAACAGCGGGTACGTCATAGGGTACGGGCTGAACGGTGGGCTGCTGGGTATTTCCCTGCTCATCGGTCTGGCCTTCGCCCTGGGTGCCACCAGCTGCTTCGGTTTCGCCTGCGGGAGGCTGAGTGGTCGCCTGCTGTCTGTCGCAACCGGTCAGTGCGAAGGTGCTTACGCACATAATCAGAAGCAGCGCGAGCGCAAGAATTCTTTTCATGGTGTGTTTCCTTTCGTTTTTTGATTTATTTTTTATTTTTATAGACTTTTGAGTCGATAAAACGAGATTAGCCGCACGGGAGTCGAACCAAGTTGGTTTTGACGGGCAGATTTGTCCGATCCCTTCATCTTTCCCCTTGGACATATTGCCTATATGCCCTGCGGGAAAAGCTTTTGATGATTTTACATTCCACCTGCTATTGGCTAAATTTGCAGACTCGGCTGAGTCGTTGGCTGAGGAACTTAAATGGCTTAAAGTAAGGCGTGATAAAATGAGGCCCCATGACGGTATCGATTATATTCGTATTTTGCGTAAGCATC